>CAZZGX010000026.1:0-32235 GCA_964653715.1 uncultured Candidatus Saccharibacteria bacterium
AAGATTTTTATTTCTATATTGATGAATTCCAAAATGTGACGACCAAATCTATTGCTACTATTTTATCAGAAGCCCGTAAATATCGGCTTGACCTCACGATCGCGCACCAATTTCTCGGGCAGCTCGAAGAAGAGATTAAAAAAGCGGTTTTTGGCAATGTCGGGACATTAGTCGCGTTTCGAATTGGGGCGGATGACGCCGAGTTTATGGAAAAGCAGTTCGGTCCCGTGTTTGGCGCGCGGGATCTCTTAGGCATTGAAAATCGTAATGCATATATTAAACTGTTAATTCATGGGGAGCCATCACGCGCGTTTAACATCCAGATATCTCCGCCTGATGTGGGGGATCTAGAACGGAGGCAAAAGCTTATCGAGCTCTCGCGGCGCACCTATGGGCGATCGAGAGCGGAGATAGAGGCATCAATCAGGGAACGCTACCAACATGTTTAAAAAAGATTTTTTACTCGCGGGAGTCATTGGTTTTATAACCGCGGTTTTTGCAACACCAATTTTATACTACTCAAATAATGGCCATTGGATATTTTCTCGTTTTGGTTTTTCAGTTCCAATCTGGGTTATATTCATTATCCTACCGGTCGCGGAATATATCGTGTACATCATCGCGTCAAAGTTATTTTCACATATTTTGGCGCTCCGCCAGTTGGGACGATTTGGTATTACTGGTCTTATGAATTTTTGCGTTGATGTGGGGACGGGCACGTTTTTAAGTGAACGGTACCGTGTTGATATTAAGAGTAATGATTTTCTCCCCTACTTGATTCTTGCCGCGGCCATCGCGATTTTAAACAGTTATTTTTGGCAACGCACGTGGACATTTGGGGAAAGAAAGCGTCCTTCGCGAAGAGAGTTTATGGCGTTTATTTCAGTGACACTCGTAGGCCTTGCCATCAATACCACTGCAACAAAGTTAGCAATCCATTCGTTTGCAGCGCTCCAATTGCCCAACAACGCTCAACTCTTGGGCGTTGCGAAGGTTGCGGCGACAGGGATTTCTCTTTTCTGGAACTTTTTTGGCTATAAATTTTTTGTTTTCGGGTAGAGTGTTTTCTGATAGAATTTGAACATGCAGAATTTGGAACATCTGGTGCTCTACCGGAAATATCGTCCCGCGTCTTTTTCAGACGTAATGGGACAGGATCATATTGTAACGGTGCTCAAAAACGCTCTGCGCCTCAAGCGCGTGGCGCATGCGTATCTTTTTTCGGGAACGCGCGGCACGGGGAAAACCACCGTGGCGCGTATTTTGGCCAAAGCGGTCAATTGCGAAAATCCGCGTCCCGACGGCGAGCCATGCAACACATGTAATCTCTGTAAGGAATTTTCAAGCGGGAAAGCGCTTGATCTCATCGAAGTTGACGCCGCTTCTTCGCGTGGTATCGACGAGATCAGAGAACTCCGCGAATCAGTTCGTTTCAGTCCATCTCATGCCCGACGCAAAGTGTACATCATAGATGAGGTGCATATGCTTACCAAAGAGGCGTTCAACGCGCTGTTAAAAACTCTTGAAGAGCCACCCGCGCATTCTATGTTTATTTTAGCAACTACTGAACTCGAGAAAGTTCCTGATACTATCGCATCGCGTACTCAGAATTTTGAGTTTCGCAGGATTTCCCAAACAAAAATCCGCGAACGGATCACACTCCTTGCAAAGCACGAAAAATATTCGATTGACATTGAGGCAACTATGCTTATTTCTTTTCTTGCCGACGGGTCTCTCCGGGATGCCGAAACAATGCTTGGCCAAGTGTTCGATGCCTTTCCTAAAGAAGCTGATAAAAATAGCATCGAAAATCTTTTTGGTTTACCGGCGCTTTCGCTTGTCCACGGGCTCATACACGCCGTGTGCGCGGAGGATGCCGTTGTCGTGCTTGATATACTTGGGAAAATTACTGAAAAAGGAACTGATCCTCGGATGCTTCTTCGCTTTCTTCTGAACGAAGCGAGAACCCTTCTTCTTGTCACATTAAATCCAAAGGAAATTGGCAGACTTAAAAAAGAACTTTCCGAGGATCACGTCGTGTTTTTTGAAAAGCACGGGTCTGTTGATAGAAAAGTCGCGGAGCGGCTTCTGGTAAAGCTCATAGAGGCGTATCAGTCGTCCTATCGGGGTCCTTTTGGGGAATTGCCGATCGAGTTGGCCCTTCTCGATGTTGCTTCACGTAACGTCGTCTAAAATGCGTAAAGAAGCTGCACCAAAAAAAAGATCTGTCGCGGTGTTTGATATCGACGGCACTATTTTCCGGTCCTCTCTTTTGATTGAGCTCGTTGATGGCCTTATTATGGAGCATGTTTTCCCCGCGAGCGCGCGAGCGCTGTACGCTAGTGAATATGAGCGTTGGCTCAATCGCGAAGATTCGTACGATAAATATATTATGAAAGTAGTCAAGGCCTATAATCACCATGTGAAGGGTGTGCGCGATGAGCGAGTTTGGCGCGTTGCTCGGCGGGTTATGATGTTCCATCAACGGCGGCTCTATCGATATACGCGCGATCTCTTGGCTCAGCTTCGGAAGACTCATTATTTAATCGCTATTTCCTGGTCGCCCGTTGAAATCGTAGGTCCTTTCTGCAAAGAATTTGGTTTTGATAAAGTCTACGGGCGCGTGTACGCGGTTGATAAAAAAATGCGGTTTACCGGATCAATTCTGCATGAGGATTTAATCAACAACAAAAATAAAATACTGCGCCGTGCTGTCAAGAAAGAAAATTTAACACTCAAGGGATCGATTGGCGTGGGGGATTCAGAATCCGACGTATCATTTCTTAAAATGGTGGAGCATCCGATCGCGTTTAATCCCAATATAAAGCTGTATCGCATCGCCAAGCGTCGTGGCTGGACAATCGTCGTTGAGCGAAAAGATATGATGTACGCGCTCTAGCGGCGGAAGCGACTCTTTGGATAGTACTGCGGTTTTGATTGGTGCGCTTGGGGTGAGAATTTGCGCACAGAGGTCGCGGGAAGTTCAGGAAGTTTTGAAATCGGCAAGCTTTTACGGATCAAATTTTCGATCCCACGGATTTCCCGTTGCTCGCCGGGCATTGCAAATGAAATGGCGTGGCCTCCGGCACCCGCGCGCGCGGTGCGGCCGATCCGGTGCACATAGTCGTCGGAGCTTGATGGAAGGTCGTAGTTGACGACAAGCTCGATTCCAACCACATCGATGCCGCGTGAGGCGATATCGGTCGCGACGAGTACCTGATATTTGCCCGTCTTAAACCCCTCGAGGGCTTCGCGGCGCTGGCCGAGCGAGCGATTAGAATGAATTTCAGCGGCGAGCACCCCCATAGCACGGATTTGTTGTACAATTTTTCTTGCTCCGTGTTTCGTTCTTGTAAAAACAAGCGTGGGGCCTTGATAGCGCTCCAGTAGTTTTTGAAGAAGGCCGATTTTTTGCTCTCGTGGGACAATAAAAACTTCTTGGGTCACGCGCTCCGCGGTCGTGCCAGTCGGCGCGATCTCTACGCGAATGGGAATTTGCATATACCGCGTTGCAATACGCATAATTTCAGGAGGCATCGTTGCCGAAAAAAGCATTGTTTGACGCTCTTTGGGGAGGGCGTCCAAGATTCTTTGAATTTGGGGGAGAAATCCCATATCAAGCATGCGATCCGCTTCATCGAGGACGACGATTCGCGCGGTATCAAGTCGGATGTTTCCTTGATTGAGGTGATCAATCAACCTGCCCGGTGTGGCGATGACGATGTTTGGATTTTTTAAAAGCGCCTGAATTTGCGGGCGAAGCGAGAGTCCGCCGATAAGGACTGCCCCCTTCAAACCAAAGGTGCGGCCAATTTTCGCGAGCGCCTCGTCCACTTGAAGCGCTAGTTCTCGTGTTGGCAAAACAATGATGCCGCGTCCTTTTATTTGCGTAAGGCGTTGGATCATAGGAATCCCAAAGGCAAGCGTTTTGCCGGTGCCTGTTTGAGCGATACCCACGATATCTTTTCCTTGGATTGCTATAGGAATCGCTTGTCTCTGAATTGGAGTTGGTGTTTTAAAATGCAGCCGTGCCAAAGTTTCAAGGAGCGCGGGCGCGATACCCAGGCCATAGAAATTGTTGCCGCCGTCTTCGGGCGCGTGGTGTTGCATATCAATTGCACTATACTACGTTGTAAGTCATGATGACCAGTATCACCAAGGCGCCAATCAAGGTGGAGATCAAGTCTCCCATCGTATCAATATTATTTGGTTGAACGAGACGATTCGGATCGAGGAGATTTTGATGGAGGACGTGAGTTCGGATTTGATCATAACTAAACTCTATAATTTCCCAGCCTATACCTAAAAGTGCGACAATTGAGATTATAATGATAGCGTTTTTCCAAAAACTTTTGTGCAGGAAATTGAATTTTTGAGATTTTTCAGCGAGCCAGAAAATGAATACCGCCTCTGTCATGCCGCTGAAAAAATGAACAAGCGCGTCGTAGCCAAAAAATCCCGCGTTACAGCCGAGATATGTAAAACACTTTGAGTTATTGAGCCACGAAAAAAAGTAACCGCCCACAAAATCTTGAACGGCAAAAATGGATACCATGATTGTTAAAGAGCCGCCAAATTTTGAGGTTTTTGATTGATTTCTCAATTTTATTTTTCCAAATCCAGAATTTCATCAATGCGGATTTGCTTTACGAATTCTGGCACGTGGCTAACCAAAATCATCGTGCCGTCGTATTTGTCGAGGGCCGCCGCTATCACTGGCAAGTGGCGAAAATTGATATGGTTAGTCGGCTCGTCAAGTATGAGAAGCCCCGGTTTTTGCATTACCAGGCGCGCGAAAGCCACGAGCCCCTTTTGCCCTTCCGATAACCGACCGATTTTTGTGCCGATCATCTCGGAGGTAATCAGAAATCGCGCGGCAGTCGCCCGCAATGTTTCTTCCGTTTTTTTGTCCATGACGGCCATGAGCGACTCGCGGACGGTATCTTCAAAATTCAAAGTCGAGAAATCTTGCCGATAGTATCCTACACGCACGCCCGGGGCGATTTTCATACCTTTGCTGTTACCTGATGCCAGAGATTCGAGCAGCGTCGTTTTGCCAATACCGTTTGGCCCTCTGATCAAAAGATGATGATTTTTCTTGAGCACTATATCTGTTTTATGTGTCACGGGCTTATGATTTTTTATGGTGACAAAGGAGGTAATATGCAAAATAGTTCCCACGATGTCAAATTGTGACGGGATGACGAATGGCCGTATAGTCTTATCTTCTTGGCGCACATCCATCATTTCGCTTTCGAGTTCTTGGGTTTTTTCGCGCATTTTTTTTGCTACGTTTCTCATCTTACCTCCTTTTTGCGCGAAAAAATTTGCCTTGTCTTTGTTTTCCTTATTTTCTTTGGCAAGCTGGGCGTTTTTCTTATTTTCTCGCTCAATGCGTAGCGCGATATCTTTGACCACGTCAAAATAATTGCCCACGTACTGTTCAACCGCGCGCGTGAAGATATCGAGATACAAAACACCGCTCGAAAAGGCGTTGAGAAAATTGGCGTCGTGCGAGATGACAATGCAGGTTTTTTTGTAATCAATAAGAAATTGGGTTAGGTGCTCAATTCCTGCCGTATCAAGATTGTTTGTAGGCTCATCAAGCAATAGAAGGTCTGGGCCTTGAATGAGTGCCCAAGCAAGCAGAAGCCTCGCTTGCTGTCCACCTGAAAATGTCTTGATAATTTTTTCGTGGGGAGCTTTGAGATGTACGACCTCAAGCACGGCGTCGATTCGAGGATCAATGTCGTACACTTTTTCTGTAAAACATTTTTCGAAAAATTCGCGCATCGTCAAATCCATCTGATCTCGCGGGATTACTTGGCGAGCTGTCGCGATTGTTAACCCTTGCGCGATATGTATTTTGCCCGATTCAGGTTTAACGTCACCCATGATGAGCTCGAACATGCTGCTTTTGCCCGCGCCATTTTGTCCCATGAGCGTAATTTTGGCACCCCGGCGGATTGGAAAGCTCACCTCTTTTAAAATAGGGTGCATGGGACCGTAATCAAACGATACGTCTTCAAATCTTACGATGACCTCTTCACGGAGCATCCCCATAGGCTACAGTATTTTGAGAGAAAATAATAGATTGATCAGTCTTTAATGTCGGTTTTCAGGGCGGGTTTTGTGTTTGACGCGATTACATTGAATCGCAATTGGCCGATAATCTGCTGGTCTTTGGTTTCTACGTTTACGCGCCATTTGCCCGGAGTAATATTATTTTTCATTGAATAGGTTCGGTATCCTCCGTCGCGGCCGCCAGTGGCAGAGAGATTTATACGGCTTGCCGTAACCCATCGGCCCGCATTTTGGTCGTATTTTTGCCATTCATGGATGATGCTGGTATTGAATAACGCTGGCGAGAAGATAGCGCTATAGGCGTATACCGGATCATTCGCGGTCGCGTGAAAATTTTCATACAGGGCAAAAAATCCTTGCCACCCCGTGTCTTCAGACTCGACGACGTAATTTCCCGAGGCGTCTCGGTGAATAGAGTGGAAAATGCCCGCGTCCTTGAGCGAAAGGGGAATCGGCGGGATGAGATTAAGAAAATAAAGAATATTAGTCCCTAGAAAAATTCCCGATACGGAGAGGAGAAGTATTTTTTTGCTTTGTTTAAACTTTTCTTTTGCAAAAAATCGAACTGCCGCGAGAAAAAAAGCTAAGACGATAAGGCTTGCAATATCGCTCAACAAAAACACATCTCGGCCGATCCGATGCAAAAATACCGGAACAATAAAAATAGAAAACGCAAGGAGCGAAAGATAGAAAAGGCTGATCTGGAAGGAGAGCCGCGCGTAGTGCTTTTTGAGCGATTCGTTGGCAACAAACGCGATAGCGAGAATGAGGAGGAACGGCCAGGTTACGGCGAGCGTGGTACTTCTAAAATAAAAAACTACGAAAACGCTGAGGAGCCCTCCAAAGAAAAATTGGAGTATGTTGATAAACCAGAAATGCGCTCGTGCCGGATTTTTGTGCTCCATTGCCTCATTTTCCTGGAGATTTACAAGAATGATGAAGATCCCAACGATGAGAATGTGCCCAACAACCCACAGATTTTCCCAGAAAAAATCAACGCGCTTTAACGTGACGGCGTCAAATACGAAACCGCCCACGAGCGATATCGAAGATATCGGCCGCTCATAGCGGGCGTACCAATCCCGCGTGCGTGTTATGAAGGCAGGAGACATCTTGGCATTACCATATCTTCACGCGATCTTCGGGATCTCGCCACAGGCGGTCGCCTTTTTTGCATTCAAATGCGTCATAGAATTCTGGAAGATTCGATGCGGGACCGTTTACCCTATAATACGATGGCGCGTGGGGATCTATCTGCAGTTGTGTGCGTAAAAATTCTTCTCGCTCGTGACCTCGCTCAACAATTGCCCAGTTTACAAAAAATCGCTGGTAGGGCGTTAATTCGTCAATGATTTTTTCATTCGCTTTTTCTTCAAGATTTAAGCACAACCCATCATATGCAATAAGCATTCCCCCGAGATCCGCGATATTCTCTCCGAGTGTAAGCCTACCGTTTATGTGGGTATTGGGAAGAGGTTCGTATGTGTCAAACTGTTCGGCAAGACGTAGGGTTTTTTTCTCAAAGCGTTCTTTGTCTTCGCTCGTCCACCATTCTTCCAGATTTCCTTTTGCATCGAATCTGGATCCTTGATCGTCGAAGCCATGCGTTAATTCATGTCCGATAACGCCCCCGATACCGCCGAAATTCACCGCGTCATCCGCGTTTGGATCAAAAAAAGGCGCTTGGAGGATGGCCGCGGGGAAAACAATTTCATTCATGGTAGGGGAATAGTAGGCGTTCACTGTTTGGGGAGGCATATGCCATTCGTCGCGATCAACTGGTTTGCCAATTTTTCGAATTTCCCGATCGAAAGCAAAGGCATACGCTCGCATATAGTTTTGAGCGTATGAATCAGTTTTAATTTCAAGCGCCTTAAAATCTTTCCATGTGCCTGGGTATCCAAGCTTTTTAGAAATCGTGCCGAGCTTCTCGAGCGCTTTCTTTTTTGTCTCCGGTCCCATCCAATCGAGCCGTTCGATTCGCGCTCTATACGCTGCGACAAGATGATCAACGAGATTACTTACTTTCTTTTTTGCCTCTTCGCTAAAATGTTGCTCCACGTAGAGCTTCCCCATCGGGTGGTCAAGTGTGCTGTTGAGTACGGTAAGCACGCGTCTCCAGCGCGGTTTCATTTCAGCGGCTCCGCCAAATACCCGGCCATAAAAATCAAAGTTTTCTTTTTCTAAATCTTCGCCAAGATATGGCGCCATCGCGTTTACAACATGCCAGCGTAAGTATATTTTTATGTGCTCGAGCGGCAGTGTTTTAAAAAGGTGATCTGCTTCTCCAAAAAAAATTGGTTGGCCAACGATGAGATATTCTATTTTAGGTGTAGGCAGTTCTTCAAAATATGTTTTCCAGTCGATACTCGGTGTTTTTTTGCCTAGTTCTTCGAGAGTCATTTTGTTGTACTGTTTTTCGGCATCACGCCGCTCAACACGGGTCATAGATGACTTGGCAAGGCACGTTTCAATGTCCATGACTATGCGTGCGGATGCGGAGTGGTCTTGCGTATCTGACGCCGAATACTGCAACAGAGTTGCCACATGTTTCAAATATTTTCCCCTGATCTCTTGGCTTTTTTCGTCACTCTTCGTGTAATAGTCACGGTCTGGCAACCCCAATCCTCCTTGGTGGAAATGAAGTGACATGACCTCGCTCTTTTTTTCATCTTGCTCTACGCTTGGCATCCACCAAACATCTACGCCATATTTATGAAGATGGCTGGTAACACGCGCGAGTTCATCCGTGTCTTTGATACTCGCTATCATACAGAAGAGTTCTTCAAGCGGCTTGATGCCGAGCTCATTAAGTTTTGCTGTGTTCATCGCGGTTTGGTAAAAATCGAGAATCTTTTTTGTTTCAGGCTCCGATGGGGGAGTGTTTGTTTTTATCAGTTCGTCGAGAATCTTTTTGAGCTTTTCCTCAACCTCGACTCTCAGCATACTAAACGAACCCCAGCGCGATTCGTCTTCGGGAATAGGATTATTTTTTAGCCAGTTGCCGTTTACAAACCGAAAGAAGTCATCGGTGGGTTTTACCGACGTATCAAAATTGCTGGTATCAATTGGATGCGATTCCCGCATAAAGTTATCTTGTTGCCGGACTAGGATTCGAACCTAGATACTCGCCTCCAAAGGGCGATGTCCTACCATTAGACGATCCGGCAGCGTGTCCCGATAATAGCAGATAATTTGTGTATTGAAAATATTTGTGGCAAAATGGGAAACTATGATTCTGATTACGCACGCGGTCATTGGTGCCGCTGTTACAACAAAAATCCAAACGTACACTCTGATTTTTTTGACGGGGGTCGCGAGCCATTATCTGTCCGATGCCATTCCGCATTGGCACTATCGTGTCCCGCGAGTGACGGTGGCTCTGCGCGAGCAGTCAATGAAAAAAACATTAACGTTCTCTGTGCGTTTTGTGGGCGAGTTTGTAAAAATAGCGATCGATTGCGCCATGGGTTTTCTCGTTTCATTTTTTTTCTTTCCCGGAAACATGCTCGCGGTTTTTTTTGCGGTTTTTGGCGCGATATTGCCAGATTTGCTCGTCGGATTTTCTCGATTTTATCCAAGCCGCTTTTTAATTCTTCATCAGCGATTTCATAATAGAATCCACACGCGAACGCGACTCGATGACCGACCACTCGTTGGCATCGGTACACAGCTTGCCGTCATTATTTTTGGTATTCTATTTTTTGGTGTATACTAAAACATTATGCGTAAAGATTTGGTACTCGCATTTTTAGGATTGTGGGTTGCGCTTACGCCGTTTTTGCTTTCTTGCGGCTCGACCCAAACCGCGACCCTTGTCATGCTCGGTCTCGGGATACTTCTCTTGTCGGTTTGGTCTTTTAGCAAATCGCATCAAGTAGAGTAGTCTATGCCGAAAGCTTTGAGCTACGACTACCTGATCGCGGGTGGTGGCGTTGCCGGCGTTACCGCGGCAGAAGAAATCCGCCGCCGCGATCCGCGAGGGAACATTCTCATCATTTCAAAAGAAACGGATCCGCTCTATTCCCGCGTTCTTTTGCCTCACTACCTGCGAGGGCGCATTAAACGTGAAAAAGTCTTTCTTCGCGCTTTCTCGCACTATGAAGAGGCAGGGATCGACGTTTGGCCCGGGGAGCACATTGTTTCGGCAAATCTCCAGACGCGCGAAGTTTTGACATCGGGGTCGCGAAATGTCACATACAAAAAACTTTTGATTGCTACTGGCGGGGAAGTTCATCCTTTACGGCTTCCGGGCGCGGGCACAAACGAGCATATTTTTCGCCTGCAGTCGCTCGCGGACGCCGATCGCACCCGATCATATTTTCAGGAAGTCGCGGGAACGCCAAAAAATAGCGGTCTCATCATCGGCTCCAGTTTTATCGGACTCGAATTTATCGAGACGGCGGCCGCCTATAAGATCCCGGCGGAGCTTTTGCTACGAGATCAAAAATATTTTGGAGAGGCGCTAGATGACGCGGGATGGGAGATGCTGAAAAATAATTTTGCGCGGCATGGGATTATCGTTTGTGAAGACACCGAGCCAAAGCGGATTCTTGAAAAAGAGGGCAACCTCGTTATCGAGGTTGCAAATGGCAAGTCGCATTCGGGTTCATGGCTGGCGCTTGGCATCGGCCTCGAGAAAAATTTCGCGCCGTTTGAGGGGACGGGCCTTTTGGTGGAACGCGGCATCAAGACAAACCAACTTCTCGAAACGTCGGTCAAGGACGTATGGGCGGCGGGGGATGTTGTCGAATTTTATGATGTTATTTTTGACGAATATCGGGTCGTGGGCAACTGGACCAGCGCCGTCTTGCAGGGAAAGGTGGCGGGTGCCAATATGGCGGGCGCCAAAGAAGAGTTGAGGTCAGTTTCGGCCTATTCGATTACAAATCTCGGTTTCCATATTACTATTGTTGGGCAGGCGAGGCTCAACCCCGAAATGACAGACATTGTTCGCGTCTGGCCGGAGGTCCCCGCCTACGAACGCCTTTTTTTCGATCATTGTATCGTAAAAGGCGCGCTCCTCATCAATCGGTTTCAAGATAAGGCCGCGCTCGCACGGCTCATCGAGGAGCGGCGCGATCTCTCGTCTTTTATGGAAGAGCTCAAAAATCCCAATGCGGAAATTTCTTCGCTTGTCTAAAGTAAAAATATTTTTTCTCTTCGCGGCACTTTTTGGCGCCGCGCTTTTCTTGTACTTAGCAGAGAACACCCGAAGCACGCTTGTCTATGATTCTGAAAACAACAACCAAGCAATGTTTGAGCAAAAGAAGGAAGAGCCGCCAAGACCGCGTCATCTTGAAACCCCCCCGCAAGTTCGCGGCGTGTATATGACGAGCTGGGTGGCGGGGACTCCGTCTCTTCGCGATCGTCTTATCGATTTTGTGGAGAATTCCCAGATAAACAGTATCGTCATCGACGTGAAAGATTATTCCGGAAAAATTGCTTTTGAAACTGACGATCCTGTTATCACCAAAATGGAGTCAGCTGAAAAAAGGATTCCCGATGTTCGTGGCCTTATTGAAGGGCTCCACCAAAACGGAATTTACACAATCGCGCGCGTAACTGTTTTTCAGGATCCGTATATGGCTAAACGCCGGCCAGATCTCGCGATGAAAGACACGAGAGGGGGACTTTGGAAAGATCGTAAGGGACTTGCCTACATTGATCCGGGCGCCGAAGAATACTGGGATTACATTGTTCACATCGCGCGCGTTTCCGAAAGCGTTGGATTCGATGAGATCAATTTTGATTATATCCGTTTTCCGTCCGATGGCTCGATCAGTACCATGTCCTCGCCGTATCTCCAGGGTCGTGCCAAGGCCGACGTACTCGAAGGATTTTTTATCTATCTTCGCAAAGAACTCGCCGATATTAAAGTTCCTCTTTCGGCGGATCTTTTCGGCTTGACGACCTACAATACGGACGATCTTAATATCGGACAGGTACTCGAGAAGGCCGCCCCGCATTTTGACTATGTGGCACCCATGGTGTACCCGTCGCACTACGCCAACGGCTTCAACGGTTTTAAAAATCCCGCGGAGCATCCCTATGAGGTTATCAACGTTTCGCTCGAAAAAGGCGTTTTGCGTCTCAAGGCGATGGGAGAAGATCCCAAAAAACTCCGGCCGTGGATTCAGGACTTTGATTTGGGTCGAGCGTACGGTGTTCCCGAGATAGAACAGCAGATAAAAGCGATATATGACAACGGTCTTGACTCGTGGATGGCTTGGGACGCCTCAAATGTTTATACAAAGGAAGCATACGCGAAGCCAAAGAATTAGTTATCCACAAAGGTTTTTTGTGCTCGATACTATATAATAAAGCTGTATCGTCGGCAGTATGGCAAAAGTCTTTTGGATCAAGAAACTGGAGAAGCAATCTCCCGAAAAACAAAAAATAATATACGCCGGCGGAGTTGTTCTTGTAGCGGGCGTTGTTGGAGTTCTCATCTATTTTTTCTATCCTACAAAGCCATCTCCCGCGCTTTCTCCTCCGCTTCCAGGTTTTCAACGTACTACCCTTACTGCCGAAGAAACAGAGGAGCTTGTTAAGGCCATGACTCCGTCTACCACAAAATCGACACTTACTCCCCAAGAAACGCGTAATTTACGAAAAGCTATGACTCCAAAATCAAACGCCACAACAACTTTAACCGCGGAACAAACAAAACAGTTGTTGGACGCGATGACTCCTAAACAATAATTAAGAATATGGTATATCAAATGCGCAAACAAATGAGTCTGATATTTCTCTTTATAGTATTTGGTTTATTTGTTTCCGCGTTTGTGTATGCGGATTGGACTGCTCCGCTCGCAACTGCCCCGACCTGTGCCTCCGGAAATCCGGGATGCGATGATCCTATTAATACCGGTAGTGTGGAGCAAATTAGAAGCGGGGCTTTGACCGTGGCTACCGCGGGCGGGATAGCTACTGGTTTCGTAGTTGTGAATGGTAATGTCGGCATTGGTGCTTCAAATCCCGTCGCAAAACTTGAAATCCGACCACTAAGCCCGTCAGAAGATTTTAATTCTAATCTTCTTGCTCTTTCGCCTCAGGGGGCTCAAGCTTCACCTACCGATAGCTGGCTTTTTAGTAACCGGGGAGGGAAGGGGAATCTTTTGATCTATAGTCAATGGGACAAGTATGAGCTTTATCTCGATACCGATAATGCTGTTAGCATTCCGAATCAGCCAGACAAGGAATTTTTCAGAATATGGCGAGGTGCTGTGCCCCCACTTGGAGGTTCGGGTCTCATCTTTGGGCCGGAGGGAAGTATTGCCGCTCCACCCCAAAAAATTTTTGAAGTGCGTGGTACTGGGGAACTCTATAATCTCGGCCCGATGGTTTTAGGCGGCGTATCCGCGCCAGCCGCCCCCCCAGGAGGCACTGGCATGATTTATTATGATAGTGTATCAAGAAAATTTAAATGCTATGAAGGCCCGGGTCCTGCTACTGATTGTGTTTTAGGCGGTGGAGGTGGTCAATGGACGACAAGCGGCAGCGATATCTTTAATGCAAATTCTGGCCAGGTGCGTGTAAATGCAAATAACTCAAACACTGGAACACTTGCGAGCGGAGGTTTGCTTTTTGGGGATAGTAGCACCCAAGAAGGGATTGCCTCAAAGCGTAATGTAGGCGGGAATCAATGGGGTTTGGATTTTTATACGGGCGGCGTAAACCGCATGGCGATTACTAGCGCCGGCAATGTTGGAATCGGAACGGCCGCCACCGTGCCTGGGGCAAAGCTTGAAATCGTCAGTCCGAATCAAAACACTGTTCGTTTGAAAAAAACAAGCGGCTCGGCAGGAAGCGTTGAAATGTTTCCAGCTGTGGGAGACGCTACATCCCGCACCGGTCAAGCTCTCTGTAGAACCGTTGTTCCTACAAATGCGGTTTGTTTAGGTTATTGGACATTCGCAGGAGCTATCTCAGATCAGGCTCCGTGCACTGTTAGTGCGCCTATTGCAAATGGGCGCGCTCTTTGCGCGGATTTTGGGGATTGATAATTCGAGCGAGTAAAAATAAATTTTATGCAAATGTCTGACAACAAAAACGAAGAACACAAAATACTTCACAATCCCATTGTCGCGGTCTCGATTTTGATCGCGGTTGTTGCTTCTTACTTTATCATTTCCCGTTGGTATGTTTCCCAGTCTCCGCCACAAAATGAAAACAACCAGAATCAGAATAAAAATAATTTTGAAGCGCGGATGCGGTCGGAAAGTCAAACTTTGGCCGAGGAGAGAAAAACAGCAAAACCACTCAGCGCGGCCGATGCAAAAGCCCAGAGCGATTATTTAAACAAAGAGCGGAGCGCGGACCAGCCTTTATCACAGACGACTCTTGACGAGCAGGCAAAGTATTTAAATGAGTTGCGAAAAAAGGATTCAGGACAATGATAAAAAATATTTCAATGTTACTATTACTCTTTTCGCCATGAGTCGAACTGGCGACTTTTTAGCATTTATCAATAAATATGAAAAACCTTTTTAAAAAATTTACAACAGCAGCAGTACTCATCGGATCCACCCTCTTCGCCTCAACGCTTTTTGTCTTAGCCGGTACGTGGATCGATCCACAAGGACTTCCGACTTCTAACAACACAGAAACTCCAATTAATGTAAGCAATAAACTACAGACCAAATTGGGAGGGCTTGATCTCGGACAGGCTCCTTTTTCACCAAGTGAAGGTACTCTTCTGAGCAGGGGAACATTTGAATCTCGAGGTAATACATATCTCGCGACTCTCGGTGGTAGCGTTGGTATTGGGACCGCGAATCCGGGAGCCAAGCTGGACGTAAATGGGAATCTGCTTTTAAGCGCCGGACGCTCCACGATTTTTACGACAGGCGACAATACCACGACCCACCGTGGCGGAGTCCAGTTTCTAACTTACGATAACGGCGTAACTAATATCTGGACCCCAACTAATCAATTTGGCACACCTGTTAACTCCACTATTCGCTTTGGTGGCCTCGGCAGTTTCAACACGAATACCGTCAACTTGCACGTATCGGGCACCATCAATGCTAATGGCGATATTTGTACTAATTTTGGCGGGCGCAACAAATGTTTGAGTACTGCTGGACCTCCTGTAAATACCGTCAATGGCCCCGAGTCTCTTCGTATCGTCAGAGGTTTTATAAATGCTGATGGTACGATTAGTGCGGGGGCTGGATTTACTTCCAGGAGAACGGGTCCAGGACAGTATACAATTAGTTACAATACACTATTCGGAGATTCTCCAGCTGTTTCTGCGACCGCCGTAATTGGATCTGGTGCAGATTTACGTTTGCGCTTATCTGCTCCACAAATGATGGAGTTGGAGTCTCATAATGGTGTTGGAACGCTTGTTAATACTGCGTTTACTTTCATTGTAGTTGGTAAACAGTAATTATAAAAAATTAGAGTGAAATTTAAAGTTCTCATTTTTCTCTTGCTTGTCTCCGCCATGTTTCCAGCGGCGGCTTTGGCTCGGGCGGCTTTACCTGGAGATCTTTCAAATTTTGCCTGGTCCTCAAACATCGGCTGGATCAGCTTTAGTGGGCCAAATTACTGGGTCAACGTGGACAATGCGACGAAAAATCTTTCAGGGAATGCGTGGTCGTCAAATGTGGGTTGGTTGAGTTTTGACCGAAGTAATGCGGGTAATCCTCCCAAAAACGATATTGGCGGGGGATCCGGTCCAATCGCAAAAATTGACGCGGCAGGAAAACTCATGGGTTGGGCGCGGTTTCTTTCGGGCAACACAGCCACCGGCTGGGACGGCTGGGTTAAGCTTTCAAGCGTCGCGGGAGATCCTATTCCATACGGCGTTTCGCAAGTTGGCAGTAACCTTACGGGATTTGCGTGGGGATCCGAAGTCGTTGGCTGGATCAAATTTTGCGACCCTGCCAAAGGGTACTGCGTTACAAGCGGACCTCCAGTTGTTGGCTTTCCGCCGACGGTAACAATCAGCGCGAGTCCCACGAGCGTGCCCTTAAATACCTCATCAACTCTGACATGGACTACAACGAACGCGGCATCGTGCTCTGCATCCGGCGGTTGGTCGGGCTCAAAACCTTTTTCAGGTTCAGAATCAACGGGATCCCTTACAACTGATACGACGTTCACGCTTAGCTGTACTAGTGCGACGGGTGTTTCCGCCCAAAATTCGGTTACAGTGACTGTAATTGGCTCGCAACCCCAATGCAATAATGGTAGTGACGATTCCGATCCGGAAGATACGCTCGCAGATGCCGCAGATCCAGGTTGCCACGACATAAATGGAGTCTATGATCCAAGCGATAACAATGAGACAAATCCGGCGGGCAGGCAGTGTTCCAACGGCAGTGATGATACGGATCCGGAAGATACGCTCGCAGACTGGATGGATCCCGGCTGTTATGACACAAGTGGGCACTATGATCCAAATGATAATAACGAAACAGATGTCGTCTCAGGCGTTCCTTTCACATTTTCGATTTCCCACAGCCCTTCGACCGATGCGCACCCACATTTTAAAAGAGACATCGCGATTTCTTTTACGTCTTCTTCGCGAACCGTGCTCAAAATAACTCCGATTCCGATTTCCGCTACAGGAAATGTTAAGTATTCTATCGACCGCGTTGAAAAGGATGTATTGCCATGCGATGGCAATCCCATCCTCTGCGGCAATGGAAAAGGCGATGGTGTTTCTGTAGACTCGACGGATGGAAAAGAATACAAATCAAAATTTGTGTTCACATTTAGTACGGACCTCTCTCAACTCGGCCAAGGATTCGCGTATGTGAATAAAAGTGAGACCATCACCACACAAGATCCAAAACCTATTGGCGGATTGCTGGTATACCCACTCATTGATCTTCAGGTAACGCGTCTCAACATAGGCGATGGCCGTTATGTCATTTATCTTAATGCCGAAGAAGACAAACCGGGTGGCTTCAAGATCACCCCGCCCGAACCAATAGTACTTGTCATCGGATCTCAAACTCCCGGATTTAGCAACCAATAGCATGTTCCTGACGGGCGCTATAAAGAACAATGATGCCTATGATTCTTGAGTTTTTTGGGGACGAATGTTCTCACTGTCAGGCAATGAAACCAATTGTTGAAAAGCTTAAAACTGAAGGCGCCGAAATTCAGTCCTTCGAAGTTTGGCACAATGACAACAACGCAAACAAAATGGACAATCTCGACAAAGGGAGGTGCGGCGGCGTTCCTTTTTACATAAATCTTCAAACCGACAAATGGATTTGCGGGGAGACGTCGTATGATGAGTTAAAATCCCTTATTGATGCCATCTAAAAAAATAATTTTTCATTGGATTCTTGTACTTGGTGTTTTGGCGCTTTTAGGTACAGGATTTTTAAAAAATAAAGAGGAGATTCCGGTAGCGCACGCCGCGACCGCCGAGCTCCACGGCTGGGCGTGGTCGGTAAATAGCCCCACCGGTGGCGCGGGCTGGATTAGTTTCAATTGCGCTGAAACAGCCGGTCTCTGCGCTACAAATAACTACAAAGTCACGCTCGACACTTCCACTGGCAATTTGAGTGGATACGCGTGGAGCCGCGCGATTGGCTGGATCAGATTTGATCCCGGTGGAACTTACCCAACGGGAGGAGGTACTTCTGGAAACGATGCGAAGCTTGAGGGGAGCAATCTCACCGGCTGGGCGCGCGCGTGCACGGTGTTTTCATCGGGCTGTTCGGGCGGGCTCAAAGGAGATTCTGATCGCGGTGGCTGGGACGGATGGATCAGTCTTTCGGGAACGGGCTACGGCGTCACTCAATCAGGGAGTGATCTTGCTGGATACGCGTGGGGGAGCACCAATCTGGGCTGGATAAATTTTTACAGTGTCACTCTCGTTGGTTTAGGAACTGCGCCTGTCATTACTACTATTGGGAGTATGCATCCGCTAACGATTGGCTTTCCGCATACGCATGGAGGCGCCTTCGCTACGGATGTGGACGGCGACCTCGCCTGCTATACGTGGTCGCTCACTTTAGTACCCTCAGGTTCGCTTACCACGATAACTTCTAATGCTTCTGGTTGTACGTTATCAGGGGGAAGTGCATCAATACCCAATCCAACATTTACGCCAGATAAGGTTGGCCAATACACCCTTCAACTCGTGGTTACTGATGCCTCGAGTTTGTCATCGGTTCCAGTTTCCGTCACAGAAACCGCGAGCGATGTGGGAACATTCACGCTTAGCCATGATCCGTATGCGGGCTTGCATCCACATGTTCTCCGCGATTTGGCAATTCGCTTTACGCTTTCAAGCAACTCTGTTCTCAAAGTTAATCCTCAAGACGGGTTTAATCTGCCTGTTCAATTTACCGTGCTAAGTGTAGAGAAAGATAATACTGGAAATGGCAAAGGCGATGGAGTTGGTTTAGCTGGCATCGATGACGGAGACGGCGTGGATCCAACTGCGGACAAAGACGCTCTCGGAAATCCACTACTCAACGACTTTTCATATATTTTTAATGGCACCGTGGGAGCGACCTCGCCTGTAATTTCCTCCGGCGGGTTTTCCAATACTAAGTTTCAAGTGAGGAGACAAAATGTTCCTGATGGGCGCTATGTTGTGTATCTCCAAGCCCAGTCTCAAACCCCGCCTCCGCCTCCTCCAAATAATGCTATTGATTTCAAGGGAGTTACCTCCCCGGGAGGCGCAACAAAGGGTCTCGACAATAATGTTTTTGATTTCCCAAATACTGACTTTACCGTTGATTTCTGGTTCAAGCCAGTTATTACTCCGGGGGAATATCAGGAGTTAGTATATAAGGGAGGTACGAGCATCTTTTACCCCGGTTGGTCAGTGATAACTCTTGGCACGCAAATATTTCTAAACACTCATGATGGGGTAGGTGTTGAGAAAAATGTTTTTTCCACTCGTACACTTGAAGCAAACCATCTCTATCATGTTGTTGCAACGCGCTCGGGTTCGACCGGAGAAATCTGGGTACTCGACAAGTCGAACGGTGAAACTACGCACACGGTGACGAGTGGTACTGTATACTCCAACTGGAACGGCAATAATTGGGCACTTACCGTAGGCGCCTCACACTCAGGTGGTCTTCGTGCGAAAGGCCCCATTGACGAGGTTCGGATTTGGAACAAAAAACGTATCCCCGTCGAATTTGATGCTGATTATGCCCAGCAGATTGCCTGCAATACCGCGAACCTTGTTGGCTACTGGATGATGGACGAAACCTCTGGCTCAACACTTTCCGACTGCACGAGTACTGGGGAAAATCTCACTCTCCAAGGAGATGAAGGAATTAATTGGTTAAGGATTCTCTCCCCGTTTATAGTTCCTCCAGCGCCTCCTTCTCCGATCATCAAGTACGATAAGATTGTTCTTGTCATCGGCTCGCAAACGCCGGGATTTCAAGAAAAATAGAGTTCAAATCCCTTGCGGATTAAAATGCCCATGAGATAGTATAGGCAGTATGTATGATTTGATCATCATGGGTGGGGGGCCAGCCGGGATTGCGGCAGGGGTATACGCGGCGCGCAAGAAAATCCACATGCTTTTTATCACTGAATCTTTCGGTGGCCAGTCGGAAGTCTCGGCCGATATCCAAAACTGGATTGGAACTAAATCAATCAACGGTTTTGATCTGGCCCAAGCCTTTGAAACGCATCTCCGAGCGCAGGAGGACATTACTATTATAAGCGGGCAAAAAGTTGAGCGCGTGGCGCAAGGAGCCGACAAGATTTTTATGGTTTCAACCGATCAAAAAACGACCTACCGGGCGCGAACGCTGATAGTAGCGACGGGGGCAAGCCGCCGCAAGCTTGGGGTTCCGGGCGAGGAAGAGTTCAATGGTCGTGGCGTTGCCTATTGCGCCACCTGCGACGCGCCGTTGTTCAAGGGCAAAGTGGTTGCCGTTGTGGGCGGAGGAAACGCGGGGCTTGAATCCGCGGTTGACCTTTTGCCCTACGCTTCAAAAATATATCTCCTTGAGTACGGACCGGCCCTTCGCGGTGATCCTATTACGCAGAAAAAAGTAGAAGACGCGGGAGTCGAGGTTATTTTTAACGCCAAGTCACAAGAAATTCTTGGCGACAAGGAGCGTAAATTTGTTGAGGGCTTGAGCTATCTCGACACAAAGGACAACCAGACAAAGCGCGTTGACGTCCAGGGCGTGTTTGTGGAAATTGGCTCTGTACCGAATACGGATTTTTTAAAGGATCTCGTGGTACTCAACCAGCAAAAAGAAATTGTGATAGACCACAAAACATCTGCCACCTCGCGTGAAGGAATTTGGGCGGCGGGAGATGCAACGGATGAGATGTACAAACAAAATAATATTTCAGCGGGAGACGGCGTCAAAGCCGCGCTCTCGGCATACATGTATTTACAAAATATGGAGAAAGCAAAAGAATGAAAATCGCAATCAATGGTTTTGGAAGGATTGGGCGTCTCTTTTTCCGCCAGGCGTTTGGTCGCCCGGGTATGGAGATTGTGGCCATCAACGATTTAGGAGATATCGAAAACCTTGCGTATCTTTTAAAATATGATTCGGTCTACGGCAGATGGGAGAAAAATATTTCTGCCGATACGGCTCGTAATGTTCTTTTGGTGGAGGGTGTTGAAGTAGAGTGCACTCAAGAAAAAGAACTTGCCAAACTTCCGTGGGGAAAGCTTGGGGTGGATATTGCAGTTGAGGCGACGGGACTTTTTGAGTCCTTTGAAAGTGCGCGGCCACATTTGGCGGCGGGCGCCAAGCGTGTCGTGATTACGGCTCCCGCAAAAGACGCCGAAACCAAAGACGCGCGGACGGTTTTGAACGGAGTCAATGAGCAGCTGTTTAAAACGTGCTCCATTACTTCAAATGGATCGTGCACCACGAATTCCGCCTCCCCCGTGGTAGCGATTCTTTCGGAAAGTCCGGGGATTGAGAAAGCGATGCTGACGACGGTGCACGGCTACACCGCGACCCAGCGGCTCGTAGACGGGCCGGATGGGAAGGATTGGCGTAGAGGCCGCGCGGCCGCGCACAATATCGTCCCGTCCACCACGGGAGCCGCAATTTCCGTCGCGCGGGCGGTTGAGTCGCTTGCGGGAAAATTTGACGGGATTGCCATGCGTGTTCCGGTTATCGCGGGATCCCTTTCGGATATTACGTTTGTCGCAAAACGCGCCGTGACTCCTGAAGAAATTAATTCTATTTTGAAAACTGCTTCAGCGCGTCCCGAATGGAAAGATATTCTCAAAGTCAGCGAGGACGAGCTTGTTTCATCCGACATCGTAGGGGAGCCGTATGGCGCGATTGTTGATCTTTCGCTCACGCGCGTTGTTGACGGGAATCTCGTCAAAGTTCTTTCGTGGTACGACAACGAATGGGGATATGTGCATACGCTCGTCTTGCACGTCGAAAAAGCGGGGCGTGCTTTATGAAAGTCTATCTCGCCGCGGATCACGCGGGATTTGAAGCGAAAGAAACCCTGAAAAAATTTTTACAGGAAAAGGGATATGACATTCAAGACCAAGGAGCCTCCGCGCTCGATCTGAAAGACGACTATCCCGATGTTATGAAAAAAGCCGCATCCTTGCTCTCTACTAATCCCGGGAGCGTCGCTTTTTTGTTTGGAGGATCGGGGCAAGGAGAAGCGATGGTGGCCAATCGTGAGAAAGGTGTGCGCGCCGCCGTCTATTACGGAGGTCCCAAAGAAATAGTGGTGCTTTCCAAAGAGCACAACAACGCGAACGCGCTTTCGTTCGGCGCGCGCTTTCTTTCCACGGATCAAATCGTGGACGCGGCGCTCTTATGGCTTGAGACAAAATTTTCAAACGATCCGCGACACGCGCGTAGAGTTCGCAAAATCGATGGCTGAAATTGTTCCCGCGATCAATGTCGAAACGTTTTCCGAGGTCTCGCGGCGCATACAAATGGCCGAGAAACACGTTCGCTGGATTCACATTGATGTAGCCGATGGCACGTTCACGCCTCGAGCGGCGTGGCATACGGCCTCGGATCTCGACAATTTTAAAACACCGGCATCGATCGAAATTCATTTTATGGTCGAGCGCCCAGAGGAAAAAATCGCGCCGTGGCTCGCGACATTGGCAAAGCGAATAATTTTTCATATTGAATCAACTGAAGTTGCCGACGATCTCATCACTCTGTGCCACAATGCTGGGAAAGAAGCTGGAGTCGCCGTTCGTCCCGATTCGTCATGGGAAGGGCTTTTGCCATTTATCGGAAAGGCAGATCTTTTGCAGACGCTCGCGGTCAATCCCGGGCCTTCCGCGCAAGCATTTGACCGGCTAACGCTTGAGAAGCTCAAAAATCTTCGCGCCAGAGATCCTCGGATCATGCTCGAAGTGGATGGGGGAGTGCGCGTGGGAGTAGCGCGCGAATGCCGAGAGGCGGGAGCAAATTTTATCGTCGTGGGGTCGAGTCTCTTTACCGGTGAACATTCCTTTGAGCAAATGCTCGCGAATCTCGAGCATGATATCGCCACGTAAAATATTTTATGCGCTTTTCATTAAGGATTTACTCACCGACGCGATTCGACAGGCACGTGCACTCGTTGATATACTGAAGGAATAAAAATGTCTTTAGACGACAAGAAAGTAAAATTTTTGGAAGAGAAAGCAAATGACATCCGGATGTCAATTATAGATATGCTCTTGGCTGCCGGCTCCGGGCATTCCGCAGGCCCCTTGGGCATGGCGGATATTTTTACGGCCATGTATTTTCATATCTTAAAACACGATCCAAAAAATCCCGCGCTTGAAGATCGGGATCGCTTGGTTTTGTCCAATGGGCATATATGTCCGGTGCTCTATGCCGCTATGGCGCATTCGGGCTATTTTCCAGTCGAAGAATTAAAAACGCTTCGCAAATTTGGCACGCGTCTCCAAGGCCATCCCCATCGCGGCGCGCTCCCGGGGATTGAAACCACGTCGGGTCCGCTTGGGTCGGGGCTTTCACAGACGGTTGGGATGGCGCTTGCCGCGCGGATTGATAAAAAAACAATGTTTTTTTATTGTTTGATGTCTGACGGTGAGCATGATGCGGGGAATATTTGTGAGGCGGCCATGCTTGCGGGCAAGGAAAAGTTGTGGAACGTGATCGCTATTATGGATCGCAACAATATCCAGATTGATGGCTTTACTGAAGATATTATGCCGCTTGAGCCATTGCGAGCAAAATACGAAGCGTTCGGCTGGCATGTGCTCGAAATTGATGGGCACAACTTTGAAGAAATAGTGAGAGCGGTTGAAGAAGCGAAGGCGATTTACGAAAAACCAAAAATGATTATCGCGCACACTATTCCCGGCAAGGGAGTTGATTTCATGGAACGGAAGTTTGAGTGGCATGGCAAGCCCCCAAAGAAAGAAGAGGCGGAAATTGCGTTAAGAGAACTCCGCACGCTCGCGGGTAAAATCAAAAGCGAACATGAATAGTTTTCTTGTTGAAAATGTTCTCGACCTTGCAAAAATCGAACAAAAACCTACGCGCGCGGGGTTTGGCGAGGGGCTGGTAGCGGCAGGGGAAGAAAATGCGAATGTTGTGGGTTTGTGTGCCGATCTTACCGAGTCCACAATGATGCTCGCGTTTAAGAAAAAATATCCAGAGCGATTTGTGGAAATGGGAGTTGCCGAGCAGAATTTGGCTACAGTTGCCTCGGGTATGGCGGCGATGGGCAAAGTCCCATTCATATCTTCATACGCGATGTTTTCTCCTGGGCGCAACTGGGAGCAGATCCGGACAACCATTTGCTACAACGACCAAAATGTGAAAGTTGCCGGTTCTCACGCGGGTGTTTCTGTTGGACCAGATGGCGCCACGCATCAGGCGATCGAGGATATGGCCATTATGAGAGTCATCGCTAATATGACCGTGCTCTCACCGTGTGACATGATAGAAGCGCGAAAAGCAACGATTGCGGCCGCGCGATTTACGGGTCCAGTCTACATTCGCTTTCATCGAGAAAAAACTCCAATCTTTACCACGGACGCGACTCCATTTGAAATTGGCAAGGCGCAGGTTTTTTATGATCCGACAGTTGTCGGACAAGAAAAGCCAGTCGTTGCGATTATCGGCTGTGGGCCGCTCGTGCATAATGCTCTGCTTGCTGCCGAAGATTTGAAAAAAGAAGGGATATTTGTTCGCGTAATCAATTCGCCTTCCATAAAACCGCTCGATGCCGAAACGATTCTCGCAGCCGCGCGAGATGCAGGAGCAATTGTTAGCGTTGAGGAACATCAGATCACGGGCGGGCTTGGATCTGCGATCGCGGAATTGCTTGCAGCAAACTACTCGGTTCCGATGGAATTTGTCGGTGTCAAAAATCGTTTTGGCGAGTCGGGCGAGCCAAATGAACTTGTAGAACACTTTGGTATGGGCGTTTCTCATATCAAGGAGGCCGTTAAAAATGTTTTAAAACGAAAATAATGAAATACGATTTTATTGCGATTGGAGATGTTGTCACAGACGCTTTTGTGCGGCTTTTCGATGAATCGGCAAAGATAGTTGATAGCGAAAACCCACAGCTTTGTTTGGGGTACGGCGCTAAAATCCCATTTGAGCGGTCCTATGTTATTCCCGGAGTTGGCAACAGCGCCAATGCGGTGGTGGCGGCAAGCCGCCTTGGACTTTCATCTTCGCTCATCTCAAATATCGGTAATGATTACCACGGCACTGAAATTTTAAAAACATTAAAAAAAGAAAACGTTGATACCAGTTTTGTTACCGTCAATGAGGGCAAAATTTCAAACTACCATTATGTACTCTGGTACAAAGATGATCGCACCATTCTCATCAGGCATGAGGCGTTTGAATATATCTTACCCGTGCTTGATGAGCCGCGCTGGATATACTTTAGTTCGGTGGGGGAGGGGCATGTCGAATTTCACAATGAACTCGCGGACTACGTGCGTAAAAATAAAAATACAAAGCTTGTGTTCCAGCCGGGTACGTTTCAAATTCAGCTCGGCACCCAAGCGCTGAAAAATCTTTATCGGGCGACGGAATTCTTTGTTTGCAATCGGGAAGAAGCCCAGCTGATTTTAAAAAGCGCCAACAAAGAAATTTTGCCGCTTATGAAGGGTATTCACGATCTTGGGCCGCGTATTATTGCTATTACCGACGGAAAAAAGGGGGCGTACGCCTCTGATGGCTCGAGTGTTTGGTTTCTCGACAATTACCCCGATCCAAAGCCGCCCTATGAACGAACGGGCGCGGGCGATGCATTTTCCTCTACTTTTGCGGCAGCTTTGGCGCTTGGTCTTTCGGTTCCCGAGGCGCTTCGATGGGGACCCATCAATTCAATGTCCGTCGTACAGTATGTCGGTGCGCAGGAAGGGTTGTTACGGCGCGATCAGCTTGAAAAATACTTGGCCGAGGCTCCAGCTGATTACAAGCCAAAAGTTTTTGCTACACTATAACTTCATGATGACTCTAAAAGATGCTTTGAAAAAAGCCAATGACGAGCAATGGGCAGTGCCTCATTTTAATGTTTCTACGCTTGATATGATGCGAGCGATTTGCGAGGTGGCATGGTATAAAAAGTCTCCGGTTCTCATTGGAACTTCTGAGGGAGAACGGAGTTTTATTGGTGTCGGACAGGCGGTTGCCTTGATCAAAAGTTTTCGAGCACAATATCAGCTCCCCTTTTTTCTCAATGCCGACCACACCTATAGTGTTGAAGCCGCGAAACTAGCAATCGATGCTGGGTATGATTCGATACATATTGATTTGTCAAAAAAAACTCTCGCTGAAAATATCGCCGGAGTGAAAGAAGTAGCAGCCTATGCGCGGAGCAAAGACACTTCCATTTCCGTTGAAGGAGAAATCGGCTATCTTGTTACCGACTCTTCAAAAGTATATGCGACGGCGATCGAGGTGCCTCCTGAAAGTTTTGCGGATCCTGAAGAAGCCGAAAAGCTTGTAAAAGAAACGGGTATCGACAGGCTTGCGCCTGCGGTAGGTAGTATCCATGGAATTGCTGCAAATATACCCCATCTCGATTTTGCGCGCATTGAACGCATTCATAAGCTATTGCCGGGCATAGCGCTTGTGCTTCATGGAGGGTCGGGTGTGCCGGACGATCAGGTCAAAGAAGCAATTCGGCGGGGCATCGTCAACATTCATAAGAGCACAGAACTTCGTGTTGCGTACGCGGCTGCCGTGAAAAAAGCCTTGAATGGGGACGAAGTTGCTCCGTATAAATTCCTTGCTTCTGCGCTTGATGAAGTAAAAAAAATTGTCGCGCATTATATTGACCTTTTCGGGAGCGCGGGAAAAGTATAGAATATACCAATGGCAGCAGAGAAAATTTTTGTAACGAGACTTATTCCCGACTCGGGACTCCAGCTTTTACGAGATAAGGGGTACGACGTTGTCGTGAGCCCAGAAGACCGTGTTCTTACAAAAGAAGAGCTCAAGGGAGCGCTCAAGAGCGGCATGTATAGTGCGGTTTTATGCCTTCTTACCGATCATATTGATGGTGAGGTTTTTGACGCGGCAGGCCGCCAGTGCAAAATTTTTGCCAATTACGCCGTTGGTTTTGATAACATAGATTTGAAAGCCGCGCGTGAACGAAACATTTTGATTTCAAATACGCCAGGAGTCCTTTCAGAAACCGTGGCGGAGCACACGTTCGCGCTGATGCTTGCCGTCGCGCATAGAATTCCCGAAGCCGATCGCTTTGCGCGCGCCGGCAAATACACGGGGTGGGCGCCGCTTCTCTTTTTAGGGACAGATCTTTCCGGCAAAACCATCGGTATTGTGGGTCTTGGGCGGATTGGTTCGCTTGTAGCGCATCACGCGGTTCGCGGCTTTGGCGCGCGCGTTCTCTATTATGACGTCAAACGCAATGAAGAATTTGAAAAAGAATACAACGCCGAGTTTCGCGAAACGGTTGAGAAGCTTTTGCCTGATGCTGATTTTGTGAGCATCCACGTGCCGCTCTTGCCATCCACGCATCATTTGATGAACAATGAGCGTTTTGCGCTTATGAAGAGCTCTGCGTATTTTATCAACACGTCTCGGGGTCCGGTAGTGGACGAATTCGCGTTGGCGCATGCCCTCAAAACACAGGTTATTAGAGGTGCCGCCATTGATGTATTTGAGGAAGAACCGAAAATCGAAAAACAACTTTTTGAAATTGAGAATGTTATTATAACGCCGCATATTGCTTCGGCTACCGATGAGACGCGTTCCAAAATGTCCCTGGTTGCCGCAAAAAACATCGTTGAGGCGCTTGAAGGGCGCATTCCTCCCAATATTGTTCAGACCTTGCCTAACGTTTGATTCCAGAGGTCCTTTCGGGTATAATAATTTTTATGATAGAACTTCAAGCGCGAGAACGCGCTGTGCTCGGTAAAAAGGTTACTAATCTTCGAAAGGAAGGTATTCTTCCGGCCGTTGTGTATGGTGGAAAGTCTAGCGCACTACCGCTTTCAGTTTCCATGAAAGATTTTCTGAAAGTCTGGCGAAGCGCGGGGGAGTCGTCTCTCATAGGCCTTACTATAGAAGGTGATGGGACAAAAAGTGTTTTGATTCATGATGTTGCCATGGATCCCATTAAAGACCTCCCGATGCACGTTGATTTTTACGAGGCGCGCGCCGATCATACCATCAAAATTCATATCCCGCTCACATTTATTGGTGAATCGGATGCTGTCAAAACCTTGGGTGGAGTTCTTTTGAAAGTATTTCATGAGGTCGAGATTGAAGCGTTGCCGAAAGATCTCCCTCACGAAATTTCTGTTGATATCTCAAAGCTGAAAACATTTGATGATTCAATAACTCTTGGCGATGTCGAGCTTCCGCCAGGCGTGAAGCTGATTGGTGAACAAGTGGCGCTTGTTGTTAAAGTCACTCCTCCGCGGAGCGATGAAGAGCTCGGCCAGCTTGAGCAAAAAGAAGAAGTAAGTCTGGACTCCATTGAAGTTCTTAAAAAAGGAAAGAAAGAGGAAGACGCTGAAGCTCCTGAGCCAGAAACGGCGGGATAGCTCCAGTGTCCGTTTTGTTTTTCTGCTCGCTATCTTTGGGTTTGCGTATTTGGCGCACGGCCAGTCACTCTCCGATGCCGTTTCCGACCATAAGGCGAAATTGCAGCAGCAACTCAATCAGTTAGAGACCGAGATAAATAATTTTCAGACTTTAATTGACGGTAAGCGCGCGGAGTCCGCTTCGCTCGAGCGCGATATCGCTATTCTTGACGCAAAAATCAAAAAAGCGCAACTGGAAATCCGAGCAATTGATCTTACGATTAGTACGCTTTCGGATAAAATTGTCGGTAAGGAAATCTCAATTGACCAGATTATAGTAAAGGTCAACCGCCAAAAGCGTTCGCTTTCAGAACTCATGCGAACGCTCAATGAGCATGATAGCGTTTCAATGATTGAGTTGATGCTTTCGTACGCGAGCGTATCGGATTTTTTGGGAGATTCCGATTCCATCGACACGATCCAGAAATCGCTTGAGGATTCTTTTCAAGAACTTCGCTCGACGAAAAAATCCGAAGAAACCCAGCGAGATGATCTTGTTAGCCAAAAAGACGAAAAAAGACAACTTCGCGCGCTTCAAGAACTACAGAAAAAGCAAATTGAGAAAGATGAACTCAATCGAAAAAATCTCCTCAAAGTGACTCGCGGTACGGAGTCTCAATATCGCGTGATCTTGGCCGTTCGTCAGAAAAGCGCGGCTTCCATCCGGAGTCAACTCTTTGTTTTACAGGGCTCACCAGCGATTCCATTTGAAAAAGCGGTCGCGTATGCCGAGAGTGCTTCTAAAAAAACGGGCGTACGGCCAGCATTCTTGTTGGGAGTAATCGCCCAGGAATCTGATCTCGGTAAAAATATCGGGCAATGTAATCTTCCCAGCGATCCGCCCGAGCAGAAATGGCAAAAAATTATGAAGCCGACCAGAGATCAAGCTCCATATCTTTCAATTACTTCGCGCCTTGGGCTCGATCCAAATCAGATGCCACTTTCATGCCCTCTTTCAGTTGGCTGGGGAGGTGCCATGGGTCCCGCGCAATTTATTCCCTCAACATGGGTACTCTATGAAACAAAAATTGCTCAAGCGACAGGACACAACCCGCCAAATCCTTGGAATCCGGAAGACGCGTTTATGGCCTCATCCATTTATTTAGGGGAGCTCGGCGCAAACACTGTGAGTGGGGAGCGCACTGCCGCTGCGAAATATTTTGCCGGTAGCGGCTGGAAAAGTTCGCTGGGGCGCACATACGCGAATCAGGTTCTCGAAAAGGTTGCTACGTATCAAGACCAGCTCAATCTCATCGAGGGGGTTGCTATTCGGTAGCCTTTAAAAATGTTTTCAGAATTGGCTCGAGATTGCCATCAAGAATACGCTCAATATTGTGCCATGATTTTTTAATGCGATGATCGGTAATCCGATCCTGCATAAAATTGTACGTTCGGATTTTTTCCGATCGGTCTTGAGTGCCAATTTGTTCTTTTCGCTCTTCTGAGATTGATCCTTGGGCTCCACTTGTTTGCATTTCATACAGTTTTGCTCGGAGGATTTCCATTGCTTTTTCTCGGTTGGCAAGCTGTGATCGCTCGGCACGTGATGAGATGACGATGCCTGTTGGTTTATGAAGCACGCGGACCGCCGTTTCAACTTTGTTGACATTTTGTCCTCCCGGCCCGCCTGCGCGCGAAAAAGAAACGTCGATATCCTGAGGGCGAATTTCAATTTCTTTGGTTTGGACGATTTTTAAAACAGCAACTGACGCGGTTGAAGTATGGATACGGCCGGATTTTTCCGTTTTCGGGACGCGCTGTACCCGATGAACGCCGCTTTCATATTTCAGCGCATGATGCGCTCCTTTACCTTCAAACTCAATGATAATTTCTTTGAGCCCGCCAAGGTCATTACGCGATTCATCAAGCACTTTTACTTTCCAGCCGATGCGGCCCGCGTATTTGGCGTACATATTCGCGAGCTCCCGCGCAAAAAGCGCGGCTTCATCTCCGCCCGCGCCCGCGCGAATTTCGACAATAACACCGTCCATCTATTTTCGAGCTTTGCCGATTTTTTTCTTTTTTTGCCGGGATGCTTGAGCGCGCCGGTGTTCAAATTTTTGCACGCGTCCTGCCGTATCTATCAGTTTTTCTTTACCGGTATAGAAGGGATGACAATTGGCGCAAATTTCTATTTCAATTTTTTCTTTTGTAGAGCCGATGACGTACGTTTTGCCACAGGCGCAGGAAATAGTGGCGCTTTGGAAATAAGTTGGGTGGATGTCGGTTTTCATAATGAATGAAGATCAGTATATCAGCCACGGAGAGTTCTTGCAATAGTATTGTACTTTGGGTACAATAAGACTCGTTATGCAACAAGGAGATACCGATAATACGGTAGTCACGCTTGACCCGAAAGTGGAAGAATTGTTTCGGGCTGGTGTCCATTTTGGGTACGCCAAAACGCGTCGCCATCCGCGTATGCGTGAATTTATCGCGGGAGTAAAAAGTAACGTCGAGATTTTTAATCTTGAAAAAGTTGAGGAACTTCTTGGGATCGCCCTCGCGTACATTGAAGAAATTGGGAAAAAACAGGGCGTTATTCTCTGGGTTGGGACGAAACCCTCTGCCGGGGAATTTACTCGCGATGTTGCCAAAAGCCTTAAGCATCCCTATGTTGACAGGCGTTGGGTAGGAGGGACGTTAACAAACTTTAAAATAATTCACAAAAGAGTTTTGCATTGGCAGGATCTTCTTACCAAACAAAAAACCGGAGAACTTGAAAAATATACCAAACAAGAACGCCTCATGATTCAGAAAGAAATCGATCGACTCTCGCGGGCGTTTGACGGACTTGTCAATTTTGATGGATCTCCGCACGCCTTATTTATCGTCGATACCAATGAAGAATCGAATGCATTGCATGAGGCGCTGTTGAAACGGATTCCTATCATCGCCCTTCTCAACTCAGATTGCGATCCGAAAGGCGTGCTGTACCCAATTCCAGGCAACGATAATGCTCCCGAAAGTATTCGTTTGGTTCTCGAGAAAGCTAAAGAAGCGTATCAGAAAGGTGCCGCGCATGGAAATTAAAGCCGAAGATATAAAAGTATTGCGAGATGAAACGGGCGCTTCCATTATGATGATTAAAAAAGCGCTTGTAGAGGCGGCCGGTAGCCGCACCCGCGCTCTCGAAGTTCTCAAGTCGCTCGGACATGATGCCGCCCTCAAAAAAGGAACACGCGAAACACGCGCGGGCCGCGTGGGGGCATATATCCATTCTGGAGATCGTGTTGGTGTTTTGGTAGAACTCCGGTCTGAAACTGATTTTGTCTCACGCAACGAAGAATTCGCAAAGCTCTCGCATAATATTGCTATGCATATCGCCGCTATGAACCCGGCCAGTGTTGAGGTGCTTCTTGGACAGTACTACGTTCGGAATGAACAGGAAACCATTGGGGATCTTGTTAGAAATGCGTCGGCGTCTTTTGGAGAACACGTTGAAATAAAACGATTTGTACGTTTTGAGCTTTAAAGATATACTGCTCATATGATTGTCGTGTTATTCGCGGTTTTTGGGATTTCGCTCGTGGGGATGCTCATAGTGCCGCTACGTCATATTCCACGCATTCGCAATTTTGAGGGTGAAATTGATGCGGTTGCAGTGAGCGTACTTCGTGTCCGTGTAGCGGGCATTCTCAAGCGGATTGAGGGGTGGTTTTCCCACACCGCGAAGGAGGCATTCTTAAAGTTTCTTGATTCCATGCTCAAGCTTTTCGAGCGCAGCGCTGGTCGGATCGCAGGTTCCACAAAGAATCTTCGGCTGATGGTGCAGGAACGCTTTCGCGTTATCCCGCGGGAGTCGCTCTACTGGAAACAAATTCGAAGTTGGAAGAATACAAATGGAGGTGCGGCGCGCTCTACTTTCTCAGAAGACGAACACGATATTTCTAATCATATTGAACGGTAGCTCGCCATCTTCGTTCAAAAAAATTTTGCCAGCATAGCTCAGTGGTAGAGCAACGGTTTTGTAAACCGTAGGTCGTGGGTTCGAATCCCTCCGTCGGCTCATGAAAAGGCAAGCAATTCTCAATGTGGTGACGGGGTAAACGCCGGTTTCGAGTTCGACTCTCGGGGACGGCTCACGGATTTTCCTCAAGAATAGAGTGATTGGGTGAAAAATTGAGCGCACCGCCGAGGGCGGG
>CAZZGX010000027.1:0-65947 GCA_964653715.1 uncultured Candidatus Saccharibacteria bacterium
GTATAAATGGATTTTTGTTAACAAAATTTGCCTTTCAGTATAACTGGGTAGGGCCGCTAGGCACCCTTCTTATGATCATTTCTTTTGCATATGCGATTGTCCAATATAATCTTTTTAATCTCAAAATCATCTCCGCACAAATGTTTAGCGGTGCGCTTGCGGGGGTTTTGTTTTTAAGATTACTCGGGTCGCAGAACATCCCAGACCTTTTTTTGAATAGTTTTGTTTTTGTGGGATCAGTCATAGTTACTATTCTATTAGTACGCGGAGTAATAAGAGAAGTCCAAACACGCGAAAAAATGGAAGATATGGCGGTAAAGCTTGAAGTTGCAAACGATGAGCTCAAAAGACTTGACGAGGCAAAGTCCGATTTTATTTCAATTGCTTCTCACCAGCTCCGCTCGCCGCTCTCTATTATCAAGGGCTATATTTCCATGATCCGGGAAGGGACATACGGCATAGTGAGTGAAAAAATAGACGATCCGTTGCAAAAAGTCTACATATCAAACGAACGACTTATAAATCTCGTAAGCGATCTCCTTGACCTCTCGCGCATGGAACGCGGGAAGATGCAATATGATTTCAAACGAGTTCATCTTTTGGATATCGTGGACGGCATTGCGAATGATTTTCAGGTGGTTGCCGTAAAAAAGGGTCTCCAATATCACTGGAACAAAAAATCAGTGAACGATCTGGTGAGCGGCGATGAAAATAAATTGAGACAAGTAATTCTTAACCTTATCGATAACGCGGTTAAATATACTGCTTCGGGTAGCGTCAGTGTCTTTCTTGAAACTGCTGGCGATACAGTACGTTTTTCTGTCAAAGATACTGGAGTGGGTCTTGCGCCAGAAGAGGCGAAGGGCTTATTTCAAAAATTTGTCCGTGGGCAGGATCAGAAAAAATCACACACCGAAGGCCTCGGTCTCGGACTCTATGTCGCTAAACTTATCGTAGAAGCCCATCACGGCGAGCTTTCCGTAGAATCTCCCGGCAAGGGCAAGGGTGCTACGTTTACGCTCTCTCTTCCGCTATATCACGACGTGGGATAAGTAAGAATACTTTCCCAAATCGCTCTATTTTGTTACAATAAAGCCAATTATGGCTCGAATTTCGATTGCTGAATGTACCGAGAAGGTAGGGGAAACGGTTGAACTTGCAGGCTGGGTGGATACGCGCCGTGACCACGGTAAGTTGATATTTATTGATTTAAGAGACGAATCTGGCCTTTTGCAGATAGTTTTTACGCCCGGAAACGCCAATCTCCATAAGGAGGCTAATCACTTGCGTCCAGAGTGGGTTATTCGTGTTATAGGGCTTGTCAAAGAGCGTCCAAAAGGAATGCAAAATCTAAATATTCCAACAGGAACCGTTGAGATGGAAGTATCGAAGCTCGAAGTGCTTAATGAGGCGGAAACGCCGCCATTTGAATTGTCGGGTGATGGGTATGATATAAATGAAGAAACGCGCTTTGAATACCGATATCTCGATCTGCGAAGACCTCGTCTTCAAAAAAATCTGCGCTTGCGATCGGAATTTATCAGAAATATTCGGGAGTATCTTTTCAAAAAGAATTTTATTGAAATTGAAACGCCGCTCCTTACTAAATCTACGCCGGAAGGGTCCCGGGATTTTCTGGTGCCTTCGCGGATGCAGTCAGGAAAATTTTATGCGCTACCCCAAAGCCCGCAGCAGTACAAACAGCTTTTAATGGTTGCCGGTTTTGAGAAATATTTTCAGATAGCGCGGGCGCTTCGCGACGAAGATCTTCGCGCCGATCGTTCTTTTGAGCATACACAGATTGACCTTGAAATGAGTTTTGTGAATCGCGAAGATGTTATGGGCCTCATCGAGAACATGTATACTGCTGTATGTGAATTGCTCGGTTATACTATATACAAGAAACCCTTCCCCGTTTTTTCATATGAAGAGGCGCTCAAGCATTTTGCTGCTGACAAGTTTGATATGCGCCCCCCAAAAGAGCAAAAACATAACACACTTGCTTTCGCATGGGTTGTCGATTTTCCTCTTTTTGAAAAAACGAATACTGGCGCATGGACTTATAGTCACAATCCATTTACAGGTCCTCGACCTTTGGATGAAGAAAAACTTCGCGACAAAAAAGATATAGGTAACATTATGTCGCTCCAATATGACCTCGTTTGTAATGGCCATGAAGTTGGCGGGGGAGGAATCCGTATTCGCAACGCTGAACTTCTGCAAAAAGTCTTTGAAATTATCGGACATACACCTGAAACAATCGAAAGGGATTTTGGACATATGCTGAAAGCGTTCCGCTACGGCGCGCCGCTCGAGGGGGGTATTGCACTAGGCATCGACCGAATAATCGCAATTCTAGCGGGCGAGACATCTGTTCGTGAAGTGCAGGCTTTCCCTATGACAGCCGGCGGAAGAACCTCCGCGATGGACGCACCGTCAGAAGTTTCGAAAGAACAACTTGCCGAACTCGGGCTTCTGGTCAAAAAACAAAAAAAACATGACCTATAGCGTTCGCACCAAAGAATTCGAAGGACCGCTCGAGTTATTGCTTAGCTTGATCGAAACAAAAAAACTTTCTATCAGTGAGGTCTCACTTGGAAGTGTTACGGAAGAATATCTGGAGCACTTGGGCAAAATGAAGGAGGATAATCCAGAGAACTATCACGAGGATATCGCCGTGTTTCTTGTAGTAGCCGCGACCTTGATGGTTGTGAAATCACGATCATTATTGCCTGGGTTTTACATTTCGGCTGAGGAAAAAACCGATATACGCGAACTTGAAGATCGACTCAAAGCGTATCAGTGTGTTAAAGAAATGGCCGCCGAACTTGGCAAAATTATTCTTAAAAAAGAACATATTTATACGCATCCGGCGTATATCGCGGTAGCGCCTTCTTTTTTGCCTCCAGAGCGCCCGATTGGGATTCCTACCCTGCTCATATTTCTTAAAAATATGCTTATTGCCATACCCAAAAAGCACGAGCTGCCGCAGAAAATTATAAAAAAAATAATGTCGATTGAGGAAAAAATATTGGAATTGAAAAAAAGGATAGAGGATGGAATGGCCCAGACATTCAATGATTTTGTGACCAATAAGAAAGAGAAATTAGAAGTTATTGTGAGTTTTATTGCGATGCTCGAGCTTATCAAACTCGGCATTATTACCGTTCAGCAGTCCGCTCCCTTTGAATTAATCCACATCAACCATGGAAACCGAAAAAGTTCTTGAAGCGCTCCTTTTTGTTTCAGGTGAGCCGCTTTCAATGAAAGATTTGGCGCGGCTTTCTGAAACAAATGCCAAAGAAGTGGTGGCAGCGCTCCATTCTCTTGAGGAGCGCTTGCAAGAACGGGGGATTTGTCTTCTCAGGCACGAAGATACTGTCTCATTGGGGACTGCTCCCGCGGCGACAAAAGCCACAGAGCGCCTTGTCAAAGAGCGGCTTGAGAGCGATCTTTCGCGCTTCTCACTCGAGACGCTCGCGATTATTCTTTGGAAAGGAAGGGTATCGCGCGCGAGTATTGATTATATTCGCGGTGTTAATTCGACGTTCTCTCTTCGAACACTTCTTATTCGTGGGCTTATCCAGCGAGAACAAGACTCGCGGGACGCGCGGGTATATCTCTATTCTCCAACCATGGATCTTTTGAGGCATCTCGGAGTTTCCTCACTCAAAGATCTTCCTGAATTCGAGAGTATGCAGAATGAATTAAAAGATCATGATTAACGGGCTTGGACAATTTATGCTTTCACTTTTGGCGTTTTTCCAAATTGAAACATCGCAATTTGCGCTTTCAAATCCAGCCCCGTTTCCTCCGCCACCTCGCGTTCAGGAACAGGTATCTCTGCCCGGTATCTTAATACCAGAAACTCTCACGGCAAAAGCAATTATTGTCGCCAATTTAGACCGAGGGGAATCATTGGCAGAGAAAAATCTAGATATGCTTTTGCCGATCGCGAGCCTTAGTAAAATTATGACGAGTTTTGTTGCAGAAAAGTACCTCGAGCCTGAAACGAAACTTACTGTCTCGAGAGATGCCGTCACAACGCCCGGAGCTGCTGGGGATTTCGAATTTGGCGAGCAGTTTCAATTTGAAGATTTGCTGACCGCCATGATGATGTATTCTTCCAACGACGCGGCGATGGTTGTCGCGGAACATGTGGGAGAAATCCTCGGAGGCGCCGCGTATGAAGAAAAAATAAGCCGCTTCGTCAGTGCCATGAATGAAAATGCGAAAGTATTAGGCATGGATCATACAATATTTCAAAACCCGACCGGTCTGGATGTGCGCCCAAGTGAGCCAAGCAACTACTCAACCGCTCGTGATCTCCAGCGTCTCGTTGTCGAAGTTCGTAACAATGGTAACCACGCGTGGGAACTTTCACGAAATGCAGAAAAGAACATCCGCTCTTCTGCAGGAAAAATCCATCATCTCATAAATATCAATGAACTTTTGGATAAAGTCCCGCATGCTCTCGGCGGTAAAACTGGTAGCACAGATGCTGCCGGCGAATCAGTTATCGTGCTCTATGAATATCCCCTTGGCAAACCCGGGGTACTTATTCTTCTTGGTGCCCAAACAGGTCAAAGATTTAAAGAAGGGGAAGAACTGCTCAAGCAAATTATGCCTCTCATTCAATAAATGGAAAATTCTCATACCGTTCTCGACGTGCTCAAAGTATTCGGTCTTGCCGGGTTTTCATTTTTTGTCGCGTTTTTCTTAACGCCGCTTTTGACCTATTATCTCTATCGATATAAACTGTGGCCAAAAAAAAATGATCGCGAAGCGCTTTCAGGCGGTCATGCGACTGTTATTTCCAGCTTAGTCAAAGAGCGTTCAAATCAAGAGACTCCTCGAATGGGGGGAATCATTATTTGGGGAACGACGCTTGTTGTCACTCTCCTTTTTTGGGTACTTGGGAAAATTATTCCTGATCCATTATTCGTAAAGCTAAATTTTCTCTCACGCGAGCAAACATGGCTTCCGTTCTTTGCGTTTATGACGGCGGCATGTATCGGACTTCTTGATGACTGGATGCTTATTCGTGGGCAAGGCAAATACATAGGTGGAGGGATGGCGCTTACCATGCGCATTCTTCTTGTGGTAGGTATTGGAACAATTGGGGGATTTTGGTTCTATGGTCCGCTCGGCAGGGGAGATATCTCTATTCCGTTCTTAGGAGCGCTGCATCTTCAGTATTTTATTATTCCATTTTTTGCGCTTGTCATGCTCGCCGTTTTTAGCTCTGGCGTTATAGACGGACTTGATGGCCTTGCGGGCGGAGTGTTCGGCGCGATTATTGCCGCCTACGCCGGGATCGCTTTTTTCCAGCAACAACTTAATCTTGCCGCGTTTCTTGCCGTTATTGGAGGGGCATTGCTTGCTTTTTTATGGTACAACATCCCTCCCGCGCGTTTTTATATGGGGGAATCAGGAATTCTGGGGCTTACTTCTATGATCACGGTTATCGCATTTTTAACCGATGCCGTAGCTGTTTTACCAATTATTGCTTTTCCGCTCGTCATCGAAACAGGATCTGTTATCATACAGGTAGCCTCAAGAAAATTGCGTGGCAAAAAGGTCTTTATCGCGGCCCCTCTCCATCACCACTTTGAAGCAAAGGGCTGGCCCCACTATAAAGTCACTATGCGGTTCTGGATTGTAGGCCTTGTTTCAGCACTCATCGGTATGGTCGTGCATTTGATTGGCAAATAACTATGGCTTCGATTTCATATCTTATAAAAGGGGGAACACTGATCGATGGATCTGGGTTTCCGATGACCCAGGATAATGTTGCTATTTCTGGAGAGACGATCAAAACCGTTGGTGCGGGAAGTGCTTCTGGCGCTACGCGCGTGATCGATGCTACTGGGAAATACGTAATTCCTGGTATTATTGATATTACGAATCACTCTGACACGCATTGGTCATTGTTTCTCTCTCCTTCGCAAGAAAGCCTTTTGCGTCAGGGGATAACTACTATTGTGGGTGGAGTATGTGGCTCCTCTCTTGCTCCTCTTGCTGATGCCCAAGCAATACGCGCTATCCAAAAATGGACGGATCTTTCTAAAGTAAACATCAACTGGCAAACCCAGGAAGAATTTTTTATGGAGATTGAACGACATGCCCTCGGCGTTAATTTTGGGACACTCGTGGGGCATGGAACACTGCGCCGCGGAATCGCAAATGATAGAATTGATCAACTTACACCCAGCGAGCTTGAATCCATGAAACTATTGCTTCGCAGGTCGCTTGATGAGGGCGCGTTAGGACTCTCGATCGGGCTTACCACAAGCCATGGATCGGTAGCGTCACAAGAAGAAATAATCGGGCTCGCAAAGGTTGTAACGGAGGCGAGAAAATTTGTCAGTATTCACCTTCGAAATGAGGGGCGTCGCATCCTTTCTTCAGTTGTGGAGGCAGTCAATATTGCGCGACAGAGCGGCTCACCCGTTCACATAGTGCATTTGAAAGGTATTGGCCGAAAAGCATGGAATGATTTTCGGAAAGCACTCGCGATTATTCGTAAAGCAACAAAAGACGAACATCTCCCGATCACGGTTGATTTTTTCCCGTACTTACGAACGGGTTCGCTACTCTACACACTTCTTCCCGAATGGATGCGCGAAGGTGGTAAAGAAAAAATCTTAAAAGTCTTAGCAAATAAGGAACGACATCCCGAGGTTATCGAGAGTATCCAATCTCTCACGTTACATTATGAAAACATTATCGTTTCCGAGGCGCATAAAGACAAGCATGCGATAGGAAAATCAATAGCTCGCATTGCCTCTGAATCAGGCCTCACGCCCGAAGAGACGCTTGCGCAACTTCTGATTGTGAATGAACTCGGAGTGAGTATTTTTGGGCGGACGTTGCGCGGGAAAAACATTGTTTCGCTCGCAAAGGAATCGTACAGCATGTTCGGCTCGGACGGCGTTGGCGAAAGCGATTTTGATACAAAAAAGAAAGGCAATCTTACGCATCCCCGTTCATACGGGGCGGCTCCGCGGTTTTTAAATCGTCTTGTGAAACGAGGCAAGGTTCTCAGCTGGGAAGAAGCGGTACGAAAGATGACTTCCATGCCCGCCGAGCTCCTTGGGCTTAAAGAATCCCACGGGCTCATTAAAAAAGGATATGCTGCGGATCTTGTCATTTTTGATCCTGAAGAGCTCACCGATACTGCCACGTATCGTGATCCGTTTCAATATCCGAAAGGCATCGACTATGTTTTTATCAATGGACGCCTTGCACTTGAAAAAGGAGTTTTTACAGGAGCGCTTGCGGGAAAGATTCTCCGTCAAAGCTAGAAGCCCCGTTCTTATCCTCGGGTTGGGTCTTCATGGCGGCGGAGTCGGAGCGGCGAGTTTTTTTGCGCGTCTTGGATACTCGGTAACCGTTACGGATCTTAAAGCAAAAAAGGAGCTCTTGATATCGTTAAAAAAATTGCGCGGTTTACCAATCAAATACATTCTCGGCAAACACCGGATGGAAGATATTAAACGAAGCAAACTTATCGTTAAAAATCCGGGTATCCCAGCGAGTTCCCCGTATGTAATAGCCGCTCAAAAATATCATATTCCTGTGACAAATGACGGAGAGCTTTTTATGGAACTCGCCCCTCGCAAAAAAGTAATAGGGATCACCGGTACAAAAGGCAAAACAACCACTGCGATGCTCGTAGGCCGTCTTCTCGGAAAAGAAGCGTTTGTCGTCGGAGTTCCGGGTGTTTCGTTTTTTGATTACTTTGACCGCGTACGCGAACCGAAATGGATTGTTGCTGAATTCTCAAGTTTTGATCTCGAATTTGTTAAAAAAAGTCCCCACATAGCCGTCTTCACGTCACTTTTCCCAGATCATCTTGACCGTTACCCCACCTTTAAAAAATACGCTTCTGCAAAAATGAACATCGTCCGCCATCAAACGAGCGGGGATGTAGCGATTTTTGCTTCATCTCCCAACACGCGTTCTCAAAGAGTAGAGTCTAAAAGTAAAGTAATTTGGGTAGACCTCGGGTCAAAAAAATACCGAGCTCCGTGGCCGACATCACACAATTCCGTGGCGCTTGCCGCCCGAGTAGGAGAAATATTAGGCTTTACTCAAAAAACAATCCAAGGGCGGTTTCATTCTTTCCGCCCGCCAAAAGGTAGGCTCGAAATAATATATCGCACAAAAAATCAGATATATATAAATGATACAACCTCTACGAATCCGGGGGCCGCGATGCATTCAATAAAACTCATCGAGGAGCGTTTTGGCAAACAAAAACCTATTATTGTGATCACGGGAGGGGAGGATAAATCATTCCCAGCCGAAGAATTGAAAACATACGCGGAGTTTCTTCAAAATCATGCTATACGTGCTGTTTTTCTTAAAGGCTCAATGACTGAAAAATTGAAAAAGTACCTGCCCCATTTCGAGAAAACCTATACCTCCATGCAAAATGCGGTCCGCGCGGCTCAATCATTCGAAGGAATTATCGTACTCCTTCCGGCAGCTGCTAGTTTTAATATGTTTCGCGACGAGTTTGATCGTGGAGAAAAATTTCTACGAGCTATACATCACAATGCGCGTGCAAAATAAAAATTCTATAGATAAGACGTTCTTAGGAATTGTCGCGGCTCTTACTCTTCTTGGGCTCGCGACACTTCTCTCGGCTTCATTCTCTCTTGCCCAGCGTAATTTTGGCAACCCATACTATTTTTTTGTACGCCAGATTTTTCTTGGTGTCGGATTCGGGAGTATTCTTTTTTGGCTCGGTCTCAAGATAAAAATCTCTTTTTATAAGCGCTGGGCGCCGCTCATACTTTTGGGAAGTGTATTTCTTGTCATACTTGTTTTGTTGCCGGGCATCGGTGTTTCTATCGGAGGAGCGAGGCGCTGGCTTCGCTTAGGACCCTTGTCATTTCAGCCTTCTGAACTTTTAAAATTGGGTTTCATTATTTACCTTTCCTCGTGGCTTACGTCAAAAAAGAAAGAAGTTTCTGGATATCTTTCAGGCTTTCTTCCATTTATGTTCATTACGATTTTTGTCGGCGCTTTTTTGATTTTTGAACCTGATATTGGGACACTTGGTGTTGTCGCATTTTCTTCGCTGCCGCTTTTTTTCTTGGGAGGTGGAAAGGGAACACAGATTTTAATTGCGATAGGACTTGGAATAGCGGCGCTTCTCTTCCTTATTTACTTGGCGCCCTACCGCCAGTCGCGTTTATTTGTATTTTTGTATCCTGATAGGGAACAGCAGGGAGACGCGTACCATATAAACCAAGCACTCATTGCTATCGGTTCGGGAGGAATGTTTGGCCGTGGATGGGGGCTCTCGCGACAAAAATTTCAATATTTGCCTGAACCCGCGGGTGACGCTATTTTTGCTGTTTTCGCTGAAGAGCTGGGATTCGTGGGTATTTTTATTTTATTCGGGCTCTTTTTTGCTTTTTTAGTCCGTGGTATGATGATTGCATCGCGGTCAAAAGATTATTTTTCCCAATTACTTGCCGCTGGCATCACCTTACTTGTCATCATGCAGGTTATTATTAATGTGGCCGCCATATCGGGTGCTTTTCCTCTGACTGGCATCCCGCTTCCGTTTATGTCAAATGGCGGAACTGCAATGGCGATCCTTCTTTTTGAAATGGGCATATTGCTTCATATTTCGCGGAGAACGACTTCATGAGAATTATATTATTGGGCGGAGGATCGGGTGGACATTTTTATCCGCTCATAGCCGTAGCTCAAGAACTCCATTCAATAGCCATCGAGGAGCGGATCGTATCCCTCGAGCTTATTTTGATGGGAGATCAACCCTTTGACGCAAAATTATTGCGTGAGGAAAGGATTCTTTTTGAAGAAATTCCGTCCGGAAAAGTCAGACGATACTTCTCATTACTCAATCTATTTGATAGCCTCAAAACACTCCACGGTATCTTGCGCGCTATTTGGAAATTTACTCTCCATCCACCAGATCTCGTTTTTTCAAAAGGAGGGTACGACAGTTTTCCCGTACTGGTTGCTGCTCGGCTCTATCGAATACCAGTTATTATTCATGAATCTGATTCTGTGCCCGGCGCGGTAAACGCATGGGCAGCAAAATTTGCCAAACGAATCGGCGTTTCCTTCCCAGAAACGGCGAGTTTCTTTCCAAAAGAAAAAGTAGCTCTGGTTGGTAATCCAATTCGCCGCGGTGTCTTGGGCGGATCGGAAGATGAAGCGTTTGATATTTTTGAGCTTGAAAGTGGTGTCCCGATTCTTCTTGTCCTCGGGGGCTCTCAGGGCGCTGAAAAAATTAACGAAGTTATTTTGTCAGCGCTTTCAGAGCTTGTTGATATAGTGGAGATTATTCATTCCACGGGACCCTCCCATGGAGGCGAGGTACAAGCAGAAGCTGGCGTTATTCTTGAAAAATCTATTCATAAAAAGCGCTACCATTCGTATTCCTATCTCGCTCCGACTCAATTGAGAAACGCCTCTTTTGTCTCAAGTGTTGTCGTCTCGCGCGCAGGATCTGGCGGTATTTTTGAAATTGCCGCCTGGAAAATGCCGTCCATTTTAATCCCACTCTCTCACGCCGCTCAAGATCACCAACGGCAAAACGCCTATAACTACGCGCGCACAGGCGCGGCAATTGTTATCGAAGAATCAAATCTCACCCCTCACGTGCTTATCTCTGAAATCAGGAAGATCATTGAGCGCCCGGAAGAACAAAAAAAGATGCAACTCGCAGCAGGAAGTTTTGCCCGTATTGATGCCGCACAAAAAATAGCGCGCGAGATTATCCGTCTCGGTATTCATGAGTAGTATCCGCGTCCGCATCGCGCCTTCGCCTACCGGCAATTTGCATCTAGGTACCGCCCGTACGGCGCTTTTTAATTGGCTCTGGGCGAAAAAAACGGGCGGAGTCTTTATAGTTCGCATTGAGGATACGGACCGTGAGCGCTCAAGACCGGAGTTTGAAAAAAATATTCTTGATGGACTTCATTGGCTCAAACTCGAATATGACGAATTTTACCACCAAAGCGAACGACTTGATCTCTATGAAACATATTTAAAAAAACTACTCTATGGAGGAAATGCTTTTTTTTGTACACACTCCACCGAAGAGCTAGGAACAGAAGCAAAAACCCAGCGTGACTTAAAAGAAACGCCACGGCACATCTGCAAACATCGCGAGAGCGGGCTCAAAGAGGGGATTATCCGTTTTAAAAACAATGCTCAAGGACCAATCCGTATCTTGGACATCGTTCGTGGTGAAATTTCATACGATGCCGGCATTTTCGGAGATTTTTCTCTTGCAAAAAATATGCGCGAGCCGCTCTACAATTTTGCAGCCGTTGTAGACGACTATGAAATGAAAATATCCCATGTCATGCGCGGCGAGGATCATATTTCAAATACGCCAAAACAAATTTTACTTGAGCGGGCGCTCGAGATCCCGGAACCTATCTGGGTACACCTGCCGCTGCTTCTTGGGCAAGATCGTTCAAAGCTTTCAAAGCGGCATGGGGCGCTTTCTCTAAACGAGTACCGTGAAATGGGATATCTCCCTGAAGCCATGACTAATTTTATGGCACTTTTGGGGTGGCATCCAAAAGATGAAGTGGGAGAGCTCCTTGATAGAGAAGCGCTTGTTCGTGAATTTTCTCTCGAAAAAATTCAAAAAGGCGGAGCCATTGTTTCGGGTGAAAAGCTTGACTGGTTTAACCGGATGTACATCAAAAAAAATATTCAATTGCTTGCGGATGCTATCAGTCAGGAGATAAAAAATGCTCTTGGCCAAAGCGCTACTAAAAAAGCACTTGAACTTGCCGCAGAACGGATTACTAAAACAACGGAACTGGAGCCGCTTCTCGAGGAAATTATTTCTCCGCCACCATATACACGCGATGTACTTCTTTGGAACGGGAAAAATGATCCACGGGAGACGGCAAGCATAATTGACGAACTAATAGATTTATTGTCTGCACTAGATGCGCGGCAATTTAACTCGCATGACCTCGAGAAGGCACTTTTACCTTTAATTGAGAAAAATGGCAAAGGAAGGGTTTTATGGCCTTTTCGAGTGGCTTTATCGGGTAAGACTGCCTCGTTTGGGCCATATGACCTAGCAGAGATTCTCGGCAAAAATCGGACGCTGGAGCGCCTTGGAATTGCAGAGGAAATTCTTAAGGGAGCTTCGTAAAGATGAAGAGAAAAATATTTTTTTGGCTTATATCTCTTCTGGTATTTGTACCAGTCTTTTTTACAAAAGGAGCTCTTGTTGATGACCTCCAAAAAAAAATTCAGGACCGAGAGAGCGAGATCAAGACGCTTGAAGCCGAGATTGCCCAGTATCAAGGCGTGCTGGAGAAACAAACGGGAGTTTCAAAAACTCTCAAGGATGAGATCAGCCGGCTTGAAAATGAAATTAAAAAACTGAACGCGAATATTACGCTCACACAAAACCGTATAGCAAAAACCGAGCTCACGATTCAAGAATTATCGCTCATGATCACAGACAAGGAAAAAAATATCGAGAGGGATACCGATTCGCTTCGCGAGCTCTTGCGTTCAATGAATGAGAGCGATGAACTATCAATTATCGAAGTTCTTCTTTCGCGCCCCGTTGTTTCAGATTTTTTGGGGGATATCCAGTCCTATGAAACTATCAGCTCAAGCGTAGAAGACAAATTGGTCCTGTTACAAAATGAGAAAAAAGAGTTGCTCGCTGAGCGAAGTATAAAAGAAAACGAACAGACAAACCTTACGGTATTAAAAGAAGACCTTTTGGGTCGCAAGACCGCGGAAGTCTCCTTGGGCGGAACGAAGAAAAAACTTTTGAAAGACAGTAAAAACCAAGAAACTGTATATTCAAAAATGCTTCGCGAGCGTGAAGCACGGCGGGCACTTGTACAGAAAGAAACGCAAGATATCGAAAGTCAGTTGAAGCTTCTGATTGATCCAAGTTCTTTGCCGCAAAAAAGGCCTGGAGTTCTTTCAGCTCCGGTTCTTGATCTCTTTATAACCCAACAGTTTGGCTTTACTGATTTTGCCTTAACGTATGGCTCCGACGTGTATCGCGGCAAGGGCCATAATGGAATTGATGTGCGGGCTCCAATTGGAACACGCGTACTTGCAGCCGCAGACGGAGTTGTCAAACATATCGGCAATACAGACGCTATTTGCCCGGGAGGATCCTATGGTAAATATATAGTTATTGAGCATCCAAACAATCTTTCAACGCTCTACGGACACCTTGCCTTAATGAGCGTGACTCAAGGTCAAAAGATCACGCGTGGAGAGGGGATCGGGTATTCCGGAAATACCGGGTATTCAACGGGGCCGCATCTGCATTTTACGGTATATGCCTCCAATACCTACCGGCTCGCGAAAACCGTTCATTGTGGGCTTATCCCTGCCGGTGGGTATCTTAATCCAACAGATTATTTATAATAGAACAATGAATCGCGGTTTTATCCAACTCATTATCATTGTTATAATGGCAGTCGTCATTCTAAGTCTGCTCGGAGTATCGATCAGCGCGTTTGTCAATAACTCAACACTGCGCGACAATTTTGCCTACCTGTGGAGTTGGCTTACTTCGCTTTGGAATAATTTTGCTGGCCAGTACTTCTGGCAATTCTTTAATTTTGTTAGGTCGAAAGTTTAGATTGAGCGCTGCTTCGCATGAGGGCCCCGTCATGCTTCGGAAATGAAGACATGTATTTATAATTATTGATAAATATAGTTGAGGTCTTTTCTCGAGCAATGTTGGATAGCGCATAAGCGCCAACCGGTCCGATAAAAGACTATTAAATTATTTTTACCGGGAACATGAGGCCCTCGTGCCAAACAACGCATATCATTAATGAAAAGAGCTTTTGCTACCAGTCTATCATAGGTAACGCCTAGTATCTTCGTTGAGTTTCAAGAATTTGGGTTATTTTAGTGCAAGAGTTGTGTAAAAAATGTGCAAAAGGAGAGTATAAAAAGGCTCGAATGCTAAACACGTCGCAAAAGGTATATTGTGCGACCTATTCTCATAGTGAACAAATGACTAGTAAGATACACTATCTCTATGCGCGTCAGCTATTCGGCACTTGATACCTACAAAAAGTGCCCGCAAAAGTATAAATTTCAAGAAATAGAAAGGCGAAAAGCCCCAAAATCCAAAGAGGCCCTTTTTGGGACCGCGGTTCACGAGGCGCTCAAATACATGTTTTCGCGAGATCCCCTCTTTCCGACGCTCGAGGAAGTTCTTGCCAGTTTTAGGGAAATGTTGGCGGGTTCAAAAATCGCGGATATCGAAAAAAAACGTTACGAGGCATCTGGCGAGAAAATGATTCGGACTTTTTTCGTCAAAAATCCGCCGTGGAATTTTACCGTCATTGACCTCGAATCTTGCTTTGAAGTAGCGCTCAATGACGCGCGTACCGGGCGTAATCACGTGCTTGTAGGTAAAATCGACCGGATTGACAAGCCGGACGAGCAAACCTACGAAATTATCGATTATAAAACATCTTCCAAGCTTCCTTCCCAGGAAACGGTTGACGAAAACCTCCAGCTCTCGCTTTATCACCTTGGGATCAAGAAACGCTGGCCACATATCGAGCCCAAAAACGTCATCCTCTCGCTCTATTTCTTGAAAGCGGGAGAGAAGCTCTCGACTCACCGTGAGGAAGCGGCACTTCGCGAAACGGAAGAAAAAATCCTTGCCGATATCCGCACCATTGAACAAAAAATGGGAAAGGACGAATTTCCTCCCACTCCTTCGGCGCTTTGCAACTGGTGCGGCTACCGCCCCATTTGCCCCGCGTGGCGACATCTTTATGAAAAAGACGCGGCACCGCTCCCTCAAAAAATGGAGGTTGAGAAGATGATCGGCGATTATGCCCAACTCAAATCAGAGATTGCCGAGCGCGAAGGAGAGCTTAAAAAGATTTCTAGCGCGATTCATGAGTACTTAAACGAAACTGGTCTCGAGCGGCTTTTTGGCAACTCTCTGGTTCTCGCGCGAAAAATTCAGGAACGCTCCTCGGTGGATCTTGAAAAACTGCAAACCATACTTGAGCCCGCCGGACTCTGGCAGCAAGTCCTCGCCCCCGATCCGAAACTTCTCAAAAAACTTCTCCCTACCCTATCGGAAGATATTCAAGAAAAAGTAAAAGAAGCAATTTTCATCAAAAAATTCACCGTGCTTTCCTTAAGCAAAAAGAAACCAAATGAAAAAGAGCGGCCATAATCCTTGTCTTGGCGTCAAACGGATTTCAGAGGCAGGTTTTGGAGCGGTCGAAGCCGGCTTTTTGGGCCTCTAGTTCTGACGAAAAGTAGATTTTGTTTTCGTCTTTGATGTTGGTCTTGCAATCAATTGGATAGTATTTCTGTCCGGTGCGGCTTGCCATATAGAGCATATCCTCTACGGGACTCCCTGCGTCCTTATTTGGAATTTCAAAGGCACGCTCGTTATATCGAATCGGGAATCTTTTTGTAGAAATCGTATAAAGGCGAAGCCCACCCGCGATGCAAAGGACCAAAAGAAAAACCGCGAGAAATGTAAAGAGCGGCTCTTGCCAGCCCTTGATTTTTTCTTTCAGGTCGGGTATCATACGAAACAACGTTAGCAAATATAATAATTTAGGCAATTATGGCGCATACTAAAGCCGGAGGGTCTACACAAAACCTTCGCGACTCACAACCAAAATTCCTCGGTGTAAAGCTCTTTGCAGGTGAAAAAGCTCAACCCGGGTCTATTATCATCCGCCAGCGCGGCACGCGATTTATGGCAGGATCAAACGTCCGAACGGGCAAAGATCATACGCTCTATGCCATCAAAGAGGGTGTCGTGAAATTCTCTCGAAAGCGCAAAATACGTTTCGATGGCAATACTGTGCATCGCAACGTAGTCAGCGTCGGATAAAAAAAAAGAGGACAGAGTCCTCTATCTTGGCGACTTTTGCAAGGAGCCACATTTGGAGCAGGTATATAAAATTCCGGCGCCGTGTGTAGCCATTATTTGAGCATCACAACAATCACTTCTTTCGGCAACTTTGCCTTTTGAAGTTTCTGTAACGCCTCGAGACTTTGCATTTTCGATCTCGATAATCTTTGACTTCATCCCACCTCCGAAAGAACTCTTTTGTTATATTTTACGTTTTATCTTGGCTCGTGGCAATGACGTATCTTTCGCGCGCTTATTTTTAATCGCGGCCTTGATAAATTCGCGAAAAAGTGGGTGTGGAACAAGCGGCCGTGATAAAAATTCGGGGTGAAATTGAACACCAAGAAAAAATGGGTGCTCTTTGATCTCTGCGATTTCGACTAATTTTTGCTGGGGATTGATGCCTGAGATGATAAGGCCCTTTTTTTCAAGTCGCCCAAGTAGTTTCGAGTTGACTTCATAGCGATGGCGATGGCGCTCTTTGATTTTTGGAAGGCTATACGCGCGCTCAGCGATTGTGCCTTTTATAATCCTGCAATCATAGAGCCCAAGACGCATCGAGCCCCCGTAATGTTTTTGAGAAATAAGCGCTTCTTGCTCAGGAAGGATATCAATAACGGGATAAGGCGTTTTTTTGTCGATCTCGGTTGTATGCGCGTGGGCCATTCGGGCAACATTTCGCGCGAACTCAACCACCATAAGCTGCATCCCATAGCAAAGGCCAAAATAGGGTATTTTTTCGTGCCGGCAAAATTCTATAACTTTAATTTTACCCTCAATCCCCCGTCCCCCGAAACCACCAGGAACTACAATGCCGTCATAAAGTTTTAGATCCTTGAGCGCGCGGGGATTTTTTTCATACTCTTCGGCATCGAGCCAGTGAAGCTCTGGTTCGCGCTTAAAAAACCATGTAGCATGCTTGAGCGCCTCTATAACGGAAATGTATGAGTCGGCAAGCGAAAAGGAGCCTGTCGAGAAGTATTTCCCGACGATGCCAATCTTTACGGTAGACTTTCCCGGCTTGCGGATCACCGTTACCAAGCGGCGCCACTCTTTGAGGTCAGTCTTTTTTTTCTTGAGGCCTAACTTTTTGAGGACAAGGCCCCCGAGGTTATCTTTTTCAAAATTAAGCGGTACCTCATAGATTGAATCGATGTCGGGTGCTGAGATAATATCCTCTTCGTTGAGATTTGAGGCGACCGAAAGTTTGCGCTTTCGCGGAAGATCAAGTGGTTCGGAGGCGCGCGCTAAAATGATGTCAGGCTGGATTCCGGCAGCGTTGAGTGTCCGGACGGCGTATTGTGTGGGTTTGGTTTTCATCTCGCCAATTTTGTCCGGAATCGGCAAGTAGCTGACCATGACAAAAAGAACGTCTTTTGGATGGCGGAGTTTCATCATGCGCGCCGCTTCCAGAAAAAGAAGATTTTGGTACTCCCCTACCGTGCCGCCGATTTCGATTAAAAGAATATCAGCGTGATCTTTTTTCTGCGCGCGCTCGATCCTAGAGATTATCTCTTCGGGGATGTGGGGTACCACCTCAACGCATTTTCCGTCGTATTCAAGACTGCGTTCTTTTTCAATCACCGACTGATACACCATCCCAGTCGTCATGTAATTGACACGAAAGAGCGACCGATTTAAAAAACGTTCGTAATTGCCGATATCCTGATCGCACTCGAGCCCGTCGCTCGTCACGAACACCTCTCCGTGCTCAGTAGGATTCATCGTTCCCGCGTCAACGTTAATATAGGGGTCAATTTTCATCGCCGAAACACGAAAACCGTAGGACTGAAGAATTTTTCCAAGCGATGAGGTGGCAATTCCCTTGCCAATCCCCGACATCACTCCACCCGTTACAAAAATAAACTTGTTCATACTGGGTTTATTCTTACACGAATAGGAATTTTTTTCTTCCCAAGCCGGATCGTGATCATGTGTTCGCCAGCCGTTTTAAGCGGTAACCCCTCAATTTCTTCATCTTTAATAAAAGAAAAGCCGGAGCGGTGAAGCAGTAGTGCCGCTTCCTCCTTGGTAAACGCCGCGAATAAATGCCCTTTTTCGTTCACCTTTTTATGTACTTCGAGAGTAACATCTGAAAGGCGTGTTTCATATTCATAGCGCGCCTCGAGCTTTTTTTCCTTATTTTTTGCAATAGACTCTCGACGCGTTGCCGCGTCATGAATTGAGGATGCGTCAGCTAACCGTGCCAGCCCTTCTCGGATTAAATAGTTTCTGCCGTAGCCGTCCTTAACCTCGACTACCTCGCCTTTTTGCCCAACCCGGGCGATATCTTTGAGGAGAAGGACTCTCATGTTAACGAGATCGCAAGTACACTATGGCTTTCTCGAGTACTGGATCCTCGCCGGGCTTTACGTCGTCAGGAACTTTTACTTCAATGTCAGGCGTAAGTCCTTCTTTAGAAATCGATTTGCCCTTGGGCGTCAGCCACTTGGCGATGGTAATTTTAAGCGATGTATTAGGAGTGATGTCTTCGAGCTGCTGAACGGAACCTTTGCCAAACGTTTTTTCGCCCATTAAGATGGCCTTTCCGTGCTCCTGCAAGGCACCTGATAAAATTTCGGCAGCCGATGCCGTACCGCGATCTATGAGTACAACCGTAGGTATGTGCTCAAGCGCACGGTATCCCACACTTCGAAAAATATCAGGTTTTCCCTCGCGATACACTTCCTGTGCGACCACGTCTCCTTCCGGTAAAAACCAGCTCGCGATATCAACAGCCGAGCTGAAAAATCCTCCTGGATTGTTGCGAAGATCAATGATGAGCTTTTTCGCACCCGAATTAAGAAACGTTCGCACCGCATCTCCAAACTCGGGACCCGACTTCTCCGAGAAACTCGCTACGTGAATAATAAATATCCCCTCTTTGGTTTCAGTAGTAATAATCGGCACTTTAATAACATCACGCATCACCTCCACAACCCGCGGCTTGTCTTCATTGACGCGAAGAATAGTCAATGTAACTTTCGTGCCGCGTTCTCCCCGGATTTTATGCACCGCCTCATCCAAAGAAAGATCGTTTGTAAATGTATCATCTATTTTTAAAATTTTATCCCCCGCTTTGAGCCCGGCTTTCTCCGCGGGCGAACCTTTAATCGGGGCAATTACCGTTAGAATTTCCTTACGGACACCGATCTCGGCTCCGATGCCAGAAAATTCACCTTTTATCTCGCTTTGAAAATCCTGCAGATCAGCGGGTGGAAAAAATGTTGAGTAGGGATCACCAAAGCTTTTCACCATTCCCTCGATAGCTCCCCATACGAGGGCCTGCCGGTTCACGGGCTCGTCCCCCACATGCTTGGCCTCCATAAGCCTCCAGGCCTTCCAGAATGGCTCGAAATCGACAGAATCGGCCTCTGGCGCGTTTTTGTTGAGCACGCCTAGAATGTGAGCCACTTCGGGACGCGTCTGATACCCATACAAGGCCCCAAAACTAAAAGAAGCGCCAACGATAACGAACGCAAGCACTATAACAAAGATAGATTTTCCTCTCGCCATGTACGAATACTAGTATCTCAAATAATTTTATCTGAAGCAAGAAGTCGTGGTATGATTACGGTATATGGAAAAAGTTGCCTCGCGGCACGTGACATGGGTGGATGTCGAAAATCCCACGGAAGCTGAAATCAAGATGCTTTCGCTCAAACATATGATCCATCCGCTTGCCGCCCGTGAAATGCAGATTACCACCTACCGTCCCAAACTAGAGCGCTATGAAGAGCATCTCTATCTTGTCCTTCACTTTCCCGTATTTGAACCAAAAGCAAGCTCGAGTCAAAGCCGCGAAATTGATTTTTTAATTTTTCCCTACACACTTGTAACCGTCCACTACGAACCAATCCCGCAGCTCGATGATTATCAAAAACTTCTCGCCGAACATGAAGCAATTCGGGAACGGACGTTTGGCTCCTCAAGCGGCCACCTGCTCTACAACATCATCAGCCAGCTCTTCGCGGTTTCACGCAAAGATCTCGACTTCATAGAATCCAAAATCAAAAATATCGAGGAACGCGTGTTTAATGGAGACGGGCGGGTGCTACGTGAAATTGCCCTCTTGCGCAGAGACATCCTCAATTTTCAGAAAGCGTTGAAACCGCAACAAACCGTACTCGATTCGCTTGAAGAGCACGGCAAACAGTTTTTTGGTCAAGACATGAAACCTTATTTCAGCGATATTAAGGGCGCCTACATACAGATCTGGAACTCGGTTGAAAATTTGAGGGAAACGCTGGACACGCTTTATGAAACCATTACTTCACTTATCGCCTCAAATACCAATGAAATTATTAAAACGCTCACCGTTTTTACTCTTGTCGTCATGCCAATCTCGCTGATTGCGTTTATTTTTTCTATGGATATTCCCGGCGTCCCGCTCAAAAATAACCCTAATGCTTTCTGGATTGTAACGAGCAGTATGATTGGGCTCTCATTGATCATCTATAACATTTTCAAACAAAAGAAATGGCTCTAGTGTTGTTCAACACTCTTTCAAGAAAGAAAGAGAAATTTAATGTTCCCAAATTCCGTTCTGTCAAGCTCTATACCTGCGGGCCGACCGTATATCGTTCGCAACATATCGGAAATTATCGTACCTATATTTTTGAAGATATTCTCAAACGGACCCTACTGCTCAACGGATACCGCGTACATCACATTACAAACGTCACTGATGTCGGGCACTTAACGTCTGATGATGACACGGGAAAGGATAAAATCGAAAATGAAGCGCGCCGTATCCATAAAAATGCTTGGGACATTGCGAGACAATTCGAAAACGAATTTAAAAGCGACTCACGGGCGCTCAATATCCTCCCCCCTCAAAAATATGTCCGCGCCACCGATCACATCGTCGAACAGATTGCACTTATTAAAAAATTGGAGTCAAAAGGATATGTATACACAACAGGAGACGGTTTATACTTTGATACTTCAAAAGTGAAAAATTATGGGGCACTCGCTGGGCGAGCTGCCGCGAGCACACGCGAGGGCTCTCGAGTAGAGATACGAAAAAAACGTCATGCGATGGATTTTGCGCTCTGGAAATTCTCTCCTGCTAGCGAGAAAAAACAAATGGAATGGTCCTCTCCGTGGGGCATCGGCTTTCCGGGGTGGCATATCGAGTGTTCCGCGATGAGCATGAAATATCTCGGCCCGACGCTCGATATCCACGCGGGAGGTACCGACCACATACAAATTCACCATCCCAATGAAATCGCGCAATCAGAAGCCGTAACTGGTAAAATATTTTCCCGTTTTTGGATGCACGGCGCGTTTCTTACGATCAAGGGAAGTAAAATGGCAAAATCCTCGCCCGAAACAAACCTGACGCTTGAGATGCTCCGGGAACACGCTTTTGATCCTCTTGATTTTCGATATCTCACGCTCGGAACACATTATCGTAAACCCCTATCATTTAGCTGGGAAGCGCTGCGAGGGGCTCGTAATTCGCGGCTTAAACTCTTGGCTTCGTATAAAAATTTAAAAAAGCAAAAAGGCGCAAAAGACTCGATATTGAAAAAGGTCGTCCTCAAAGAACTCTCGGACGATTTGAATGCGCCAAAAGCACTCTCTTCTCTTTGGAAATACCACGAAAACATTTCGCAACACGCGGTTCTCTCTATAGACCATGCGTTTGGACTTGGTTTCAAAAAAGAATCAGAGAAAATCCGAAATCGAGTAATTCCTAATACAATAACAATCCTAGTTCAGGAACGAGAACGGTATCGCAAGGGAAAAAAATGGCAGAAGGCTGATCGCATCCGCCAAAAAATTGTAAAGGAGGGTTATACCATTGAGGATACCCCGTCCGGACCGTTCGTACACAAGATATAAAGCTTTTCTAAACAAAAATTGGTTGCTACACCTTTGCACGTTCGGGTAGCATAGTACTATGCCCGATCCGCTAAAAATTCCTCCTCATTCCAAAGAAGCAGAAATGGCCGTCTTGGGATCAGTGATGATCGACCGAAACGCGATTACGCGCGTGGTCGATATTTTGCTGCCGGATGATTTTTATCACAATGAACACGGCATCATTTGGACGACTATGATGAATCTATTCGATAAAAGCGCTCCGCTTGATATTCTTGCTGTTCAAGGACATCTCACCGAGCGCGGACTTCTTGAACGCGCAGGCAACGCGAGCTATCTCGCAACCCTCGTCAATTCAGTCGCGAGCGCTGGAAGTATCACTCACTACGCTGAAATCGTGAAAAAAAAGCGGGTGTTGAGGGATCTTATTACATCCGCGCACCACATTGGCGATCTTGGTTATCAGGAAGGAGAAGATATTGAACTCTTGCTCGACGAAGCGGAACGAAAAATATTTTCAATTTCCCAGCATTCCCTTCGTCAACGCTTCGCGCCTGTTCGCGACGCGCTCACGGAAGCATGGGAACGAATCGACATGCTTCACAAAGGCAAAGGAACGCTCCGCGGTGTGCCGACCGGATTTGAAAAACTAGATAATATTTTATCGGGACTTCAAAAATCAGACCTCGTCGTGCTTGCCGCGCGTCCATCGCTCGGGAAAACCGCGTTGGCGCTTGATATCGTGCGCAACGCCGCCGTCAATCACAAAATTCCGGTTGCTATTTTTTCGCTTGAAATGTCAACCCAGCAACTCGTTGATCGTTTCATCGCGGCAGAAGCCCATGTGGATCTCTGGAAACTCCGCACGGGAAACCTCTCGGAAACCTCAAATGATTTCCAGAGAATCAACGACGCGCTTTCGCGCCTTGCCGAGGCCCCAATCTATATTGATGACGCAGCTACGAGCTCGGTTCTTCAGATGCGTGCGATGGCGCGACGGCTACAAGCTGAAGTCCCGCTCGGTCTTATTGTCGTCGATTATCTGCAGCTCATGCAGCCCCGACAGATTTCTGACAGTATGGTCCAGCAAATCACTGAGATCTCGCGCTCGCTCAAGCAACTAGCACGCGAGCTTGATGTGCCCGTGCTTGCGCTTTCGCAGCTTTCGCGCGCGGTTGAGCAACGTCATCCTCCCATTCCAAGGCTGTCGGATCTTCGAGAATCCGGATCTATTGAGCAGGACGCTGACGTGGTCATGTTTATTTATCGGGAAGATAAAGTAAAACGAGATTCAAATCGTCCGAATATCGCGGAGATTTTAGTAGAAAAACACCGCAACGGGCCTACCGGACGAACAGAGCTCTATTTCAACGCCGAGAAAGTTAGTTTTTCCTCGCTTGATGAAACCTTTATATAACATGCACCCCGATCCAATACAAAAAATCATAGAATACTTCATGCGGCTCCCGGGCATTGGCCCGCGCCAAGCGTCTCGCTTTGCCTATACGTTGCTCGATGAGGATAAAAGGACAATCGAGGGCTTTGGAAACGCGCTTAAGGATCTTGAAAAACACGTCGGTCGCTGTAGCGAGTGTTTCCGAAGTATTACGAAAAAAAATGGCGAAGAAATATGCGCCGCGTGTAGTGTCGAATCGCTCACCGCCATTTTAGTGGTCGAAAAAGATCAGGATCTCGAAACAATTGCCAAGAGCGGCATTTGGGAGGGCGCGTATCATGTACTTGGCGGCACTATCTCGCTTCTTAACGAAAAAACACGTGTTACCGAACGAATTCGAACTCTCTATGAACGCCTTGAAAGGCGACTTAAGAAAAAAAATTCCATAGAGATTGTACTCGCGACATCGGCAACGACAGAGGGTGATTCGACGGCACTCTACATAGAGCGGGTGCTTGAGCCTTTCACGAAGGAGAAGAAAATAACCTTGTCGCGTCTCGGAAGAGGCATCTCCACGGGGACTGAGATGGAGTACGCTGACCCGCAAACCTTAAAAAATGCCTTTAAAAACAGAAAATAAAAACATCTTTACATTCTTTTTTTACGGTGTAGAAATAAATAAGACGTGGAGGGAGGAATGACAAAGCTCGACATTACGTTGAGTGCAGACAAAGAACTCCAATCCATATGCTGTAAAAGACAAGTAGATCAAGTGAGTCGTACGATCCTTGATATCGCGAGTGACCCATTTATGCGTGAGACACGGGATCTCGAAAATAATCCGGGAGTGCGGTATATCGCGGTTGAGAACTTTTATATATTATATTATGTAGCCGAATCTGCGGGAGAGGACAAGCCCCGCCTAGTCAGTATTATGGGAGTTCTCAACGGCCCCTATCATCCACTTCACTAAAGACCGGACCACGGTCTTTTTTTTCGACAAAAACCGTAATACGTGTTAGAGTCCTGGATAGAAAACCTACGACAGGAGGACAAACAGAATGACCCGCACGCTTGTCGCCGCACTTGCTCTTTTCATCATCGCCACCAGTTCACATGCTCTTGTCCTTTGCACATCTTCGCGCGGTACCGAAACAATCCGTATTCGAAATGTATGCTCGAAAAACGAACTACAACTCGACCCCGTTGCTCTCGGGCTTCAAGGACCAAAAGGTGACCCGGGTATCAACCCGATACCCTGTGCTTCGCAAATTGGCAACGAAGTATACTTCGAAGAATGTAACGTAAACATTCGAAACGGGAGTGGTGCTACGGATGGAGTACTGAATGGTTTAGGTAATTTGGTAATTGGCTACAACGAGGACCTAAATAATCATAGTGTTCGAACGGGTTCTCATAATATTGTTGTGGGGAGTAACCACTCATATTCGAGTTTTGGTGGACTGGTTTCTGGTGCCTGGAACACAGTCAGCGGTCCAGCAAGCTCAGTTATTGGTGGCTATCAAAATATCGCCAGTGGCTGCGCATCTTCTATCACCGGCGGAAATGGCAATTTAGCCCAAGGATGCTATTCATCTGTCAGTGGTGGGCATGAACGGTCTGTCTACGAAACTAGCAACTGGGCCGCTGGTAATCTCTTCGAACCAAATTAGTTACACAACTTCACGCCCCTCGCAAACCAGCGATGGGCTTTTTTTATTCAATTGATTAGTTTTTCTGTCTTAACAAAATAAAAAAACCTCCCTGAGGGGAGGTTCGTTCCGACTTTGTTTTCTTCTGTTTCATTGTTTTTCCGCAAAAGCGGCGCCAGATGTGATACCCAGTCCTTTTCGCAGGTAGCCAGCATCAATCCCAAGCGCGTCGCAAACATTTTCGAATGAGTACGGCCACGTTCTATCAACGCTCTCGAACCACTGCCATGCCTCGTGCCAAATTGTACGCCTTTTGACGCTGGGGATACTCTTGTATTCTTGGTAGATCTTAATGGTACCTTCGAGCAGAGCTAACATAAGTTTTTTCTCGGGCCTGATGTTTACGCGGCTCGTTCGGCGAAAATCATCACACTGAGATGGAAGAAAGTCATCCAAGGCGCTTAAGGTCCGCCGAACCCGAGTGCTACGAATATTACTCATTGGCTTCTTCTTTTTCAGCTAAGAAAAAGGCGGATGGAAGCTTCGAAAAAACATTGGTTCTGCCTCTATTTATTTTTTTCTTTAGAAGTCCGGAACGCAAATAGTCAGCGTTAATCCGCAATTTGTCGCATATATTCAGAAAAGAAAACAGCAATTCTGATTCATTAGAAAATATCCAACTTTCAGCTTTCTTTTCTAAACGACGACGACACCTGGAGTCCTGGTAATCATGAAGACCTTGAGCGTTCTTACCCAAATAGTCCTTGATACCATTTTCTAGAACCGCAAGCATGAGCGCTTCTTCGCCAGTCCGGAATAGAGTCTTATTCATATCCGCAAGCTGACTAGGCAGTATGATCGCGGACTCGAACAAGCTATTGATTATTTCCTCTACAGCCTCATCGCGTAGCTCATAGGTATACCTCAATGCCGAACGATTCATATCCCCCTCCTCCCAATGACGATGAACTTTCGAAAATACATTACCATAGGTATGTGAAGTTTGTCGAATTCCATCCCAACTCCGCCCGGCAGGAATCGAACCTGCGACCATCTCCTTAAAAGGGAGCTGCTCTACCGACTGAGCTACGGGCGGAGTTGGGAAACAATTTATCGTGAGCGCGATATCAGAAAAAGGCCTATGAGGGGCATGACCATCCAAAAAAGAAACGCGTTGTTGCCGCTAAAAAAGGCTAATGTGAGCGGCGAGAACTTTACTATACCACGGAATGAAAGTAAGTTCAATGTACCTGCCATAAAAAGTCCGATCGCGAGAAAACTCGCGATAAACGATTGCCACCATTTGTATGAGGCGCGCTCGGCACGCAATATCACGCGATCAAAAAACAAAAAAAGGACAAGCATAAGCCCAGCGTAGAAAGAAAGGTTACGGTATATATGGTAGTCAATCTTATATTCGTCAAAAAGCTTGAAGAACAGCGGACTTAAAAAGAGGGAAAGATATGTGGCAAGCATAAAAGAAAGAAGTTTTGTCTTGCCGTTTCCCATCATTCCGCCGATAAGCCCCGCCAGCAAAAAAATAAAACGAGGAGCGCATCCCACGCCGGATTTCGCAGTACGGCTTCAAATGAGGCAAGGAGCGGCATCTTCTACAATCCTTCTCGTCCGAGCTCTTCGGCAAGCGTCTTAAGCCGAGGAGTCAATTTTTTTGGCATCTTGATTTTCACTTCGATCAAGAGATCTCCTCGAGATCCGTTTTCGCGGAGAACTCCCTTTCCACCCACTTTAAGAATCTCGCCGTCAACAACTCCTTGCGGAATTTTCAATTTGAGAGAGCCGTCAAGAGTCGAGATAACGTGAGAACCACCGAGCAACGCTTCCGAAAGAGGCGTATTGAGTTGCATGAGTAAATCATTGCGTGAACGTTTGAACACTGGGTGGGCTAAGACTCGGACTTTGACATACAAGTCCCCAGCCTCCCCATTTCGTTGCGCCTCACCTTTATGCGGAATTCGCACGACCTCACCGTTTTCAATACCGGGAGGAATCATAATTCGAATTTCTTCACCGCGCGCGACTACTCCCTCACTATGACACGAAGCACACTTTTTTTCCGGGATTTTCCCTTCACCATGGCACGTTTGGCATTCAATGACTTGCGTAAAATTTCCAAAAAACGAGCGCCGCGTGTCGCGAATAGTCCCAGCGCCGTGGCATTTGCTACACGTGGTCTCGCTTGATTCTTTCGCGCGTCCGGATCCTTTGCACGTTTCGCATAAAACGCGCTTTCGTATAAGCACGCGCCGCTCGGCTCCAAATACCGATTCGGCAAATGGAATATCGATATCAATCGAAATATCACGCCCACGCCTTTTTGTACTTGTCCCTCCCCCAGCGCCGCCGAAAAAAGACTCAAAAATGTCTCCCATATCAACATCTTCAAATCCGCGAAAAGACCCAAAATCCCAGCCACTAGGCGCTCCTCCGGGACTACCATCAGCAACGCGCCCAAATTGATCATACTGCGCGCGTTTTTGATCATTAGATAGTACCTGGTAGGCTTCATTGACCTCTTTGAATTTTTTTTCATCCCCTCCAGTTTTATCGGGATGAAACTGGTGCGCCAACTTGCGGTAGGCCTTTTTAATCTCCTCCTTGGAGGCACTTCGCACCACGCCTAGAATTTCATAATAGTTTTTCATGTAAGAGAGTGGGTTCCGAGCTCAACAGTTATTGTTCTCAATTCTACAACTTTATACCGAAGAAGCAATTGGAGAATAAGAAATGCGCAAAAAACGACAAGCCAGTTTATGAAAAACGCGATGAAACGGAGCAGTACGAAAAGACCTACAGCAAAGGCAACAGGAAAAAGATTCTTATACGAAACCAGTTGATTTTCAATCATACGAATGCCAATTTGATAAAAAATATAAGAAACGGAATCGTTTGATTGAATGGCAACACCAGTTTTTTTACCAAGACTTGCCACTCCCTGTTCGATAAGAAGCGACCGCTCCACCGGGCTAAAAGATTCCGGACTTTTTTTGAGATCGGCTGCCGCTACGCGCACAATATATTCTGCAAGCGAAATATCTTTTTGAAACCCCGGCATAATCTTTGTAATAGCAGGCTCTCCCCACCCAATCAAACGGATAAAAAGACTCTCCGGCACAATTTTTTTGAAATCCGGTGATGTGTTGGGGACTGTCACATACGAAGCCATGGCTACAAGAACCGCCAAAAACGTCGTGGTAAGCGGTATAGCCTTACGAAGTGGTCTTGTGATTCCTGCCTTGATAACCAGTTGCATTTCTCTCCGCGCCCGGAAATAACCGACGACACCAAAGAAAAAAAGAAGAAGAGAGGCCACGAGTAACGAGAAATCTTGGTACCAAAAAAATACCGTAAACGAAGAAATTGCCCACGCGATTACAAAAACCCACGAGCGCTCAATGAGAAGAATCGCAAGCGCTAAAACCGTCAACTGGAGCAATACGGCAATCACGCTACTCCAGAAAACCGCCGTGAACTGCCACTCTGGAAGTAGGAAATAGACTGAAAGTGAAAGCCAAAAAAGTAACGAGGTAGGGATGATAAAAAAGACAAGAACGAGTTCCTTATTTTCCGGGCTCATTCGTTTCATTATCGCCCTTTACGTCCTCGTGCTCAACTTCGCGAGGCTGTGTATTCTCTGGAGCCGCTTGTTTTTGGTACAAGATTTCCCCGATTTTCTGGCTGGCAGCAGCAAAAGCCTGTGTTTTCTGTTTAATAGTCTCAACCAAGTCCCCTTTCAATGCTTCGGTGAGCTCCTCTTTTTTCTTTTGGATATCGTCAGCCACGTCTTTGGGAATTTTATCACCAGCTTCACGAAGACCTTTTTCAGCCGTATAGATTAGGGTATCGGCGATATTTTTGCTCTCGGCAAGCTCTTTTTTCTTTTGGTCCTCCGCAGCATACGCCGTAGCATCTTGTTTCATCCGCTCAATCTCGTCTTTACTCAAACCACTGGAGGCTTCGATCCGAACTGACTGTTCCTTGCTCGTTGCTTTATCTTTTGCTTTTACTGAGAGAATGCCGTTGACATCAATGTCAAACGTTACCTCAATTTGCGGCGTACCGCGAGATGCCGGCGGAATACCATCGAGCATAAAACGGCCCAACGATTTATTGTGTTCCGCCATCTCTCGCTCTCCCTGTAAAATATGAATTTCAACGGAAGTTTGCTGATCGGCTGCCGTCGAGAAAGTTTGCGTTTTTGCCGTGGGAATGGTCGTATTTTTTTCGATAAGTCGCGTAAAAACCCCTCCCATCGTCTCGAGTCCGAGTGAGAGAGGCGTTACGTCGAGAAGAAGGATATCTTTTACGTCTCCCTGCAATATCCCCGCTTGCACCGCAGCTCCGAGTGCCACAACTTCATCGGGGTTGATGGAACGATTTGGGTCTTTGCCAAAAATATTTTTAACAGCCTCGACGATTGCGGGCATCCGCGTCTGGCCTCCTACAAGAATTACTTCGTTGATATTGGTAAGCGCAAATCCCGCGTCTTTGACGACTTGTTTTGTAATCTCAATCGATTTCTCAACATAGGGTCCCACGAGCTCTTCAAGTTTCGCGCGAGTTAACTTCATCAAAAGATGCTGCGGACCTGACGCGTCTGAGGTAATAAATGGAATATTGATCTCATGTTCAACTGTGCTTGAAAGCTCATGCTTCGCCTTTTCGGCAGATTCCTTGAGGCGCTGAAGCGCCATCGTGTCTCTAGAGACATCAACCCCACTCTGTTTTTTAAATTCCGCAACGATCCATTCGATGATTTTCTGGTCAAAATCGTCTCCGCCCAAATGCGTATCGCCTCCAGTCGCCCTCACTTCAATCGTATCCTCGGCAATTTCCAATACAGAAACATCAAAGGTACCCCCACCAAAATCATAGACGACAATTTTTTCATCTTTCTTTGTATTTAAACCGTACGCAAGCGCTGCAGCAGTCGGCTCGTTTAAAATTCGACGCACGGTAAACCCTGCGATCTCGCCGGCATCTTTCGTCGCTTTTCGTTGAGAATCATCGAAATACGCGGGAACAGTAATAATAGCTTCCTTTATTGGTTCTCCGAGCTTTTCTTCCGCATCAGCTTTTAGCTTTTGGAGAATCATGGCCGAGATCTCCTCGGGCCGTTTCCAGCCGTCGCCCAAATGAACCTCAACGCCCCCATTGGAAGATGAGCGAATATCATACGGAAGTAATGTTTTGTCCCGCGTTATCACGGCATCACTGAATTTCCGTCCGATAAGCCGTTTTGCGGAAAAAACAGTTCCCTTGGGATTGGTAACGGCCTGACGCTTTGCCAAAAGTCCTACCAAGCGTTCCCCGATTTTTGAGATAGCCACAATCGAAGGCATTGTCCGATTGCCTTCTTTGTTTTCAATAATGCGCGGCGTTCCTCCTTCAACAATAGCCATTGCTGAGTTTGTTGTTCCTAAGTCTATTCCTAATATTTTTGCCATATTGTTTTATAGTAATTTATTTATCTTTCAATTTTGCGACTTTTACTCGTGAAGGTCGGATAACCTCGTCCTGCATTTGATAGCCTTTCTGAAATTCTTCTACTACTACGCCGTCCTCATTTGGATCTTCTGTTTCTCTTGTTTCAATCGCTTCATGATATTGGGGATTAAATGTTTTTCCTATAGATTCCATGGCCGTAATACCGTACTCGTCGAGAAGCTTGAGACATTTATCGTACATTCTCCGGATTCCTTCCGCCCAAGGTATATGCGGCACCTCAAGCAGAAATGCCTTTTCAAAATTATCGATAATATCGAGAAGATCCTTGACGGCAAGTTTCTTGAGAAAGCGCGCCCGCTCGGCATCCTCGCGTTCATACTGGCGCTGGCCGTTGATAAAATCTGCTTTCGCTCGCTGCCAACCTTTCAAATACTCATCCTTCTCATCTCTGCATACCGCAAGATCTTTTTTGAGCCTCGCGATCTTCGCCGCAATCTCATTATCGCCATCCACCAGCTCTATTTCTTCTTCTTGGTCGTCCTTGGGTCTTTTTTCTTCCATACCCGCATAAGAGAAATTAATTGGTCATAATGCATCCGTATAGGACCCGCGATACAAAACATATCGCCATCGGATGTTTTGGTAACAACAACGCTAATATGATGGAGCGGCTGAATTTGGTTTTCTTCCCCGATAACAACATCGAAAGAATCGGCGGTAATCTGGCTTGAGTATGTCTTTTCAAATCGTTCAAACGTATCAAGAAATGTCCCAAATTCCTGCATATACGGCTTGCTGAAAAATTCCGGTTCTTGAAAGATTTTATCAAAACCGATTGGGCGGGAGCCCGTCGAGTACGACAAAAGATGGAAGTGCTCTGCGATTTTTTCCTGAAGCGCCCGAAGGCTCACCGCGTCTTCTACAAAAAGAAGGCGTTCGATCGCGTGAGGTAGAAGAGATGAACGCGCCTCGCCCGAAAGAACACGGTCAACAAAAAATCGGTAGCCGCGCGTCTGCGGGACTCGTCCGCCGGAAGTATGCGGCTGTTCGATGTATCCTTCGTCTGTCAGATCGGTAAAAATATTTCTGATTGATGCCGCACTTAAAGTATTCTTCATCCGATGCGCAATTTTTTCACTTGATACGGGCTCGGCCGTTTTAATATACTCCCTGACCAATATTTCAAGGATATTTTGTTCTCGCTCTCCGATCATACGTCAAGTATACCAATTAGCACTCCCATGTCAAGAGTGCTAATTGCCTTACTGCGGAGTTTTACCGGCTTGCAATAAAATGCTATGCTAATAAATGGAGGAAAACTATATGCCACAAGCATATCCTAGAAGGTTTGTCTCCCAAAGAAATCGTAACTACGTGTTCTTTCCAAACTCACAAGAGGAATTGCGCGGTGTGCGTGTACTTGTTGGCGCTGGACCCATCGCATCGGTAGGAACCGTAGGCATCTATTGTATTGTGTCTTCTAAACAAGTTAAGGCGCTTGACAAGGCAGCAATTCGATATGAAATTCAGCGCCCGATGAGTAAAAAAGAGCTACGGTACTGGAAAGAGCGAACGACAAAAGTGCCCATCTCTCCTACTAAGCTTTCTGCAAAAACGATGAAAGCCATTCAAAAAAGCAGAACCGAATTTAGTCGCGGCAAGTACATCACACTGGAAGAATTAGAAGAAATAGTAGAAGAGAAAAGAAGGAAACGTAGAGCCTAGCAATTCATCTCCAACATCCCGCCAAGATAAGAATCGTGGCGGTTTTTTATTGCTGTCAGATTATCGTTTGGCCCATTGTGGAGCGCGGCGGGCTTTTTTGAGGCCGAATTTGCGGCGTTCTTTGACGCGCGGGTCGCGTTTCAAAAAACCGGCTTTTTTGAGTTTTTTGCGAAGTTCGGGATCAAAAATGATAAGAGCGCGGCTGATACCGTGACGCAACGCTTCCGATTGCGAATGAATACCCCCGCCATTGACTTTTGCACTTACCGAAAAGCGCGTCTCGGGACGGGTCTTTCGAAAAGCATCCTCGGCGATTTTTTGCATATCAAGCGTCGGGAAATACTCCTTATAGGATTTGGTATTTACGACCATACCATCTCCACCGGGTGTAATACGAACTCGCGCAACGGATGTCTTCCTTCTCCCAACCGCTTCAAAATAATGTGAATCTTTTTTAGGCATGAATGGTGAGATTTTTTAATATATTTTTCTTGAGACGATTTCGAGGGATCATGCCTGAGACAGCTTGGCGGATAAATTCAGCGGGATCTTTTTTGAAAACACGCTCATATGGAATTTTTTTGAGCCCGCTTGGATATCCTGAGTAGCGCTCGCGTGCTTCCATTTTCATCTTCTTACCGGTAACCCGCACAGCCGCGGCGTTTTTAATAATTACTTTCTGCTTGGGCGCTATATACCGCTCATACGCAGGGCTTTTTTTGCCGCGAAGATATAACGCCGCTTCTGAAGCAATGCGCCCCAATGATTTTCCTTTGGCATCTAATACGATAGGTTCCATATTATTCCACAAGGCTAATGTGCACCATCCGTGAAGCGTCGCTACTGCGCTGTCCAATCTTGGTAATACGCAAATACCCGCTGGTACGTTCTCCAAGCGCGGGAACGATATTTTTTTTCATTCGTATTGCCGCGTCTTTGCCAAGCATGGTGACGACTTCGCGATGAGCGGCGAGTGTTCCGCGGCGTTCTTTGGTAATAAGGCGCTCAAGATGCGGGCGCACTTCTTTTGCCCGCGCTTCGGTTGTAACAATCGATTTAGAAAAAACAATCCCGCGCATAAGCGCGCGAAGTAATGCCTTGCGCCCGGCTTTTTCCCGTTTCAAAATTCTACCGCGGCGGCGATGCCTCATAGTTATTCTCTCTCAAGTGAGAAGTTGTAATTAGTAAGTTCCTTCGCAATTTCATCAACTGCCTTGTCTCCAATCCCGTCAATTAATCGAAGGTCTTTCTCTGTTTTTTTGGAAAGCTGACCGATGGTTCGAATATCATTTTTTAAGAGCGCGTTTAGAGTGTGGCGCGAAAATTTTACATCTTCGAGCGGAGTCTGGGAGAGTGCCGAATCCGCTGGCTCAAGTACAGCTTCTTCTGTGTCTTCTACGCGAATTGGCTCTTCCCCTTTCTGACGAAACATCTTGAGCTCTGAGAGCTGCCCCATCAAGATTTCGAGTCCCTTCAAAAATGCTTCCCGCGGCGCAATGGTCCCGTCTGTATCAATATAAAAAATCAAACGATTGTAATCAGTTTCCGTGCCAACGCGCATATTTTCAACGTGATAACTGATTTTACGCACTGGAGTAAAAATAGCGTCGAGTACGATTATACCCGCTTCTATACGCTCGGTCTCAAGTGTTTCTTTGGCGCGGTATCCCACTCCGCGCTCGACGGTAAGCTCAATTAAAAGTTTTGCGTCTTTTTTTGTAAGAGTCGCTATATGTTGATCTTTGTTGACAATTTCAACATCGGACGGCGTTTTAATGTTTTTCGCGGTAACTTCAGTTTCACCCTTTGCTTCAAAAGAAATAGTCGTAGGCCCTTCTGTATGAACGCGAAATCGAAGCTGTTTAATGTTCAATAAAATTGCGAGAACGTCCTCGAGAACGCCCGGGAGCGTCGAGAACTCGTGTGAGGCGCCTTCGATTTTTACCCGAGTCACGGCCGCCCCGGGTAAAGACGAAAAAAGCACTCGCCGGAGGGCATTGCCAATAGTTACCCCATATCCAGGATGAAGACCCTCGATGACGATGCGGGCTGATGCCTCGTCCTCTTCTTCAATGTAAGGATACGCGGGAAGAAGAATTGAATAATTCATAAAAAAATAAAAATGAGACGATTATCGTGAGTAATACTCAATAATCGATTTTATATTATATATACGTACCACATCTTCGACTTTTGGTAAAGATGCTACAGTGCCCTCCTTGCTCTCGGGTACGAGCGAAAGCCAGTCAGGCGGCATATGTTTTTTAAGCGTAATGTCAAGATTTTGAAAAACACCCTTTGATTCAGATCCGGGAGTAATTGAAATTTTCTGACCGGGACGAACGCGGTAGGAGGGCACAAAAACCTTCCGTCCATCAACAGCAATGTGTCCATGGCCCACGAGCTGCCGAGCAATAGAGCGTGAAACGGCAAACCCAAGCCGGAAGACCACATTGTCAAGCCGTTGTTCAAGCGACTGAACGAGTTTTTGGACAACATCGCCCGAATGCCCGCCCTGCGCGCGCTCAACATAATTTCGAAACTGTCGCTCGGAAACTCCATACAAAAAACGCACTTTTTGCTTTTCATGAAGTTGCGCCGCAAATTCTGATCCGCCTCTACGGCGTTTTTTGTTTCCATGGACACCTGGAGGGTAGGGCTTTCGCAAAACAGCGCATTTGGGAGAATAGCAACGCTCCCCTTTCAAAAAAAGTTTTTCTCCCTGCCTACGGCAAATTTTACATTTAGAACTTTGCATAAAAATATATTATACGCGTCTGGGTTTTGGCGGACGGATATGTCCATGCGCGATTGGAGTCATATCTTTAATTGAATGGATGACAAAGCCTTTATGTCCAAAAACACGAATTGCCGACTCACGCCCGGAACCGACGCCTTTGACGCGAATATTCACATCGGTAAGGCCCATGTTGCGTGCTTCATCGGCAAGAATTTCCGCGGCTCGGGATGCCGCATACGGAGTCCCTTTTTTGGATCCAGAAAAACCGCTCTTACCCGAAGAAGTTGAAAAGATGACATCGCCACGCTCATTGGTCAGCGTTATCATCGTATTGTTATACGTTGAAAGAACATGAATAATACCGTTCGTAAGTTTTTTCTTTGAAGTTTTAGCCGCCGGAGTATCCTTTGACTCTCCAGCGCTCTCTGCTGTTTTTTTGATTACGCGTTTTTTACCCATAGGTTATTTTTTCTCAACTTTGCGCTTACCCGAACCCATTGTTTTACGGACATTGCCGCGGCGTGTGCGTGAATTGGTCTTTGTGCGCTGACCTCGAGCCGGGAGACCGCGCGCGTGACGCATACCGCGATAGGTACCCGCGTCCCTTAGCCGCTTAATATTGACCATGATCTCCCTCCGCAAAGCGCCTTCCACTGGATATTCTTTTTCAATAACGGCGCGAAGGCGCGCCACTTCTTCGGGCGTGAGCTCTTTGGCGCGCTTTGAATCAGACACTTTTGTGCGCTCCAAGATTAGCCTGGCGCGCGGCCTTCCAATCCCATATATATATGAAAGGGCAATCTCAATTTTTTTGTTGTCTGGAATATTTACTCCCGCGATACGCGCCATATCTTATCCTTGCCGCTGCTTATGTTTTGGATTTTTGCAAATAATATGCAAGCGTCGAGAACGCTTGACGACTTTACAGTTGCTACAAATTTTTTTTACGGAAGCTCTTACCTTCATTCGGGATCTGATTATAATCGCTGGACAATGCGCCCACGCTCTGAGTCATATTGGGAAAACTGAACTCGCACGCGGTCACCGACCAGCACTTTAATGTAATGAAGACGCATTTTCCCCGCAAGATACGCAAGCACTTCGCGCTCACCTTCATCGAGCTTTACCCGGAAGAGTCCCCCCTTGAAGGCTTCCTGCACAATCCCGTCTTTCAGGGTCTTCGCATCTGGCATAGAAACATGGGCTTTATGATATCGAAAATATTTGTCTCTGTCAACAGAGGGCTAATCAACATTGAGAACAACTCGCCCCTGATCCCGAGGGATATGTTTCAAAAAGCGCGGCGTAAAGACCGCTTCAACCTTAAAAACAGCAGGATACTGGGCAAAAATTGAGTTGAGCTCCTCCTCATTTTTTGCTTTAAGAACCTTACTTTTAAGCTCTTCTTTGTTGAGATTCCATTCAAAAATAGCGCGACCGGATACAGCCATAGTCACGGTTTTTGCCTGCCAATCAAAATTTATGTCCCGAAACGTAATGGCTGAACTCTTGTATAACGTAACCGCTCCTTGCCGATAATCGTCCTTAAAAAGAGTCCGAGCAAGAGTATCTGAATAGACACCGCGATCAATGCCCAACGTCTTTGCTTCTCCGCGAACCTCGCCGAAAAATTTTTCACCGGGGGAACCTACGGGTGGGTCGGTGAGACGAAGTGTCGTTACATATTGAAACTGCGAAGGAAAGGTCACGTACGCATCCGAAATCGAAGATTCAAAGTTTTTTTTGAGCTCCGACTGCATAACGGGCTCGAGATCCGCAAGCAGTTTGTCTGCCTCAGTTTTCCCGACAACTTTGCCCTCTCCCGTGGCCCCACCCTTCATCGGATCCTTCCCGCGCGCAAAAAACTTTTCATATTTTGGTGTTCCTGAAAACCCAGGAATTTTGAAATCAGTCGCATCAATATTATATTTTTCGCCCGGCTGATCCGCCGTTACGATAACTTCAATCGATCCCGGTTGGTCAAGCCGCTTTCCCGGCACAATAATCGGAGCCGAAGTCCGATAGATAAAACCTTGCGGAGACAAAAAGCGAGTCCCTGCGAGCAACGTTTGAAATTCGGCATTATAATTATTGTATACAATAATGGTGCCTGACGCTTTTTGGCTAAATTTTTTTGTGTCGCGACTCTCGCCTTCCCCGCGCTTTACAAATATTGTTGAAAATTCTTTTGCGGGAAGAGTAATTTTGATACCCGGACCAAGATCAAAGTTTGTACGCTTGCGTGTTATAGCGAGGGTTAAACTCGATGTCCAATAAACATACGCGCCGATACACGCTCCGACTATAATTATGACTGCAATAAAAACGCGCGGCCCTTTTGGTCTTTTCTCCTTAATCCTCAACGGCTCGTTCTGGTCACTTTTTAAAAAAGAGATATCTTCCGTGTCAATAATATTGAGCGTGCGAGCTTTTGGCAGCGTTTTTTTCTCAACCTGCTCAAATGGACGAGAAATTTTCCCCAATCCAGGACGAATGTCGGAGATAATCTTTCGTTCCGGTAATACATTATTTTTTTGGGTTATTTTTTTTAAAGCCATGCTAGTGCTCTATACTTAACAAGAGCGAAACCAGTCCAAAGTCTCCCGGTCCTTCAAGGCAGCAAAACTCTTCAAACCGCTCGCGAAAGGCCTCCGGCGTCACAACAGAAACATGCAACTCTTTTGCAATATCCGGATGAAGAAGGGGCGGGGTCAGGATTGTTTTTACTTCATCAAGAAACGCGCCACCGCCCAAAAAAAACATCCGGGTGCTTGCTATTGATTCTCGTCGAGCGTACTGCCATACGCGCTCAAAAAGTTGTTCCCATTGTTTAATCTCTTTCCGGATCAACACGCTTAATTTATTTTTGATCTCATCTTCAAGCATGCCTCCCGTATAGTTTTTCAAAAGAGAGAACGCGTTTTCCAAATCTATACGTTCATGTTCCGAAATACGGAGCACTATGTTCAAAACTCCGAACGGAAGCGCCAAGACTTCCGTAATAATACCATCCATAATAAATGTTACCTCGGTAAGTTCCCCTCCGATATCCACCACAATTGCTGAATTTCCACCCGATACCATCTGTCGCATAAGACTCCACGTGGAAACCGGAAATGTTGAAAAGTGAATCTTTGCTGTGCGGGTAAAACCCTCTATGGTTTGCGTAATCCTGTCATGAAGGTCGCGTGAAGTCGCAGAGAAACGAATCCAAAGATCGATCTCATCGGCAAGACGGCCAATCGGTTTTTCTACGGGATATCCGTTGAGAAACGTTTTCATAATAACGCTTTCGAAAACAACAATATCCTCTCGCTTAAGGTCTTCTAGAAATTTCTTCTTTCCCTCTTCCAGAATGCCCTCGAGTTCTACCACTTTAAGCGCCGCGTTATTGCGCCCACCGCGGTGAAACCGTTCAGTCTTACCAAGGTAAAAAATCGACGCGAGCCCAATAACATAAAACGTGGGCATCGATCCTTCCGTAAATGCACTTACCTCTTTCATGACATGGGAAAATTGAGTGATTGTCGAGCGGCTGAAATGCAGGGCGTCTTTTTGAAGAGATACTTTATGAAACTGGCGAAATGTTTTTACAATCCGAGGCTTATGATTTTTATCAGGCAACTCAAAAAGAGTAGCACTGACTGACGCCGTGCCAATATCGAAAACGATGCCTTTTTGTTTGCGAGTAGGCGTGAATAACATTATGGGACTATTCTAGCACGAATCCTCCGAATACCATGGCTCGTGGCTTCTTCTTTAAGTATAGTAAATGTTCCGATCATTTGGGTATGCGTAACATGAGGACCTCCGCAAAATTCCCGCGAGACGACCTCCCCATTTTTATCTACAAATGAATATACGGAAACGCGTGGCGGGTATTTCTCCTTGAAAAAATGGAGCGCCTCAAGCTTGATCGCCGTCTCGTAATCCATCTCTTCATTTATAACCGCGAGATCACGCGAGATTGCGTCATTGACGAAATCCTCAATTTTTTTAATTTCCTCCCCGTTAAGTTTGCGAGAGAAACTAAAATCAAAACGTGTTCGAAGTACAGTAATATCTGATCCCATCTGATGAACCTCATCCCCAAGCACCGCGCGAAGAGCCGCCTGCAAAAGATGCGTAGCGCTATGCAAGCGCGTTACTTTCTCAAGCTCCGCCGTGTCCCGCGCTTTAAGCTCCCCCGTATCAAGGAGAAGCCCGTGTCCGCCGAATTTTTTCTCCTGCCCAACCCGCGAAATTTCTTGATGCTTTTTAAATTCTTCAAGAAATTGAGGCTCTTTCAGGGTCGCAGATGCTTTTCCTCCAAACTCTTTGATAATTTCAAACGGCAGGCCAAAGCTTTGATACAGTCCAAATGCGACCTTCGCGTCAATAACTCCTTTTCGCATTGATTCTTGAAGCGCCTTTATTCCATTCTTAAGAGTCTCTCCAAAACGCTCGCGCTCTTTTGCAAATTCTTCACGGATCGCTGTATTTTCTTCCAAAAGTTTTTTATAGAACTCACCGTATTCATGAACAATATCATGAATCATCGCATCAAAAACGTGATGGGGAATTTTATGGAGATGTTCATACGCTAAAATCCGTCTCAAAAGGCGCCTTAGAATATACCCCGCGTCTTTGTTTGACGGCCGAACCCCGTCGCCAAGAAGAAATACGGATCCCCTCAAATGATCGGCGATAATACGCTTGGCGCGCTCGTCGAGTTCTTTCGGCAAAAGTTCAATAACCTGATTAAAAAGATCTGTTTCAAAAATATTTTTTGTTTTTTGAGAAATCATGGCAAGGCGCTCAAGCCCCATACCTGTATCAACACCGGGAGTTTTAAGCGGCTCGAGTTTTTTACCCTCTATTCCTGAAAGCAACTCTTCGCGCGATCCCGGAAAGAAGAACTGGTTAAAAACGATATTCCATACTTCTATGTCCGCGCCATCGGCGTTGCGGCAATAAATCTCCGTCGTGGGACCGCACGGACCTTGTGCGCCGGTAGGCCCCCAAAAAACGTCCTCCATCCCTTCTTCGCGGATGTCAGAAACGCCAAGCGCCTGCCACAGCGCGCGAGATTCATCGTCTCGCGGAACGCCATCACTTCCTTTAAATATGCTTACGTATGAAATTTCTAGATTCATCTCATGCCGGATAAAATCATACGCGTACTCAATCGCCTCTTTTTTAAAATATCCTCCAAAGCTAAAATTGCCGAGCATTTCAAAAAATGTCAGATGTGAAGCATCTCCCACGATATCGATATCCGAAGTTCGAAAACTTTTCTGCGCTGATGCGGCCGAAAATGACCCAAGCGCGCGACCAAGCCCGGGATGAATTGATTTTTTCGGATCAGCTTCTCCCGTATAGTACGGCTTAAACTGCTGCATGCCTGCGGTCGTCAAAAGTACCGAGGGATCGTCGGGAACAAGCGAACTTGAAGGTACAATGGCATGCCCGCTTTTTTCAAAAAATTTAAGAAATGTCTGCCGAATTTCGAGGGACGTCATTATATTTTAGTATAGCAAATGTGGAGCGCTCTCACGAGATAATTCCACCGCCTAAAAGCTGATCACCTTTGTAAAAAACAATTGATTGGCCGGGGGCGACGGCGCGCTGGGATTCGTCAAAAATAGCGCGCCCGTCTTCGACGCGACAGTGCGCCAACGGCGCACGATACCGGATGCGCGCCTCACATGCAAACGGAAAAGAAACGGAATCCAGCCAATTTGAATTTTTATAGAGAATCTCTTTTTGATAGAGAATTGGGTCATTTTCGGTTTCTGCCACAATAACGGCTGCAGTTTTCAAATCTTTCTCGGCCACATAATACGGCTTCTCTCCGCCCAAAACACCGACGCCGTGGCGCTGGCCAATCGTTAGAAACTCAACCCCCACATGCTCTCCAACCCTACGACCCGAGGCGGTTTTTATCTCGCCCAGCGTGGGCTCCATGTACTCTTTTAAAAACTCGGGCATACTGCCTTTGCCTAAAAAACAAATTCCCTGCGAATCTTTTTTCTCGGCTGTAGGGAGGCCGAATTCACGCGCAAGTGCGCGAACCTCTGGTTTAGTATAGCTGCCGATCGGAAAAAGTGACTTTTCTATAATCTCAGGCGGAAGCGCCCATAAAAAATATGTTTGGTCTTTGTTTGAATCTCTGGCTTTCAAAAGCCGCCATCCCTCTTTTTTTGTGTAGTGTCCCGTTGCGATAAAATCGGCTCCTTGTGCTACCGCCCAATTGTAAAAAACGCCAAATTTAATTTTTTTGTTGCACATGACATCCGGATTTGGCGTACGCCCAACCTTGTACTCATCGATCAAATACGTGACAACGTGTTCATAATAGTCACGTGAGACATCAAGAACGCGAAATGGAATGCCTAAATGCGCAGCCACGCGCGCTGCGTCTTTACGATCAGTCTCCCATTGGCAGTCAAAGTTTGGATTCGTCCACCCCTGCATAAAAACACCAAATACATCGAACCCTTCTTTTTGCAAAAGTGCCGCCGCAACGGAGGAATCCACTCCTCCGGACATCGCTACAAATACTTTTTTACGCTGCATGAAATCTTACCATACCATCTATATCCGTTTTATCGCAAATATTTTGCTTTATTTTTTTTATGCTCTTCAAAGGTTTTCGCGTAATGCATAGCACCCGCTAAATCGGAAAGGTAGTAATAATAGGTGGTTTTTTCGGGAATGAGCGCCGCGCGAATCGCATCAAGCCCCGGGTTTGATATAGGACCGGGTGGAAGGCCTTTATGCGCGTAGGTATTGTAAAGATTTTTTTCGTTACTCAAATCAGTCACCGTAAGCTCGTGGCTTTTCTTACCTGTGGTATAGGCAAGGGTCGCGTCAACTTGTAGCGGGATTCCCTCTTCCAGCCGTCGCCATAAAATCCCCGAAATAATTTGCCGATCCTTACTTATCGCGGCTTCTTTCTCGAGAATTGATGCCATAGTTATTAATGCATATTCGTCTTTGCCGCTTCGAGCGATATCATTTTTCAAAGATTGTGTCTTTGACTTAAAATTTGCAAGAAGTGTCTTTATGACTTCATTGGGTGAAGCAAGCTCAAAAAATCGATAGGTATCCGGAAATAAAAAACCCTCAAGGCCTCGCGGATATACACTAGCAAAATCTCCGCGCGCAATTTTTAAGAAAGATCCTGCGTCACCGAGGCCTTTTTTTTCAAACACCATTGCGATATCCTCAAGCGTAAAGCCTTCCGGGATGACAATGGTAACTTCTTGCCTACCTCGAATGAGTACCGCAAGCACTTGAAAAATTGACATCGGCTCCTCAAATACAAATCGCCCCGCGCCAAGTTTGTTTTGAAGTCCTCCAATATAGGCAATCGCCTTAAAAACGCTCGCAAGGCGAATAACGCCATGTTCTTTGAGTAGTGTAGCAATACCATCAGCACTCATCCCATGCTCAATAAGAACTGGCATATCATGCGGGCGAGGCGGAATAATAACGCCAAGCGAGTACCCAAGCACAAGAAACACGACAAGAATGCCAACTAGACTCGCTTTAAAAAAAACTTTTTGGATCATTACTCGACGCTTATGAGGCCCCCTATTTCGGGATAGAGATGATCATGATAGCGCCATTTACCTGCTTCCCCGAAGGTAAACGACCAGGACGCGTCTGGTGCAATCGGCCGCTTGGGATCGAATTCTGTGTAAATTTCGTGTGTGGGATGGATATTGGACGCGGGCCAGTGTTCATTTTTACCATCGTTGCGAAATTCCATGGTCTCGCCCTGTTTAATTGTAATATTAACTGGTTCAAAACCATCGTCTTTCATATTCATAACAACGATAGGTCCACCGCCTTTTTTAAAAATAAAAAAAAGAAGAGCAACGATAATCCCTACTAGCAGTATAACAATAATATTTTTTTTCATAGGAATAGTAATAGTGTATCTGCTAAGGAACCTCTATGGCAAGTAAGCTGCCGTCGGGTTTGATCGGACGGATCTCGAACGCCGGATAGAGCTCTTTGAATTGATCCCGCCTTCTCGCCCATAGCGTCTGGTTCATAAATATGGTAAACGGACGCTGATAGTAAGTCAGAACGCTTTCTGGATCAATGACCTCAGCGTTTTGGCCACGCATGAGAGAAACTTCCATCCACGTCTTCCATAGATGCGGCGCCCCCCAAGAATAAAAAGGATATACGCTATCCGCAACCAAATAAAAAGTATATGGCTTTTGCAAAAATCTCTCTTCAATGTAGCGAGCAGTGCCTCCCACGTCATTTCCCTTCACGAATCCTTCAGATACAAAATCATAAAAGATCTGAAAATTAGAGAGCGCTCCTGCGACAATAATAAGTACAACGAGCGTCCGTCCAAAATAGGGCACAAAACTCTCTAAAAAACTTCCCATTCTTTCGAGCCCCCCGATTATAAGCCCCGCAACAAAGGGGAGGAGCAAAAGATAGCGGGTATAATTTGGATTTTTTGTAAGAAACAAAGCATAAAAAAAATAGAGAAAAAGGAATGACCCGACAATGAGCATTTCTTCGGGGCGTTTTTTTAATTTAAAAAGAAAGAATACAAGGCCTATCCACAATAAAATTCCGGAAATAGGATCGACAAACCCGTGCCCATAATTTGGATATATGTACCCGTGGTCATGGCTATTTTCATTGAAAACGAGTAAACCCTTTTTTACATTATCGTAAAAAGCTTCGATGATTGTACCACTATTGTTCCAAGATTTCTGAAGTTTCTGGCCTTCCGAGAAAATCATAATCTGCTCACGGGAATACACGGCGCCAAACCCGGGAGTCTTGAGCGTGGCAATACCAAGAGGAATTATAACGACGAGAAAGCCGAAAAAAGAGACGCTTCCATTTTTAAAAAGAGTTACAAATGGATACTTCCCGCGAAAAAACATCGCCATAGACAAAAGAAAAAGGAGCCAGAGGAAAATGACAATCCGTGCTGGAAAATAATTGTAAAAGCCAAGGCCGGCCATCGCGCCACCTAAAAAAGTTTCAAAAAAAGATTTTTTCTGAAATCCGCGCAATAGCAAAGAAAGGGAAACTACTTCAATGAGTAGCGCCACATTGTCGCGCATCGCCATTCGACTGATCGCAAGAAGCGCGTGGTTTGAGCCCACAAGTACGGCTCCTGAAATCGCGAGCAATCTCCCCCAAAAAAGCCTGAAGAAAAAATATGAGGCGGCAATGATACAAAGGCCCGAGAGCGCGTGGAGAATACGAATATGATAGACAGTTACACCCCCAAGCAGGCGCGCGAGCCAGCCCCACAAAGCAAAAATAAACGTTGGAAAATAAAAATAGCTGCTTAAAGAAAAAATGTCTGTATTTTTGTGCGCAAGTTGTTTTGAGAAATACGTAATCGTGAGCTCGTCGGTATTCATCTGATACGGGACACTTGAGAGTCCTAAAAAATATATGGGCGCGAATACAAGGATAAGCCCGATACCTATTAAAATATCGCGCGGTGCAATAGATACAAAGTATTTTTCTCTTTTATAAAAAAATGCCGCGAACAAAATGATTGATGCGATCCAGAAAAAAACTACCCACACGCTATATCCAGAGTGGTTATATATGTACCCGCCCAGCACCGTGGAAATAGTGCCTGAGGCAAACAATGAAATTATTTTGGAAGGCGCAAAGCGCATTGATCGCGATACTCGGATTCTACGTTAGCGCAGAATTTTTTTAAATCATCCGTCGAGGTAAGTACCTGCGGCGCGCGGTCAAAAATAACATCATAACAAGCTTTTTTCTCGGCCTTGTCAGTGAGCATCTGGCAGAAATTGAGAGCATCTTTTTGCCCCGTAGGATCCCAGAAGGTATCCTGTGCCGCGCCGATAAGACAGCCGATGCGCATTGTGCCTGCGGGGGCTGACGTACATGCCTCCTTGGCACCCAAGGGATTCGCCCGGAAAACGCCTCCCACGTCGCGCCCCATGCTTTCGAAACAGGTTCTTTGATACAGTTTGGGCACTTTGGAGCACTCGCTTCCAATTTTTTTGAAATCGCCCGCAAAGAGCTGTATCATCCGGGATGTTTGGAGAAAGTAACAAGATCCTTTATATTTGTCTTCAACATCGGTACAGGGATACTGGGGATCATTATTTAAATATTTTGTTTTGTGGCCGTCTTTTTCATCAAGCCCACCGACAATATTTTCCATAAACACGCCGGTCCAACAGGAATCAAACCCTTTTGTCAAAAGATCGCAACTTTTGAGCGCGTCCGGAAGGGCGTAGTTTGTCCATGCCATAAGGCCATGCCCGACACCATGGAGACATTGATGAGAAAAAAATGGATTGAGTTCTGAATTGCAGATAACGTTTAAACTTTGAGTGAGGTTTGCTGTTCCATGTTCTTTGAAATAGGCTTCGGTGGCGCCGTGATAACATCCCGAATGACATTCGGCGCTACAGAGTTGAAATGCTTTTTCGTTATATATCTCATACGCAAAGCGGCCCGCCTGATGCGCCGTTTGGTGACAATCGCCGAATTGCGGCACAAGTTCGTTAAGATGTTGTACAGTTTTTGTCGGCCCGAATTTTTTTATATACGAATAGAGATCATCATCGTTTTGAAAAAGATTCGCAGAATCAACGGCAATAGATTCATTATAGGGACGAGGCGGCGCGGCTATCCGTGTTTTCGTGAAAATCTTCGGGATTGCCAAAAATGAAAACCCGCCCAAAAGAAAAAGTACTGCTGCTGTAAGAAAATATTTTACCTTCATTTTTTTAAATTTTGAAAAAGATATAGCGCCCCCCAAAGGGCCGCTGCATCGCCAAGCTCCGCTTTTTTAACCGGCGGATGATCTTTAAAAATAGTAAGCGTTTTTTGGAGCGAGAGCTGAATCTTGTCAACTTGAATATCGTCGCGCTTCATAATAGCGCCGCCCAAAATGACAACATCCGGAGACCAAAATACTATCATATTCTGCACCGCTGAAGCGATAAAATGTCTCTCGCGACTCCAAACCGCCGTATCATTAATTTCAAATGACGGCGTGTGGAATTCGACCCCCAGTGCGCTTCCGGAAATAAAAGATTCGAGCTCGCGATTTGTTGTAGCTTCTATGATTTGATGACCTATCTCGAAGCCATAGGCATTCTGGTCGATGGCTCCCTTTACAATACGCGCGCCTCCGACACCCGTGCTGATCGTCATATACGCTATAATTTCATATCCCTTCCCCGCGCCCATGGTGGCCTCCCCTAATCCTGCGAGTGCGGCGTCATTTTCAAGATATACGTCTTTGCCAAAAATCCTCTCAAGGTCTTGTTTTATACTTTTACCGGCCCAGTCTGCCAAGTGAGGAGCCGCGCGCAATACGGATTTATCTTTATTAAAAGGGCCGGGAAATCCCCCAACCACCGCCTCCGGTGAATATTCTTCTTTTATTTTTGTAAAAAGCGAAAGACCTTCTTTATAGTTTGGCAAGGTCGGCAAAATGGTAAGCTCACCTATGGTTTTACCATCTGAGAGCGCGTAGCGCGTCTTGGTACCGCCTATATCGAATACCAGTATCATTGATAAAGTTCTTTTTTGAAACCTTCAATCGCTGAAACTTTTTCCTGACGAACGCCGCCTCGTTCTCCTAAATAGTACGCGGCCCAGCACGCGAAGAGTACCGAAGAAAAAATCGATAAAAATCTTTCTCCCCGAAGCTTAATCTCCGTAACGGGAAACCCTCGTTTTTGATACAGTCTCTGCGTGAGCTTCATACGCCTTGAAATTTGCGGATGATCTTCTGGATCATATATAAAAATAAAATGGAATGGATTCGCCCGTGATACCGTACTAAAACCTTCCATTTCGTTATGATTGAGTTCTGGGAAAACATTTGAAAACGCGGGTATTTTTGCGGTCTCATTAAGAGTTATTTTCCAAAAATATGCGACTGCTTCGTTTTTTGTAGACGTGTATATGACAGGAATTTTTTCAAAGAGACTTTCGGCACATTGTTTCCCTTCTGCCTCGGCCGCCCGCATATCAAGCATACCAGCAAGTTTCGTCAACTGATCGGCTTCGTTTTCCCTTTGCATCATTGTGAGCACGGCCTTTGCGCTAAAACCTACTGCCATACGAGGCTGAATATCCGTATCGGGCAAACGTATAAACGGTACACTATTCTCCTCCGCGCGCTTCAAAAGCTCTCCTCCCGTGCTAATAGCGCCCTGCGCATATCCTTTTTTGGCTGCCTCCTCAAATGCATCGAGTGTTTCTTCCGTATTGCCGGAATACGAGCTCGCTATCACCAACCCTTCACGAAACCAGCTGGGAAGACCGTAGCTTCTATGAGCGACGACTGGCAAATCCGCAAAACAAGCTTTCAAAAGCCCCGCGGAAAGCGCCGAGCCGCCCATTCCTGCCAATAAAAAATGATTGGTTGCGGCATACGCCTCCTTATTTTCTATTTCAAATTCATGGGAAAATTGAGAAGGAAAATTTTCTATAGCCTCTTTCATCATTTTGAGTATACCTTATTTTTCTCTCATTGCCCTAGCCACAGTTTTAACCAAACGTGTATCAAAAAGAGTTGGCATAATCCGATTGGGTTCGGGATGTGCAACCAACTTTGAAAGGGCGTGAGCCGCGCGAAGCTTCATACTATCGGTAATGGAGCGCGCCTCGCAGTCGAGTACCCCGCGAAACACGCCCGGAAATACAAGCGCGTTATTAATTTGATTCGGGAAATCGCTCCGCCCTGTGGCTATGACCCTAGCACCAGCGCGGTGTGCCTCGACCGGCATGATTTCAGGCATGGGATTTGCAAGAGCAAAAACAATAGGATCCTTTTTCATGAGACGAATATGGTCCTCGCGTAAAATCCCGCCGCGGGAAACTCCTATAAAAACATCGGCGTCTCGTAGCGCCTCATCCATCCCACCCCGCCGGTTCTGCGGATTGGTACGATCTCGAAGTTTTTTCTTATACGGCTCGAGATCCGAGCGTCCCGTTGAGATAATCCCATGGCTATCAAGCATAATGATATTTTTTGCGCCAGCTCTTATGAATAAGTACGCCACCGCAGTCCCTGCGGGACCCGCCCCGCTTACAACAATGCGTACACGAGCGATGTTTTTTTTCACAACCCGAAGCGCGTTGAGAAGTGCCGCAAGCACGACGATCGCCGTTCCATGCTGATCGTCGTGCATGACGGGGATATCGAGCGCGCGCAAAAGACGCGATTCTATTTCAAAACAGCGCGGCGCGGAAATATCTTCAAGATTGATTCCGCCGAAGGCAGGAGCGATTGCTTTTACGGTATCAATAATTTTTTCGGTATCTTGTGTTGCGAGCGCAATAGGAAACGCATCAATGTTCGCAAATTTTTTAAAAATGACGCATTTACCCTCGAGCACCGGGAGCGCTCCTTCTGGCCCGATATTACCGAGACCCAGAACCGCCGATCCATCAGAGACGACGGCAACGCTATTTTTTTTAATGGTAAAATCGCGAAGCTCTTTTTTATGACGCGCTAAATACGAGCTGACTGCTCCCACGCCCGGCGTATAGAGAAGAGAAAGATCATTCATAGATTCAAGCTTTCCTTTATTCCGTATTTCGATCTTTCCTGCGAGTTTCCTATGGAGCCGCAACGCTTCTTTCTGAAAATTATCTCTCGCCATACTTACGCGATGCTCCGCCCCCCATCGACAGCGAGTACCTCGCCGGTTACAAAATCCGCGTCAAGCAAATAGAGGATTGCTTTGGCGATCTCATCCGCCCCTCCCCAATGGCCAAGCGGCGTGCCTGAGACAACCTCACGGTTTTCCTCTTCCGTTAAATTCGGTGGCGCGAGTATCGGCCCCGGGGCAACCGCGTTGACCAAAATTGTTGGCGCCAACTCTTTTGCGAAAGATTTTGTAAGGCCTACTACCGCCGCCTTTGCGGCATTATATGGCAAATGGTCTTTGTAGGGGCGTTCAAGGGCAGACCAGTCAGAAATGGTAATAATCTTTCCTTGTACACTGCCGACGTTTTTTCCTTCAACAACGATCGGCATACCTTTGTTTTTCAAAAATTCATCTCCCATGGCCTTTCCTAAAAGAAACGTGCTCTTGGCGATAATATCCATGTTTTGATTCCAATCGGCCTCAGAAAGAGTTTCCCACGGAGTGGTGGGATAAATCGCGGCCATATGGATAAGTATGTCGATCTTCCCAAATTCTTTCTTGACCGATTCGACAAGTTGAGCGACGTCCACGGATCGTGATAAATCCGCCTTGAATAGCGTGACCCGGGCGCCCTGTTTTTCTGCTTCGCGCCTAGCACCCTCAACTTCTTTTTCAGATTCTAAATAGGTGAGCGCGATGGATGCCCCTCGCATGGCCAAATCCCGTGCAACGCTTACACCAACACGCGCCGCTCCTGTGAGTATGACAACTTTATCTTTAAGATTCATAGAATAAAAACAATAGTACCATCATAGCGTTATGCGTAAATTAAATAAAGTAAAAAAATCCCCCCGCCCGAGGCGGGGGGATTTTTTCATCGAAACATTTAACGAGTTATTACAATAGAAGCAGCGTTGCCTACCTCACATGAACCAACAGTGACAGAGTTATTTGCGTTCTTGATTAAGTAATAACCAGTTTTCCCCGCATTCCATGTACCTGTTTCAGCAGGACTTATTGGTATAGATCCCAAGTGACCTCCTGTCTGCAGAGCTGTTAGATCAACACAATTAGTACCTGCGACGGGAACGCATGGAAGATTTGAGGCGGCAGTACAAGCAGCGCCAGTATTTGTCCCTATCATATAGTTTGTACCAGCAGTCAGAAGCGTGATTGAAGGAATATAATTTCCTCCGTTATCAACCTGATTGACGCGAACCGCGCTCAAAATTGCAGATACATCCGCAAAGCGGCGTGAGTCACGCGCGTCTCGAAAGCGCTTTAAGGGATCAAGTGCGACAAATACGATCGCCGCGAGAATCGCGATAATGGCGATAACGATTAAAAGTTCAATTAATGTAAATCCTCGTTTTTTCATATGCTTAAAAAATATTTCAATAATACCTCTATTATATTTTATCTACGCAATATAACGAATTAAGTTATCCACAGGAGTCCCTTTTACTTGATTTTCTCAAGGTATTTCGCAGCCGCCCAGCCTTCTTTGCCTTCGCTGATCTTAATTTTGAACCAGCCGTTTGACTCGTCCACAAGCATATATTTCTCGCCTGGGTTGACCTTTTGAATCAAAGTCCCAGAAACCGATGGTGTCTCGCGCACATTGAGCCAGCCCGTTTCAGTGCTTTTTACAAGAACGTAGGTCCCAGATTGGATCGACTCGTTGTTACTAAGAGTAACTTTTCCAACGAGATTCATTACCTTCGGGTCATCTGTTTTCTCAAGAGTCGTGATTTCAATGCTTTCAAGTTGATATTGGATGTGTCGCGTATTAAGATTTTCTACCATAACCGTGAACAACTGCTTGGCATCGGCATCGGGATAGGCCACCCACACATACGCCTCTTTTGAAGAACTAATCGGCGCAGGCGCAAGTTTTTCCCCGCTTCGCAATTCTTTTTCCGCCTCAGAAAGAGAAAAAATAATCGCCTCGCTTTCCGAAACGGATTTTTGAGACGTAATTTCAATACTGCGGCCGTGTAAATTTTGATCGGTATAACTTGCGGTTTTAAACGCCAGTGGAATTTTTATATTCAGAATTTCTTTCTTTGAAAATTGCGCGGCTGGTTGCGACACGATGGTTGCTTGGGGGAGAGGAAAAGTCGGCATTTTTTTTGTGTTCCATCTCAATCCTACTAATAAAAGAAAAACGAGAACACCCATAGCCATAACAATATTTTTTCTTGAAAAGTAATTATTCGTGTTTTTTCTCGCGTCGTTCCCAGAAAGGGCGAGGCGCGGCGAATTCATATCCCAAAGGGCCAACGCCGCTCCGACTGCTTTCATGCACCGCGTTCCACTCGAATAAATACTTACTCCGATCTCGGCAGGAATCGAAAGATTTGTTTCAAAAAAAGACGCTGACCCACCGAGACGCGCCAACTCCCCGCCGAGTACAATTTTTTTAATATCATGCCCTGTGGTTTTTTTAAAATAGGAAACGCCGCGAGCAATTTCAGCGGCTATCGGTTCAAGCGCCTTGATCACGGTGAAAAAGTTTTTGTCGTTTTTACCGCTTAAATTTTCCTTCTCGAGATCAACCTCGCCAATGCCCGGCAGTGCGTATGACGAATGAAAAACACCTCGATCAAAAAAAGAAACAAAAACTGCCGTTTTGCCAAGCTCAACGAGCGCCAATGCCAAATCTTCTTTTTGATTGGCAAGACCTCGGAAGAGTGCCGCGGGCTCTGGATCAAAAAACGCGATTTCAATCCTCAATTTTTGGAAAAATGCCTCCCATTCATTGAGCCACTCCCTGCTTGAAGCGATAATGCTGAGACTTGAGCGCGAAAAGACAAGGTCTCTCCGGTCGAGCGGGATATTTTTTTCCGCTTCTTTTCGAAGCGTATCCGTCAAATCTTCACTCTCTTTTGAAACAAAAAAATGCGAATAGACAAGGTTTTCGGGAAGCGCAAACGTAGCTTTTCTTACCAAAATCGGCCTTGGTTCCGCTTCAAGAAGCGTTTTTTTGAGAGCGTCAAAAAGCTTTTGTTCGTTCTTGATTCTCCCCTCCTCAACCACGCCCGGCTCGAGCGTCTTTCTGCCAAGATTTTTTATTCTTGGCCTGTTAAATTGCGCAAGCTCCGCTATTTCTATTGAGTGGTCGTCGATGCTGATGCCAACCGAATGCGAAAAAAATATATTTTTCATTTTTAATTGCTTTGTTCACTCCAAGATACAATGGATATGACATTATACAGAGCCCCCGACAAAATGACGGCCGCTTGGATTTTTTTGTTGTAGCTCCCGCTTGTTCCCGTAACAGTAATGACACGCCCTATGCCAAATGCTGATACTACTTCTATTATACAAGACCCATCGGGAGCTGTGAAACTCATTGGGCCCAGAGTTATCCCATAGAGTGGATCGATACGGATATGACGATACGTCTCTTCCATACATCCATGCGCAACACCAAGTGCCTTTGCCCCGCCCGCAGCCGATAATCCCATATCGAGCTCTCCGAGCCCAATGAGTGCCGTGCTGTAAACTTCAAGAAATGTTATTGCCCCTATAAGAATAACGGTAAAAAGCGCCGCGATACCTTTTTGATTTTTATTTTTTAAAGATTGCATATTATTGGCGCAGACTGACGGCAGTCTCGAGCGTTTGCGAATACTGATAAATATTGTTTGCGGATGGGTTTTTATACTCAAATGTGGCGACGACACGGAGATTGTCTCGTTCTCCCAATTCTGCAAGATTTTTGTAGGAAAGCGCTGTCACGATAACTTCTTTTCCAAGAATTGGTACGGGACTCCCCGCCAATTGCGTCATATAGAACATCCCTCCCGCAACGCTGAATGTAATATCTGGATCAGCCCCGGGCATATCGAGCAATAATGGAAAAATCACGCCGTCGAGAGCGTTCCCTTTCGTAGGACTTGTGATGAGGCGCGCACCTCGGACTTTTTGAGTCAAAATATCAAACGCTAGGCGCGCGTTTGACTCAACTTCTTCTATCGCGTGCGCTTTAGCGCGATTTGCGGAAATAGAAATCCCAAACATTACAAATCCCGTTACGATAAGGCCGATGACGGCCACGTAGATAAGAGTTTCTATAAATGTAAATCCTTTTTTCTTCATCCTATTTATAATTAACTCTAACTTCCTTGAGTACCGGCGAGCTCGCGCCGTCTCCACTTAAAAATACTTTGTACTCGACCCATCGATTGCCATTGAGCGCGGTCGGCACCAAAGAAGCATTTCTAGCGGTAAAATATGTTCCGGCCCCGCCGGCCCCGTACCACGGTGTCCAAACGCCCGGCAAACCTGATACATCGGGTGCCGTCCGCAATTGAAATTGAACTGAACACGCGGGAACACATACGGGGATTGATTCATCCCACTCAATAATCTGGACTGGCGAGGGATCGGACATATTAAAATTTGAAGATGTGAGGAAGCCGCTCCCCACATAGGCGCTTCGCCGCAAAATAACTCCCTGCGCGCCGACAATCCACCCCACACTTTGATTGACCATTTTGACCGCGTTGAGCACGGTGGATACAGGCGACGAGTATACCTGCCACGTTGAGCCGTCCCAATGAAGAATGGTCCCGCCAGCGCCGACAATCCATCCGTCAGTTGCGGATACCATGTACACGCTATTGAGTGTCGCCGATGTTGGGGATAGAACCGATTGCCACGCGCAGATTGGGGCACAAATATAGCGATAAATTCTTCCATTCCCGCCGACAATCCATCCGTCAGTTGCGGATACCATGTACACGCTGTTCCACGCTTGCGTGGAAATCGTTTGAGATGACCACGAAGAACCATTCCAATGGAGCACTACCCCGTTATTCCCTACGGCCCAACCGTCACTCGCAGAAATCATGTATATGCTATTGAGTCCCGAACTAGTCGGAGATGAAACCGCTTGCCACGCGCCACCCGTTTGCCACCCGCCTCCAGTAAAATGCCGGATATTGCCTCCCAAACCCACAACCCACGCATTATCAGGAGCAAGCGCAAAGAGCGATCGCCACGCGGCAGAACCCTGCTGCAAACTTACGGCGGTAGTACCGTCCCAATGAAAAATTTTTCCCCCGCTTGCCGCAATCCAGCCATCATTTGCGGAAACCATGGAAATACTATTGAGATCGTTGGTGCTGATATTTGTGGCAAGCGTCCATCCAAAACCATCAAAATGCAGAATGTCTCCGTTGTTCGTAACGGCCCAAATATTATCCTGCGTGACAATGGAAAGATCGTTGATCGATTGTGTTGTTACAGGATTATATAGAATTGTAATATCCTGAAACTGTGGTGACACGCTGCCAACGGTGCCACGAGTAAAAGTGACACGGTACTGAAAATATCGGCGAGCGGGCGAACTAATGCTTGAGTTTATATTGTTCGTTTGTTCAGCTGAAAACGATGACCAGCTTGCATCGGGCGCGGGCGTATTGCCGGTTCTTGTAGAAACTGTCATGGTAGTGCCCACTGGTACCGCTTGAGACCAATACATGAGAGCCCAGGTTGTGAGAGGATTGCCGCCATCGAAAATTCTGGAAAAGAGTGTTCCCACGCTCACGTATGATATATCGTAATACGCGATACGCCCAGAACTTCCAAGAGTCCAGCCGTGCGTTGCATCTTGCATTGTGACTGCATTCCAGCTCATGCCCCCTAAATCAGTAACCTCGGACCACGCGCTTCCCGAATAGCGATAGAGTTTTCCGGTTGATCCCGCAATCCAGCCGCTGCTCGGTGATAGCATAAAAACATCATTTAAATTGGTACTCCCCGCAAAACTGCTTACCGTTTGCCACAAAGTTCCATTATAATGCCGGGCAATGCCATTGTTACCTACAACCCAGCCATCGCTCGCGGAAATCATAAATACCGAATTCCACGCTTCATTGCCGGTATCAATTGATTTACTGCCGGTCCAATTGAGCTCATCCCAATGAAGAATTTTACCCGCGAGCCCTACCGCCCACCCATCACTAGATGAAACCATATAGATACTTTTCAAATCTTTGGTTCCAGCGGGCACTGCGTATGCGCCTGACCATGCCGTTCCGTTCCAACGTTTGATTGAGCCATTAGCGCCTACAATCCAAACATTATCTGCGGCAAGAACAAATACATCATTCCATGTCACGCTATCGCCGGTGCTCAAGAGCGTCCAAGTTGAACCATTCCATCTGTAAGTTCTCCCACCCGATCCAACCGCCCAACCATCGGTAGTTGTCCGCATATCAATCCCGCGGAGATTTACTGTGGCGCCTAAATTTGCGCTGACTGCCCAATTTGTTCCATTGTACCGAAGCACCTGACCGGCATCGGTTACCGCCCAGACATCGCTGGGTCCAATCGCGTCCACATCGGTAATATTTTGAGTAGTCGCAACCGCGCTCGCCGCGTGCTCTGCCCACTGTTGCGCCTGTGCAAGCGCTACGCTTGCTCCAGCTCCCGTGCCATTTACCGCGGTACCGGACAAAGATCCCGCGTTAAAATCAGAATCAGTAGTGTCGAAAAAACTATTTGCGTATGCAGGAACCCAGACACCGTTTGGCAACGCGCGAAGCGTAATTTGTCCTGGGGTTGTAGAGTTGTCAATATTCCCGTCGTCGCTGTTGTATTGTGTTGCGTTCGACCAGTTTGTCTGCCCCGCGCCTCCCGACCAATCAGTCTGGGTCCATTCACGAGAATCCCAATTTGTAAGATACTCATTACGGTCAACATAACTAGAATTTCCCCACGACACGCGCACGCGGACATATTTTGAATGAATATCTTTGTAATTACCGCCAGTAGGGGGACAAGAAGCGATATTCCCAGCAGGATCGCGACATACCTCATCAAATTGGATGGTCCGCGTATATTTGCCGTTGATCAACTGCGATAACCCGGAAGTGAGCACCCAGCGATTGCCAACTTCCGAGACAACGGCCGGGCTCGGCACAATCTCATTCCACGCACCATCGCGTACCGAACGAACCGCCTCCATCCCCTCCTCGGCAAAATGGAACGCTTCTGTTTCTTCGCCTCCTTTGAGAAGTGCTGAAAAATTGCCCGCAGCTAGTGAGGCGATCGAAACCGAGAGAAGCAGGAAAATCGCCATAGCGATAAGAATCTCCATGAGCGATTGGCCTTTTTTATAATCAAGCCGCTTCATCTATTGAATTTGAACAACCCCAAGAACGTTGACGCTGACGGCAAGCGTGCCCCCCGTAGAATGCGCGAGTGTCACAAGACCTGCCGCCTGCGGCACGCCGAGACCCTTTGAAAAATAAACATCGCCCAGAGAAAAATTTGAACTTTGGGTTAGGGCCGAAGGCAAAACGGTTATCTGATCAATACTTGGGTCACGATTGGCAAAAGCAGGACTCGCGCTTGGCGATCCCCACAACGTAAAACGATTTGTATCAAAATGGACGCCGTATGTCATTCCTCCCGCGCGCGCGGCCGAACGCTCGCGCGCCTGTCTAAGAGTTGCCGCCAACTGATCGGCATATTCGTCGAGTTGGGCGCCCCGATAAACATTGCTATAAAGTGGGGTCGCTAAAACCGCGAGTAAAAGGGTGATCGCGAGAACAATAACAAACTCAAAAGCGGTAAACCCTTTTTTAGCGCTGGATATTGCCCGTAAGCTCATAGATGGGCGTAATGATGGCGAGCGCGAATATGACAACTATAATACCTATAATAAGCAAAAGCATGGGTTCTATAATAGTAGAAAGTGATTTTGCGGTCGTATCGACTCCTTCCTCATAAAAATTAGCAAGATATAAAAGTGTCTCCTCAAAGCGCCCGGACTCTTCCCCAACCTGCACCATGCGCGTAACTATTTTAGGAAAAAGTTTTTTGTGCGACTCGAGACTTTCGGCAAGTTTTCCTCCTTTACTGATGTGTACCGACACGTCTTCAAGGGCGCGGCGATAATAAAAATTGCCGGTGCTTGAAGCGGTAATATCGAGCGCCTCATCGATATTGATTCCACTTTTAAGCAGCGTCCCCAGTGTTCTTGAAAAACGCGCGAGATTCGCGCCCATCACAAGGCGCTTGATAAGAGGCGTGTGCAAAAAAATCCAATGGGTCACGGGCTTTATAAAATTTTGACGGATAAGCCATACAAAGAAAAAAATAAAAAATACGAGACCAAGAAGCAGCCAAACGCCATCATTTTGAATAAGGTGCGCGAACCAAATAAGAGCGCGCGTGCTCATTGGTAAGTCTATCTTAAGTCCCTCAAAAAGAGGTATGATCTTTGGAAGCACAACAAAGGACATAAAAATACCGAGGATAAATGTGGCAACAAGAATGAACCCGGGATACACCAAGGCGCCTGTCACTTTTGCCGTAAGCTCTTTTTCCTTTTCAAGCTCTTGGGCAACGCTCTCAAGATTTTCGGCGAGCTGCCCCGAGGCCTCCCCTGCACGCACCGATTCCGTAAAAAGGCCCGAAAATACTCGAGGATAATCTGAAAATGACGAGGAAAGGGAACGCCCCGTCTCAACCGCTTTGAGGACTCCTCCGAGCGTCGGCTTCAGTCTGCCTTCAGCCGCGTCTGCCGCGATTGAAAGCGCCTCAATGATTGTAAGACCAGACCGCAACATCACTGCCAAGTGCTTGGCAAGCAATGCTCGTTGGGTAAGGCTTACCCCACCAAAAGAAATAGAACGATTTAATTTTTTTACGCTACTTGTTTTCATTTTTTTCGCTTTGCCAAATGCGTCCGAACCAGCTCCGGCAATTTATTTATTGAAAAATCGGTTTTAACAAGATAGTCGGCGGCACCCAGTTCAAGCCCTGTTTTGATGTCCGACTCTTGCCCGAGATTAGTGAGAATAATAACCGGAATATGTTTTGTTTCTTTATTAAGCTTAATCTCACTTAAAATATCAAAACCGTTTTTTTGCGGCAAAATAATATCAAGGAGCACCAAATCCGGTTTCTCCTGCACTACCTTCCCAAGCCCTTCCTCACCTGAAATCGCCATACTGACTTCAAATCCTTCGCGCTTGAGCTTATCGCTATAGAGCTTTAGAAGAAACTTGTCGTCCTCGATAATAAGAATGTTTTTTTTGTCGTCCATTGTTTAACGCAAGGGTAATGTGAAATAAAAAGTGGTTCCTTTCTCTGGCACACTCTCAAACCATATAGTGCCGCCGCTTGCCATAATGATCGCCTTCGAAATGAAAAGCCCGAGCCCCGAGCCTTCGGCGGCGAGCGCTACCACGCGCGGACTCCGATAAAATTTACTGAATATTTTCTTGCGGTCTGTGGTCGTGATGCCAACACCGCTATCGGCACAGGCAAAAAGGACCTCTTTTGTATTTTTTGTAACGGCAACCTTAATATTTCCCTTTCCTTTATTATAGCGTATTGCGTTGTAAATAATATTGGTCACGACTTCTTGGATTTTAGTTGCATCTATCGAAATAAGAGCCACGGGGGAAGGCACATCCAGCGAAATAGTGGTGTTTTTGGCGCTGGCAAACGCGGTAAGATCTTTAATCACAGTTCGTACGATCTCAACAAAATCAGAAGGACTTTTTTCAAGCGTCATGCGGCTCTCGTCAATCCGAGAAGCATCAAGCAAATTTTTGACAAGCTGAATCATCTTATCCGTGCCTCCATAGGCTAGGCGCAAATATTCTTCCTGTTCGGGAGAAAGTTTTCCCAAATCGCCGGAAAGAAGCACCTCTATCGAAGACTTTATGCCCGCGAGCGGAGTTTTCAATTGATGCGCGATAACCGACGTAACTTCGGTAATTCTTTTTTCGCTTTTAAGTGAAAGTGTTTTTTTTGATCTCATTGTTATTCTTTAGTGGCGCGGATAACTTCTTCAAGCGTGGTAATGCCTACAATAACTTTCTGAATCCCGTCCTCGAGCATCGTGGTCATGCCGCTACTCTCTGCCACTTTCATAATTTCGATAGAGGCCGCCCGTTTGGTAATTAAATCTTTAATTTCATCGTTCATCAAAAGCACTTCAAAAATTCCAACCCGCCCGAGGTATCCCGTGCTAGAGCAAACAGGACATCCCCCGCCCTTGTAAAAACGAATTTTCGCAAACGACGATTTATTCTTTATCTTTAAAAGCTTTTTTAAGTGCGGGTCCTCTTCGATCATTGCCTTTTCCTCCGGAAGAAGTTTATACGAGACGCGGCACTTCTCACAAATGCGGCGCACGAGTCGCTGGGCGATGATACAATTGACGGTTGAGGCCACAAGAAATGGCTCGACCTTCATATCCAAAAGGCGCGGCAGAGTGGTCGCCGCGTCATTTGCGTGGAGCGTTGAGAGGACGAGGTGGCCGGTCATGGCTGAGTTTACGGCGATATCAGCGGTTTCCTCATCGCGGATCTCGCCGACCATAATCATGTCCGGGTCCTGCCGGACGATCGCGCGAAGTCCTTTTGCGAACGTCAGATTGGTTCTTGAGTTTACCTGAATTTGGCTGACTCCTTCAATTTCATATTCAACAGGATCCTCAATGGTTGAGATATGAACGTCGCGGGTGTTTAAAATTTTGAGCATGCCGTAGACCGTCGTCGTCTTCCCGGATCCCGTAGGGCCTGTTACAAGAATCATCCCGTGCGGATTGTCGATCGAGCGGCGGACTTTTTTAAAATCAGCCTCACCCAACCCCAAATCCGTAAGGCCAAATTGCCGGCTCCGAGCCGAGAGGATACGCATGACGACATTTTCGCCTTCGGTCACCGGCACAATGGAAATACGAACGTCCACTTTTTCATCATCGGCCTCAAAAGCAAGCTTACCATCCTGTGCCGCGCGGTGCTCGTCAGTACGCATTTTCGATAATATTTTTATGCGCGTCAAAATCAAATCCATGAGCGCTTTGGGCACGTCAAGAACATCGTGCATAACGCCGTCAACTCGAAAGCGAACCATTACCTTGCCGGGGTGCGGCTCCACATGAATATCGGATGCCTTTGAATCATATCCGTAGTGGAGCAGCATATCGACAACCTCAACGATAGTCTCGTCGCGCTCCTCTTTTGAAAGAAGAGTGTCGTTGAGCTTGCCAAGAATTTTTTTAAATTCATCGTGAATATTGGCTTTGTAGCGCGCGAGTACATCATCAAAACTCCGGCGTGTCATGTAAAACGGCATGACTTTAGCGCCGAGCCGTTTTTCAAGAAGATGCGTTGCCTCAAAATCATCGGGATCGCGCATGCCTACCTTGACGCCCGCACCCCTGCGCGAGAAGGCAACCACACCGCGCGCGCGCGCAACTGCTTCGGGAATTTCGTGAAGTAGCGCCTCATCAATTTTTTCTTCCTTAAGATCGACGAAGGAAACTCCCAGCTCCTCTGCTATGATCTTACCTAGCTGGTCGTCATTGATAAGGTCCTTATCAATCAAAAGCTCGTCGAGTGCTTTCCCCTGCTCACCTGCTTCTTTTTTGGCAAGCTCAAAATCCGCCTCCGAGACAAGACCGGGCTTTACCAGCAACTCCTTTATTTTTTCATCGGTAAGGTCCACAGCTAAATTTAATTGTATTATAACTGAAAGCGGTAGATGGAGACAGTGCTTTGTTTTAAAGTATATATTGGTGGTCTTTGGAGGGATCAATGACAAAGGACGGTATTAATCAGAAGTTCGTGGCACGACGGATTCGAGAAGCGATAGATATGCATGCCGAAGGCGATATCCAGCTATTTGCGCATTACGTCGGGCTCTCTGCTTCAGCAATGTACAACTATATCCATACCGAAAGAACCCCTTCAACCAGAGCGCTTTGGAAAATATCTAGATTCACGAACTTGCCAATGGAATGGTTTCTCACAGAACCCAAACGGCAAATCACGAACCTTTCAGACAATTAAAAAAACCGCCCACGGGCGGTCTTTTTTTTATTAAACACGTCTGCATTGACAAAAGAACAGTTTTAGTGTAAGAATAAGTTAGACAAATTTGCCAAGGAGGTTTCAATGCGGCGAATCAGGCGATTCTTTCAAAAAATAACTCTCATCGAACTCATCGCGATTTGTGCAGTGGGAGGTATTACAGGCAAAATGTACCTTCTCGTGCGAGAGCGACAAGATCTGCGAATGCAGATCGGTGTCGTACTGCTCGAGCATAAGCTCGTGTATCGTTACGAAGAGCGCGGGTTTGGCACTCTTGCGCGTCTTTGCAAAAGTACACCGCGCAAATGGCGCGAGTTTTACTTTACCTGCAAAGCAACGAAAAGACCAAGTGCGCCAGCCTCGCTTGTAACCACGATATACCGCAATCGATTCGCGGCCAATCATAAATACGCCGCTTTCAAGCGGCGCTGGCAATCATCTGAATGGATCCCCATTCGGCGCTCACCCGGACTTGTCTCGCGACAAGTCCGTTTTTTTATTTATCCGGAAATTCTTTTTAAAATTGTTCTTTCAATAAAAAAATGAGGGTGTCCGGCACCTAGCAGGACACCCTCTTAGTCGCAGACACCTGATCAACTTGCTTTAGCCATCGCTTACTCGTAAACCACGAGCTTGTTGTCTCGGTGGTCAAGCGCGATTCGCGGTGGAAGACTCCACTCCTCTGCAAGTTTCTCGACCAGCTGGTCTGACGGCTTGGCAAGTTTGCAACTTTCGTCGCTAAGCTGGACCCAATTGCCGAACTTGCGCGCGTAGTAGCCATCATCACGCTTTTCTACACGGAACGCGTAGAAACTCGCTTGGTCCTTCGCCTGTGCCTTATACGCGCCTTTCTGTCCATGCTTGTCTGCGGCGCGTTCGCGGCAAACCGGGCAAGCGCGGTGAAGCTTCAAGAAATCAGAGAAACTGTAATAGGCATTCCCGTAGCCGTGGGAATACTCCTCCCTCCCTTCGACGAGCAGGAGTTCTGCTCTACCCGTGGGAACAATTTCGGAGCAATAGGTGCACCAAGTCATTCCGCGAGCATGGAGTTCCTGCTGGAGAAGCTCGACGCGTTTCGCGCCGTATTCGCTAACTACCTGCCGGAGTGTCTGTTGCTTGGCGGAAAGTTTGAGTGAAATCTGGTCGATGTTCTGTGCTGTACGCTCGGCCCGCTTACGCATGGCCAAAAGCTCTGTCGCCATCGCTTCTTGTGCCATAAAAAGCTCTCCTTTTTATGTTTGATTGTTGGAGTTCCATAAACAAGCTACCAAAAACAGCAATAAAAATCAAACGAAAACAGAAACCATTTCAAATTTCTGTTTTCGAAAAATCTTTATGAAAAAAATTCTTTTGCTATTTGATTTTCCTCTCAAGACGAGCAACGCGGGTTTCGAGAAATTTAAACTCATCACGAGTTATTTGATTGTGGCGGATAAGCGCAAGTTCCGATTTCATAATATCAATATCGCCTTCGACTTTCATGAGCTTCTCGTCAATTTTATCTAATCTTCTCGTATGTTGTTTTGTCTCATCGCGGACAAAATCCAAACTTTCTCCAAATACTCTAAAATCAGAGTGGATATTCTCTAAAACAATAGTATAAGCGTCTTTTTCTCTTATCTGCTTTCTCTTGGCCATAAATTTATCTTATCCCCAGAATCTACAAAAGTCAAAATAAGAATCTACAACTCCGTCTCAAAGCGGAGAGGGTGAGATTCGAACTCACGAGAGGATTGCTCCTCTGGCGGTTTTCAAGACCGCTGCCTTCAACCACTCAGCCACCTCTCCGCTCTACTACGGAATCATTTCAAATTTTTAAGACCGCCGCCTTGTCGCGCTTATCACGCGGTTAAACATGACACGAGTCATGTTTAACGGGCTTCCCGCCTCGCCTCGATGGTGAGTCGAGGCGGGCGCCCGTCAAAAGCAACCCCATTGCTTTTGACCCACCCAGCCACCCCACCAGTGCAAATAGAATATCAAAATTGGGGCGAATTTCAACTTGAAAATAAATTCGGGGACGTTCCTTTTGGAACGTCCCCGACTCTTTGTTCGGCCAGCAACTAGACCGGACGGATCTCGTGCACTTTGCGCTGCAACACGACGACCTTGCCATTGAGCGGCGTGGCCACCTGGATGCGTTTGCCCACACGGCGGCGCACTTTGCCTGTGAACTCTCGCCTCCCATGCGTAAGCCTTACCTGGTCGCCCGGCGTAATCTTCACAGTGACGCCTTCGACGATGGTCCCATCTGGAAGGATCAGATCCCGTGGCTCCAGATGCTCGAGGCTCACCGGGGGTACAAACTCTTTGACCCCAGGCCGCAGGTATAGTAGAGCAGCAACTCCGATGAAAATCAGCAAAATGCTCATTTCTGCCTCCTTCCTTCATTGTAAAACAGTTTCATGAACCCAAAAACATTATATCATAATTATATTGATTGTCAATATTCGTATAAATCTATTGTTATGCGCGATACTTCGTGCTAGGGATAAGCAGTAATTTATACCAATGAATACCACCAAGGTAGTACAAGAACTTGCCCAAGGACCAACACTTTCCATTATCGCGCTTATTGACGCCCTCATAGAAGAAGCGCACGGCCTCCGCGCATCGGACATTCATATTGACCCCAATGAAAAAGAAGTTAAAGTGCGCGTGCGCATCGACGGTGTACTGCAAGACACCTATTCCATTCCTAAAGAAATCCAATCTGAAGTTATAACGAGAATTAAAGTCCTCTCTGGACTCCGCACGGACGAGCACCAAGCGCCGCAGGACGGGCGTTTTAGAATCGTACTTGCAGAGCAAAGTCCAATTGATATTCGCGTATCCATCGCGCCTTCTTATTACGGAGAAAATGCGGTTTTGCGTCTTCTTTCCGAACGATCAGAAAAATTCGCGCTTGAGATGCTTGGCTTCAGCGAAGAAAACCAAGAAAAAATCGCGCGCGCCATCAGAAACCCATATGGAATGATACTGGCAACGGGACCAACGGGATCAGGCAAAACCACGACGCTCTACACCATTTTAAAACAGCTCAATACAAAAGAGGTTTCCATTATAACGATCGAAGATCCGATAGAATACGCGCTCGACGGAATCAACCAGATGCAGGTCAACGCGCGGAGCGGTCTCACGTTTGCAAACGGCCTTCGCTCTATTTTGCGTCAAGACCCTGACATCATCATGGTTGGCGAAATCCGCGATTCCGAAACCGCCGGGCTTGCGGTAAACACGGCGCTCACCGGTCACCTCGTTCTATCCACACTTCACACAAACGACGCGGCAACCACACTCCCCCGCATGCTTGATCTGGGTCTCGAGCCGTATCTCATCACTGCCACGGTAAATCTAGTTATTGGCCAGCGACTTGTCAGAAAAATATGTAGAGAGTGCAAAAAAGAGCACGAACTTACGCCTGCGGAACAAAAAAGTCTCGCAACAACAAAAAATATCCCGGCCTCGTTTAGTCAAATGCGCTCGGTGTGGCGAGGAGCTGGCTGTGAAGCATGCAACGGCAGTGGCTATAGAGGACGCCTCGGCATTTATGAGATCATCGAGGTCAACGACGAGCTCAGAAACGCCATGCTCGAGCGATGCTCGTCTGAAAATATAAAAAAAGTTGCGATCCAACATGGCATGAGAAGCATGGTCGAGGACGGTTTTAAAAAAGTATTCAGAGGTCTCACCACCTTCGAAGAAGTTCTCCGCGTCATCCATGAATAAGCCAAAACTCTCCGCAATGTCTCTTTCTCTCTTCCGCACCCGTCTGTCGCTTCGGGATCAGGCGCTTTTTGCCAAACGCCTTTCGCTCCTCTCACGTGCAGGCGTAACGCTGCTTGAATCGATCAACATCATGAACCGCCAGAGTAAGGGCGCTAGAAAAAAAATGTATGAGGAGATTGAGAATGATTTAGCAAACGGACAATATTTATCAAAAAGTCTCGCGCGACACCACCATAGCTTTGGCAACTTTGCCATAAATATTATTCGAGTCGGCGAGACAACTGGCACGCTTTCAGATAATTTGCTCTACCTCTCGGAAGAAATCGACAAAAAAAGAGAATTGCGAGGAAAAGTCATCGGCGCCCTTATCTACCCGATCATTATCATGGTATCAGCGCTCGCAATTGCCGGATTTTTAACGATTTACCTTTTTCCAAAACTTATGCCGGTGTTTCAAAGCTTAAACGTAAAGTTACCAATAACGACGCGAGCGCTCATCTGGATAAGCACATTTCTCATCGCCTACGGGCCTTGGATAATCGCCGGCCTCGTGGTGGGATTGATCGCGCTTTTCATTGCGTTGCGGGATGAACGTGTTCGGTTCATTTTTGATCATTTTCTTTTAAAAATTCCTGTCATGGGCGATGTACTTCAGCACTATCATATCAGCAACACCTGCCGCACCATGGGGCTCCTATTAAAAAGCAACGTGCGCGTCTTGGAATCTGTTACGGTGGCAGCAGAAACTTCAAGCAATTTGCCCTATAGATACGCGCTCGCGCACCTTAAGACCGCAATCACCAAAGGGTCAAATATCGCGAAACAACTCGAGAAAAAACCGGGTCTTTTCCCCATCATGCTCACCGAGATGATCGCAATCGGAGAGAAAACCGGTAATCTGTCCGAGACGTTTCTCTATTTATCTGGAATCTACGAACAGGAACTTGATGAAAAAACTAAACGACTTTCCTCAACTATTGAACCCGCCATGATGCTGGGAATGGGACTGCTTGTCGGCTTTATCGCAGTCTCCATCATCACGCCTATTTATGAGGTTACGCAACACTTGCAACCAAGGTAGGGAAAAAAGCAGCGCGGGAATTACCGTGACTGAAATTATGCTCGTCTTAGGCATTATGTCCATCGTGTCCGGATTTTCGCTCTTTGCCAACATGGATAGTTACCGTGGATACGCGTTTCGAGGAACCCGGGACATGTTGGTGGCAGTTTTACAAAAAGCCAGAAGCCAAAGTATTAACAACATGTGTTTTGGAAGCGCGTGTACTGACGGCAAACCACACGGAGTGCATTTTACCCCCGGCCAATACGTCATTTTCCAAGGTGCAAGCTGGGCCGCGCGCGACGCCGCACTTGATGAAATTGTAAAAATTGAGAGCGCGAATGTGCAAGTAAGCGGGCCCGATATTGTTTTCGCGCAACTCTCAGGAAACGCGAGCCCAGCGGGAGGCGTCATCACCGTGGTCGATGATGCAAGCCACTCTTCAGTAATCTCAGTTAATGGAGAGGGCCAGATACTTTGGACAAATTAATTATATGAAAAAGAACAACACAAAAACGGCAGGATTTTCAATATTTGAGATTCTCATCGCGATGACGATAATGATTGTCACCATTTCAGCGGTCGTTCTTGTCGCATTTGGCAACCAATCGGTTCTCATCGATAGCCAGACCAATACAGAGGCGATCGCAAAAGCGCAAGAACTTTTGGAGAGCGCGCAAGCTGCCGCCCGGAAAGATTTTAAACTGGTCAACCCAGTACCGTTAACGACGGCTACGGACGCGGACGGATGGACCTACACAAAAAAAGTTGACATCACGGGATCTGATTTTTTCATGAAAGAGATCAAGGCCACTATTTCATGGCAGGGCGACCACAATAGGTCTCTCGGTACCTCACTCTCTACGCTCGTTACCGATTTTGAAAACGCAGTGGGCGGAGACACCTGTGACTCCATGCTCTCGGGAAATTGGGCGCTTCCTCTTATCATAAATACGACTT
>CAZZGX010000028.1:0-5006 GCA_964653715.1 uncultured Candidatus Saccharibacteria bacterium
TATGTTTCTGATGACAAAGCGGGGGTTGTGTATAAAATCTCTTACCCTAAAATATGAAAAAATGGTTGATTCTTTTTGTCGGCGCTTTTCTTCTTAACGCGCTATGGGAGAATCTTCATTCGATTTTTTATACAAAGTATAGAGGTGGTTCTATTACAGAGTTTATCTTGCTGAGGGCGGCGCTGGTGGATGCTTTTTATATTTTATTTCTTGCGCTCGCTGCCCGTTGGTTTCAAAAGCCATGGATGATGGTCATCGGAGGATTTTTGCTTGCGGTTGGTATTGAAGTTTGGGCGCTCGGGACTTCGCGCTGGGCGTACGCTTCCTCTATGCCTCTTTTGCCGATTCTGGACGTGGGGCTTTTACCAGTACTCCAGCTCGCCGCTACCGGATATCTCATCTACCTTCTTGTATTTTGCCGAAAATAGACTTTTTTACATCTGTTGCTATGATGAAAACTATGAATAAATTTGTATCCATACTCGTTGTACTCGTCCTTATCATGGGTGGTTGGTATTTTTTGCGATCTTCTCCGACCCCCAATATTGAGATAACCACAATCGATGCTCATAAAACCATTGACGGCAATTATTCGATTGAGAAAAATCAAAAGACAATCCTTAAAAATGGCGCAACGCTTACCATTGCTGGGGATCTGGATCTCTCGGGGACTCTCGAATGCGACGGAGGGCCGCTTGCCGTTACGGTCAAAGGAAACGCCACGATCAATTCAACGCTTCTCTGCGCGCGAAAAGATCTGGGCGACAACGATCTTGCTGCCGGAATTACGCTGATTGTCAAAGGAAGTTTGAAGTTTAGCCCTGACGCGACTATTGTCTCAAACGGCCATGTACAAATTGCAAGCGACGAATCATCGGTACTCAAATCACAAAGCGATATAGATGCGGTATATGAGGATACGGCAAAAGATTCAGGGAGCGGGCCGCGTATCGGACCCTTTGTCTCTGCAAATCCTCTTCAAAATGTTTCTCAAAAAGTTGTGTACCGGGCCGTGCCCGCTTCCTATGCCGACCGTATAACGCTTATTCCTATTGCCCACGCGCAACAGCCGAGCGACGATCAAGGTACTGTTGTCCCTAATATAATCTTGAGCGGGCATTGGTATGTGGGAGCGGGGGGTAATCCGCCTCCTGGGCTTGATATCCCGACACCGCCCAAGGGTGTGCGTAAAATTATATTGAATTTTGATTTTGGCGCGGGTGGTAATGTTGACCTCAAGAATTTCTATTTGGCGGGGCCTTCCGGTCGTGACGGAGAAGATGACATAGGCAAGAGTTGCAACGCGCGTGGCACAAAAGGAGAAGACGCGTTTCGTATGCGTGTTAAAGCGGCAAATATTTCACTAAATAATTTTACGCTTGAGCTTGGAAACGGCGGCAAAGGGGGAGACGCCGAAACCATAAAAGATTGCGATCCGGGTATCGCCAAGGGTGGTGACGGCGGAGAAGCGGGGAATTTTAAAATGACGGCGGCTGGCTCTATCAACATCGCGTCGTTTCGTATTATTCCGGGGAGTGGTGGTGGCGGGGGCGAGGCAACAGCCCAAGGAAAAGACGGTGTGAACGGTTGTCCGGGGAAGAAAGGAGGAGATGCGACCGCAACAGGTGGCAACGGAGGAAAAAATAAAAAAGAACTTGCTGCTGATGGAGCGGTTGCGGGAATTTCAAATGTTACTATTGACCGCGTGGACGGTGGGATCGGCGGACTTGCTCGCGTGAAACCCGGCGTAGGCGGGAGTGGTACTGGTTGCAACTGTGCCGGTGGCAAAGGCGGAAACGGTACTGCGACGGGCGGAACAGGAGGTGATGCGTCAGTGAAAGTTATTGGAGGCACCGGTGAGGCTTATGGAGGCGACGGAGGTGATGCCGATTCGCACGGCGGTACGGGAGGTGCCGGCGGCAACTGTCCCTTGAAACCATCTGGCGGAAACGGTGGGCGGGGAGGAGATGCTAAATCAAAAGAAGGACAGCCAGGCAAAGGAACTTCAGGTGATGGTCAGCCTGGAGCAGTTAAAGATGAAACGGGTGGTGACGGTGGTAATGGCGGGAGCGGGTGCGGACCTGGTGGTGGTGGGAAAGGTGGGAGCGGGAAACCGCCTGGAAACGATGGCAAGCCCGGAGAAAAAATTTGCCCGGAGGTCAAAAATAAAACCGGAACAACTGTTACTCCACCTCCGCCACCTGCCTCGCCTGGCGCGAGTCAAGGCGGGCCTCCACCAACTGGTGGCACGACCACAGGCGGGGGTACGACAATTCAACCCTCGCCACCACCTCCGAGCGAAACAATAAATAGAATTTCTGTTATTCAATATGGAAACAGATATCTTCCCGTTGACCAGCTGATTCAAGAAGGCGACCACGGCTACGGAGGGTGCGGCGAGCTTCATTGGCACGCAGTCACAGGGGCCGTAAAAGCGACCGATGGGAGTGTTGTTCCTGACCCAGGTCCACCCTGCGGATATGGCACTGTAGCGGGAAGTCCGGCCATGCAGGTAAACCCTTCCCCGTAACTCCAGTAAAAAAACACCGCTCTCGGTTGGGAGCGGTTTCGTATAGTTTTGGGTTAGTGTACGGCTGATAGTGTGCCGCCTGGATTGGTCGTTTGGCAATATGTAAGTTCTAAATTACTTGCGAGGTTGTGCTTACTGTAGGATTCAGCACGCGCGCAGAGAACTTGTATGATTTTTGTAGCAATAGAGAACGATTGTAGTCCGTACGCTGTTACGTGGCCTTCACATACAATCCGTGGACTACCTTTTTCTTTCTTAATGCGTACATCAACGTCACAGGGCAAGATTTCCAAAACTAGTATCACTGCTTCGATTTTGCCAATGAGATATCGTTGCCGACATCGCTGTTCCAGGTTCCCAGCCGTCACTATGTCTCTCTGAAGCTTTCCTTTAAATTTCCAGCTGCCTGCTGGCATATCTTCATCGCGCATTTGATGAATTTCTATCCCCATAAGACCCTCCCAAGTGCAGGTTCTTCGAGGACTTTAGCAAAAAAAGCTCAATTTTGCAAGCAAAGAGACGGAGTTTATTGGTAATTTATACCCTTGCAATAAAAGGCAGTTTCAGGGTATCCCGCGGCATTATAGCACGGGGCTCCGTCCCCCTTGAATCTTGTTTCATCGAGCTCGGTGGAACGTATCACTATGGTATAGCCTTGAGCGCCATTTTTCCTATTATAGACATAGCAATGATCGGGGATGAGACCGAGGGGATCATGCGGCACTTCAGACATGTAGGGCGCTAGATAATCGCCTAGGTACGCTGTCCCTGGTGAGTCGAAGCATCTCTTCGCGGGGTCGCTCTGAAAGGGATTATCGACGGCTTGTGATACGTCCGGATATGATCCATTATCAATATAATAGAGTTCAAGCACGTTTTGATAGGATCTGATATCAGCAATCCGTCTCGTATCACGCACCAGTAGCCTTGCCCGATTCACGGCCGCAAGAATCGTGCTCGCGAGAATTCCTATAATCGCGACTACCATAAGGAGTTCGATAAGGGTAAATCCTCTTTCCCAATATATTTTCCTCCTCATAATGGTCACAACAATATTCTATCATTTATGAAACAAGTCGCACTATTTATTGGATTGAACCGAGAAGGGAAAGTGTTATTGCAACATAAGACCGCTGACGCTCCTAATAGCGCCAATCTTTGCCAATGAATAAAAATCACCTCAATATCGTAAGCTCATTTCTTGAAGGGTAAGTTCAACAAGTAAGCGCACCAGCTCTACGCCACGGAACGACAACTCGCATCCCGCGTGCCCGTCTGAAGCTTAAAAGCAAAGGTGGGCTTTTTTTTATTTAAAAAAACACCGCTCTCGGCTGAGGGCGGTTTCAAAAGTTCATTTTGATTTTCTGATGGGTACGACTTTGCTTTTTTGTTCAGGCGGCTGCGGTTCTATTTGATACAAACGTTTTTTCTTTTCAATGTTTAAATAACGAACGCAATTCTGGCAGTCATCTTCTTCCTTTCCTGGCCGCATATGTTTCATTGCTCGGAGCATTGCATCCACGGCTTCCTGCTTTTTTGGAGAATTGAAAAAGGTATTGATAAAACTACGCGCCTGAAGGCACGTATAGTTCCGGGGCATGTTTCTACCTCCTTAAGTAATCTGTGCCAATTTAAGCATGCACAATAATTTTTTTCAAACCCATCAATAAGCGGCTCTCCAAAGCCGCTTTTTTTATTTTATAAAATCGATACAATAAAGTTCCATGTTTACCGTTTTGCATAAGGATTCGAAAAGTCGGGCGAGGGTTGGGAGGCTTGAAACCTCACACGGCGTGGTGGAGACCCCCGCATACGTAATCGTGGGGACGCATGCTGAGGTTCGGACGCTCCGAGCCGAGGATATTCCCAAAACCAAAACTCAAATTGTTATCGCCAATACCTATCACTTGTGGCGAAAACTAGGCGAGGAAAGGCTTAAAAATTATAAAGGAGTGCACGATGCGCTTGGGTGGACGGGACCGATCATGACGGATTCGGGAGGATTTCAGGTCTTCAGTCTTGGCATCTCGCGCGAGCAAGGAGTAGGGAAGATGTTTCAAGGGAATGGTTTCTCGCGCGAGCCCGAGAAAAATCTTGTCGAGATAACAGACGATGGCGTTTGGTTTTCGGAAAATGATGAAAAAATATATCTCGACGCCGAAAAATCCATTGCGATTCAGGAAAAGCTCGGAGCCGACATCATTGTCGCCTTTGACGAGCCGACCTCTCCGCTCCACGACTACGACTACACAAAAAGTTCGATGGAGCGGACGCATCGCTGGGCCGCGCGCTCGCTTGCGGCAAAAAAATCAAATCAACTCTTGTTCGGAGTGGTCCAGGGAGGACCGTTTGAGGATTTACGCAAAGTAAGCTCGCGCGCTATCGGTGCTCTTGATTTCGATGGCTTTGCGATTGGCGGGGCGTACGGCAGTTCCTTTGGCGATTCGAAAACGAATACCCGACAAGAACTTGATTG
>CAZZGX010000029.1:0-3068 GCA_964653715.1 uncultured Candidatus Saccharibacteria bacterium
ATTCAATATGATTTTTTTCCTCCGCAGGAAGGCCGTATTTTTTGAGCGCCGCGGAGGCACCATTGATAAAAAAATCTTCAAGCTCGTGTTCCGTAAGATCATATTTGAGCCGAGGTCGCTTTGCAAAACCCAGCCACTGCAAAAATGTTCTTTTTCTGCCGATCCGCGGCAAGACATTCTGACGCATTTTGTGAGCGAATATTTGAAGAAATTCTGGCGAAAAGTCGCTTTTTGAAAGATTGGTGGCGAAAACACTCATACCGCAATTCATGGCCGGAGCCGAGAGCATTGGTACGATCGTTCCGCGGGTTGCGGCTACAAATTGCGGAGGCGACTCAAGTCCCGCCTTCGGATGGATATTGGGCAGACAATAAGTGGCTACAAGACTTGGGATTTTTGCGATTCGCTCAAGTTTTGCTCGTATTGAAGGCTCTTCAATTATATCGCAGGTAAAAGCCATAAAAGTCCTTACATTATAACAAAATTTGCCCTTTGTATGGCTCTTGACAAAATTTATCTAGTTTGCTATCGTTTTTCGTTTTTTTTCGTCAAGTTTCTTAATACTGCGAGATGACGGAGGCGCGCTATATCTTTTTCTGTATATTAATACGATATATCGTATCAGAAGCAACATAAAGACGTCTTTTCTTAAGCGTTCCTTTTCGTTAGCACTTCTTTTTTGTTGGTTATGAGCGCGTTTTTCAGCCGGCGCTTACGAGGAAAAAGACGTCTCGCTTGCCGCGCGCTCATCGGAGGCATTCCAGCGAGAAGCGCCCGTTCAAACGAGTTCCAGAATTCTTCTCTCGTCTTTTCGTTGTTAATCTTTTTGGATATTGTTGGATACGAATGGGTTTTAGTTCTTTTCCAAAAGCGCGCAACAGTGGAAGGACTGACGTTGAGCGTGCGCCAAACTGTCTCAAAGCCGTAGTTTTTTTTCAACATAAAAATGACCGCTAAGCGTTTTGCAAGCATAATACGCTCCGTGGGTGTGAGAAGCTCGGTCAAAAAGGTCTGAATCTCGCCTTTTGACCGAAGTCCCGCAATCAATTCAATCAGATCTCGAGAAACGTGTCTAAAAGTTTTCCTCCGTAAGGTTTTCTTCGATACGTGGGGCATACTAATACGATATATCGTACTAGATTTCTAGTCAAATAATACTATAGTAATAGTAACTGAAAGAGATATAGACTATTTTCTGTTTTCAATATGGTACAGCCCTTATCCCTTAAAAACTGCGAGCGGCCGGAGTCGGGCCACTGGAGAAAGAATCCCGGCCGACTCGAGATTTTTCATTACAAAATCAATCCCTTCGTTGGTTATATGATGAACAACTTTTTTGTACGGAGATCGTGTTTGATAGATATGGGTCGTATATTCCTGGGGATGTGCTTTTGAGTATCCCTCCGCTTCCATTTTTTTAATTGTAATACCCGCGCCATGATCGGACGCAAAGAGATGCTCTTCGGCATTTTTGAGCCCGACTGCCAAGTAGGAGTTTGTGGTGTTAAAGCCCGAAACTATTACTGGCTTCCCGTCGAATACTCGATTGGCCGTGTGGCGATGCACGATAACCGTCTTGCCGCCTATTTGCTCTTCGTTGATTGAGTTATGAATTGCGTCCCACACGAGATTGGCCTCGATATTTTTTTTTGGCAGAGACTTTTGGATACTATCGATAATACGTCGCAAAATAGCGACGCGAAACGCGTAACTATAATTGAGCGATGCTTTGGTTGCGTTCATCAGGCGCTGACCCTCCGCTGAAGCAAGCGGAATTTCGGTGAAAGGGGAAGGAAAAAAATAATAGCGAAGGCGTTGGGGAAAATCTCTCCACTGTTTTAGTGAACCGAAGTGAAATAGCAGTTTGAGCGGTATGAGGGCGAGTTTTTGTTTGAATGTGTTTTTTTTACGGTTCGCAAAGTATCGCCCGATGTGATACGAAACGGCGCCGCCGCCGCCGTGGTACATGATGATGACTTGGTTTTTTTTAAGCCCCCATAATTCCGCTTTTTCAGGGTCGAGGATTTCTTCGACAAATTGAATTTCGAGAAAATGATTGCCTTTAAACCCATATCCGAGGTCGTGCCTGCCCGACCGGTACGATATTCTCGGTAAGATATTCTTGAGGTGTAAGCGGGAACGCTCCTCGTCCGAAAAAAGAGATCCGCGATATTCAATGTGGTCGACTGTCTCGAGCGGAAGTTTGTACAGTGACACCGCGGCTTCAGCGCCGTGTTTTATGATTTCTTCAAACTCAGAGACGGTGAGGTCGTAGGGATTTTTCGGGCGATTGAAAAAACCGAGCCAGAGAAAGAAATTTTTACCATGGCCATACCGCGGTCCGAGGTTGCTCCGCATTTCTTTGTAAAATGATTGAAAAAAATTATGATCCATGTCTCGCACGTCAATCGAAGTTCGTATGACACCCATGCCGCATCCGACCGAGGGTGCCGTGAGCTCCGGGACGATGGTGCCCTCTGTAGCTGCCGCAAACGAAGAGGGGGCTTCCGTTCGTTCTTTTAGGTGAAGATCCGGAAGACAGACGGGCGGCAACGCGAGGCTTTTGAGCGAGAGAATACGGTCCAATATTTTTTTGGTGCGACCATCAGAGAGGTCGCAGCCGAGCGCATGAATTTTTTCCATCTTTATGGTAGCATTATTATACTTAATTTTGCTTATTTTACAATGATAATCCTTCGCTATCTCACGATGCTTGATTTCCCCGCGCCGTATGCCAATCGAACCCAAATTATCAAAATGTCAGAAGCCTTCGCGGGCAAAAGCGATTTCAAGCTTTGTATATCTTCTCTTCACGATACAGAGGAAAACGTTTTTCGCGTGTATGGCGTTTCGCGACCGTTTGGGCTGGAAATCATTGGCCCGCCGCCGTCTTTTTTTTGGCCCAAGAGTCTCTGGCATGCGCTCCAAATTCGAAAAAATATTATCGTGGAAAAGGACGAAACCATTTTTTATGTGCGAGATGTACTGCTCGCGTATTTTCTCTGGGTACTTTCAAAAAAGTTTCGTGCGCGGTTTTATTTTGAAGTCCATTCTCTGGGGCGATTCCC
>CAZZGX010000030.1:0-4181 GCA_964653715.1 uncultured Candidatus Saccharibacteria bacterium
GGATGTACCAGCACGATATGAAGTCGCTCGAGGATTTCGTGGTTTCGTACCAAACGTTTGATACGGTGATTTCGGATTTTTCGACGAGCGGGACGGATCAATCAGAAAAGAAAGCTGTCCTTGCTCTTGCCGAACTTACAACAAAATCAGGTGTCAGAGTTTCTTCTTTGATTAAAAATGACTCTTTAATTCCTCCGGCGACACTGAAAGTCGCGGATTTGGCTCGAAAAGAATTGGACGCTTTGAGGACTCATCAGGTAGCGATTGATCTAACCGCCCAGCGAAGAGATGCGTACGCCAGTTTTCAAGAGCTTGGATCCGAATAAAGTTGTCTTGACTTTTTTATAAAGTAGTGATAGTATGCTTATACAGCTGGAATAGGCCAGCTTTAAAAAAGGAGGTTTGCCAATGGCAGACCAGCAAGAGCTCGTTGCAAAGAAGCTTCTAGGAGCTGCGATCGACAAATCGGTTTCAGAGAGGCTTGGGACCTACATGCAAGAAGTCAGGGGTCTCACCAAGCGGAGCATGACGGGGGTCGAAGTTGAAGAGGCTGGCTTCATGGTTCTCGGGATGATCGAGGAGAGTTGCAAGAAGTTCTGCGCCAAGATGCGAGAACGTCTCGAAGCAGCCCAGGCAGGCAAACGGATCTGACCGGAGTAAGGCCGCCTCTGCTTAAGTGCAGAGCGGAGAACAAGAATCCGGCTAGGCCGTCGAGGGTCACACGCGTGTGTGACCCTTTCTAATTTTCTAAAAAGATTTGTTATCATAAAAATATGAAAAAAAGGCCTAAAGACGTAAAAGAGGCAGTGGCATCGAATAACCAATTATGCTAGAATGTAATCATGAAAACCTCGGTTGATCGCAAGAAATTACCCGCCTTTTTTAAGCCGATTTTGTGGTCGTATGATTTTTCAAAAATTGATATTGAGAGAGATAAACATACTATCATTGTGAACGCTCTAAACTACGGCGACCTTACACATTGGAGATGGCTGGTTGATTGTTATGGGAAAGAAGAAATCCAACGAGTGATCGGAAAAGCGCCGGCCACTGAATTTCGATCGCGTGTCCGCCCGCTTATCCAGCTTTTATTCAACGTGAGACACTTTAATTATGCACTCCGAGGTACTGGACGAAAAGCGTAAGAAAATCTTTCCGCTTCTTCGCCATTTCGAAAATTTTTACTTGGCGGGCGGCACCGCGCTTGCGCTGCAAATCGGCCATAGGATCTCGATAGATTTCGACCTGTTTATACAAAAGGAAATTCCGCGCAGTCTTTTCACGAAAGTAAAGAGAGTGTTTTCCGGCTTTGTCGTCAAACCGATTGTCAACAACAGCGATGAACTTACGGTCTTGGCCGACGATGTCAAAGTTACTTTTTTTAATTCTCATTTTCCGCCCGTCCTTAAACTTTTGAAGTACGGCGAAGTGAGAATGCTGTCTGCGGCCGAGGTCGCGGTGGATAAGGCCTATACCATCGGCAGACGGGGAAAATATCGGGATTACATGGACCTATTTTTCATTCTTTCTCATAAAATTTCCTCGTTAGATACGATTATCCGTTTAGCGGATAAAAAATACGGCGCCGAATTTAACAGCCGCCTCTTCCTTGAACAACTGATTTATCTTGAGGATATTAAGGACGACCCTATTTTATTTTTGAAGAAAAAAGTGTCTAAGTCTCATATCGAAAAATTTCTTAAGGATGCGGTGCGGCGATTTAAGCTCTAGCATGGCGCGCCGCAGAGGGGAATCGGATATAATTCTATAGTAATGAAACTAAAACGTATTCACCTTTTTACAATAGCGGTTTTCGTCGTGGGCCTCGGTCTGATTTACTATTTTGCCGCTCCGGCCATCTATAGCCTCATTGTCGGCGAACACGCAGACAGTCGTTGTCCGTACTTTGAGAACGATCCGCATCAGTATCTTTTCAAAATTTGCGAGTATCTTTATCAGCACAACATAGACGTCTCTCCGGCTACGCCAGCCAGTTACAAAATCCTCCGCACAGTAGAGGAAGTATACGACGGGAAAGTAATTATCCGCGTGTTTTTGAGTTGTTGCTATCTTGGAGATTCGGTAATTATTGATAAAAAGTCGGGGGGGTTATAGGATTTTCGCATGGTCCAAAATAACCTTCAAAAACAAATTATTCTTAAAATAAGCGACTAATACCAAAACGGCGGTTTGGCGCTTTGTAACGCGGCATGCCAAAAGCGTCGCGTGTTTAATTTTTATCGGGACAGTACAATCATTTTTTCCGATAACGAGTTGTTCGGCCCAGCCCCACGCGCTCCACTTTTTTAAGCCTCAATAATTTATCAAGCGCTTGTGAAACCGTTGGGCGGGCGGTCTTTGTCGCGTTCGCAATCTCTCCCGGCGTTGCTTCTTCAACGCTCAAAAGATATTGCCAAACTGCAAGCTGTTTCGGGGAAAGCAGTTTTTCGATATTTTCTTTTGAGAGCAAATTAATGGCCTGTGTTGCCTGTGAAAGCAGGATCTGCAGGAAAAATTCAAGCCACGGAACGATACTTTCCTTTTTTGTATGAAATGTCTTTTGGCTTTGGCGAAGCGCGACATAATATTCCGGTTTATTGTCTTCGATTAGTTTTTCATGAGACACGTAGGGCACATATTCGTAGCCGGATTGTAGCATGAGGAGATTCGTGAGCACGCGCGAAAGGCGCCCATTGCCGTCTTGAAATGGGTGAATATTAAGAAATTCGACGAGAAAATTTCCCGTGATGACCAGCGGGTGAACTTCGCGATTAGCAAAAGCCTCGCGAGTCCACTCCGTAAGTTCTTGCATCGCTTTCGGAGTAAGGTAGGCGGGCGTAGTATTGAACAATACGCCCATAGATTTACCAGCCGCATCAATCATTTCCACTTTATTTTCCGTTTTTTTATACTCACCTCGGTGCGGCGCGTCCTTCTTCACATAGTTTAAAAGCTCTTGGTGAAAATGCTTGATAGTACTCTCTCTGAATAGTATCTGTTTCCACGAGTTAAATACATTTTCCAAGAGTTGGTAATACCCTTTAACTTCTTGCTTGTCCCGATCGGTGAATTTTTGCATGGAAAGGCCACGCATCAGTTTTTCCACGTCTTCATCAGACAGCTTCGATCCCTCAATGCGGGTAGAGGCGCCGGTTGAAGTTACCAAAACAGATCGCTTGAGCCGGGAAAGTGCCTGCGGGTTTAGTTCCGCGCCGCCGATCCATCGTCCTTTTAGTTCATCAATTTTATTGAGAAGCGACCAAATATGTTGCGGTAGACTTTGTATACGTTGATGTAATCGGTTCATAGCGTGTCGAATTAATCTTATATACTCGATATATGAGATTATATTAGATTCCAATTTGAGTGTCAAACGCAACCTATCATTTCATTCATTTACCAAAACGGCGGTTTGAGGGTATGATGGGGGGTATGCAACTCCCAAAATTTTCGAATATCGCGGTTTTCGTAATCTTTTTCGGGATTGCGCTCATTGAAGCGTTACAAAAACAAAACTATCTCGAAGCCGCGCTCTTTTTGGCGCTCGGCGTTCTCTCCCTTTGGGCGGATTTTAAAAAGCATTGAAATCTCTAGCTTTTAGATTAGAATTGAATATATGAACAAAAAAGCTGGATTCGCGAGTATTGCTTTAATTATTCTGGCGATCGTTGTCGTGGGTGGATTGGGGTATCTGCTGGTGTTTACAAAAAAAGCCGTTGCGCCGCGCGAGGGCCAGGTGGTGGCAGAAAATCCAGAGCCGGTTCCGCCCGCGACTCCACCTTCATCTTTGCCTACAACATGCACCGATGAACTCGCGGAAGGCATACCCGTGATTACCTCGGTGTCGAGCATCTCCGGTCCGGTGGGCACAAAAATTGAAATCAAAGGATGCAACTTCGCCGGTTTCGAGGGGGATAAGACTGTGTGGATTCAAGACAGTGAAGGCGTGAAGGGGATTCTTGCCGGCGATCCAGGTTCAACCGCCAAGCTTCTGAAACTTACTCTGCGATCGCCGCTTTGCCAAAAGGACAATTCCTACAGCGGTCTTCCGTGCGAGGCGTGGCTTAACTTGGTGCCGGGAATCTACAAAATTTATACCGAGCCGTGGGGTAAGAGGAGCAACGAAGTCAGTTTTACGATTCAATAAGTTAATTCGGTTTTTCTTGACTTTTTATTTACTC
>CAZZGX010000031.1:0-11366 GCA_964653715.1 uncultured Candidatus Saccharibacteria bacterium
TCGGCCTCGAATAGTTAGGTAGCTTACGACAGGTATCAAATCTGTCCATTCAAGTTTTTTGAGACATGAAAAACATCGAGAGCGCCCCCCCAGCTTCATCCCCGTATTGGTTCGAAGTATTAGAACATTCAAAAAACTACCGATGGCCAATCCGAGTAAAAATAAGAAAATTAAAAGCATAGCTATATTTTAGTATATCAAAAAGCTAGATTAAAGATACAAAAAAAACCGCCCACAGGGCGGTTTTTGTTTATACTATAGAGTATCTTTAACAGTTTGCAGCGCTGATCACGGTATCAATCACTTTCGAAGCTCCAATGGAGTCAACACACCAGAAATCATTGCCCGATGCAGCGCCAAAAACATTCGTTTGCTTTAACTGAACAGCCGCCGCCCACGAGGATGCTTTTTGCCCGCTCGTACCGCCAACAATGCATGTAGGAGCGACCGTGCTCGCAGCCTGCGCGGCAGCAAGCGCTGAGGTAATTGTTGGATCAAGAAAGACTGAAGTTGCTGTAGTACAACCAGTCGCTGGTAACGTTGCGATGACGGCGGAACTGTAACCATTGTTTGTATCATAGTACAACTCTGCTTGAGTACGAATACCAGAAAGGTTACCTTTAATAGCCGCATCAGCACCCTTGTTTCTTGCCGTATTGAGTGCGGCCAATACAATCGATGCCAAAACTCCAATAATTGCGATGACGACGAGAAGTTCGATAAGCGTAAAACCTTGTTTTTTATTCATTAGTTATATAATTAACCTTTAATTATTAAGAAAGTATAAAGTTTTGATATAGTGACTTTTTTCGACCACCCGCCGTTTAAAAACGGGCTTGCATTCATTATAGCAAAGATGATGCATAGGAAAATGACCGCTGTGGATATCTTGATTCGGCAAGAATAGCTCGGTTTTTAGCCAAAATTGCCGGTTAGGTTGTAAATAGGCGTAAGAACGGCAGCTACCACGATACCGACACCGACTCCTAAAACAAGGATTAGGATGGGCTCAATAAGTGAAACCATATTTTCAACGAGACTATTGACCTCCTGCGTGTAAAAACGCGAAATTGCCTTTAGGAGTTGGTCAATTTTGCCGGTTTCCTCCCCCACACGGATCATCTGGGTTAAAAGGACCGGGATTTCGGCGCGTTTGCCAAACGCGTCGGCGATCGTACTCCCACCACGGACATTCTCCACGGCTTCAAGCAAAATCCCACGGTATATTTCATTTCCTACGACGTCTGCCGTAATCTGGAGCGCGCGCACAATGGGAAGACCTCCTGTAATGAGCGTCTGGAGGTTATCAGCAATACGCGTAAGAAAAACTTTCTTGTACAAATTGCCAACGATTGGAAACGCTAGCTGAAGACGTGATTTTATTACCATCCCTTCGGCAGTTCGAAAATATCTGACGAGGTAAACTACCGCGACGATAACGGCCACAAGAAGGAAAATTCCATACGAACGGATAAAATTGCTGATCGCGAGTACAATTTTCGTATAAATCGGCAACTCCTGACCCGACTCAACGATAATCGCGCTGATTTTAGGGACAATCTGGGTGAAAAGAAACATCATGATCGAAAAGAATGCCACAAGGATAAAGCCCGGGTAGATGAGCGAGTTTCGCGCCTTATTGGTAAGTTCATAATTTCGCTCGAGATAATCGGCAAGATAAATAAATACTTCGTCGAGCTTCCCGGACTCCTCTCCCGCTTTAACCATGTTGACAAAAAAAGGACTGAAAACTTGCGGGCACCGCCCCATCGCCTGCGACATCGACATGCCTCCCTGGATGTCGTCGAGCATCTTGGTGAGATACTCTTTCATCAATGTTCCTTCCGACTCTCCAATCAATGTCTGCAACGTATGGACGACCGGGACTTTCGCTTCAAAAAGCGTGGAGAGTTGGCGCGAGAGAAGCATTACGTCCCGTTGTTTTACGCGCTTGAAAATTCTGAATGAACGTCTAAACCAAGGCCCCCCATCTGAAGCCTGCCGGAGAGAGACAACAATTAGATTCTGCCTCTGCAGAATCTGGAGAGCGCTTTCTACTGTAGCCGCCTCGATTGTTCCGCTCCGGGGATTTCCTTCCGGCGTTCGTGCTTGGTAGGTGTATTCCATGAAATTAGCGCGAAATAATACGAAGCTCTTCCGGGTTGAGCGAATACGCAACCGCAATTTCCATAGTAATTTCTCCCCGCTGGAGAAGATCCTTGAGGCTCCGGTTGAGACTGATCATCCCGTCCTGCGAAGACGTATCGATTACGAGATCAAGTTCATGCACGCGATTTTCCCGTATCAAATTTTTTACGGCGGCGTTCGCGATCATGAGTTCATAGGCCGGCACAAGCCCTCCTGAAACACGTGGCAAGAGACGCTGAGAAAATATACCCAAGATGGTATTGGCAAGCTGCGAACGGATTTGGGACTGCTGGGTCGGCGGGAAACTGTCAATAATACGGTCAATCGTCTGGGCCGCGTTATTCGTATGGAGTGAAGAAAAAATAAGATGGCCGGTCTCCGCGGCGGTTACCGCCGCGGACATCGTTTCAAAATCGCGCATCTCGCCGATCATCGCCACATTGATATCCTCGCGAAACATAGAGCGAAGGGCCACATGAAAATCGGACGTGTCAAGTCGGACTTCGCGCTGATCCACGATTGAGCGATCGGCAACAAATAAATATTCTATGGGATCTTCAACGGTAAGAATGTGCTCCGCGCGTTCGTGATTGATAAGATCGATGAGCGCGGCAAGCGTCGTCGTCTTCCCCTGCCCGGTAGGGCCCACGATGAGAAAAAAACCCTGTTCCTTGCGGGCAAATTCCTTGAGAATACCTGGGACCGAAAGCTCTTCGAGCGTCCTGATTTTGACGGGGACCAACCGGAGCGCGCACCCCATAAAACCTCTCTGAAAAAAAACATTGCCGCGAAATCGCGCGCGCCCCTTGTGGTCAAAAGAAAAATCGAGCTCCTTTGTGCGCAAAAAGTCCTCCTGCTGGGGCTTTGAAAGCATCGCGAAAATTAGCCCCTCGACAACATCAGGCGTCAAGATCTTTTTTTGCGTGAGCGGGATAAGCGCTCCTTGGACGCGGAGCGTCGGATACCTTCCAACCGATAGGTGAAGATCGGAAGCATCTTCTCGGATGACAGTGGTAACAAGATCTTCTAATTCTTTGGCAAATTCCATTCAAAAATATTAGGATTTTTTGGAAAGATGAAACTTCACTTTTTCAACCACCTCGCGCGGGGTAAAATGAGCCTTGACGACATAGTCAACAGCGCCCAACTGCAACCCGCGCTCGACATCTTCTTTCTGGCCAAGATTGGAAAGTACAATAATGATAGCACCCCTACCCAGATTTTCTTTTCTCATTCGCACGAGCACCTCAAACCCATCAAGCACCGGCATTATGATGTCGAGAAGAATGACATCGTACGTTTGCGTCTTGAGTTTGTCGAGCGCGTCCTCGCCTGTTTTCGCGGTATCAAGCTCAAAGCCCGCTTCGCGAAATTTGAGCGAATACATGTCGAGCAAAAACTCATCATCATCAACCAGCAAAATTTTTATGCCCTTTGCCATATTCCTTTTATCATACAACTACTTCGAAAAGCTCTTCAAGGCCTATTGTACCATCGAGCACCTTCAAAATACCGTCTTGGCGCATCGTCACCATATCTTGCCGTACCGCCTCGGCAGAAATTGCCGATTCGGAAGGTTCGGTGAGAATAATGTGTTCAAGTTCCTTAGACATTTTTAGCACTTCGAAAATCGCTATCCGTCCTCGGGTACCCTTCGGGCACGTTCCGGAAGGAAGAGCTTCGTAGATATTTCCCGGAAGCTTGAGAACGCTTTTGATCCTATCGGGCATATGCGAGACTTCTTCCTCAAGACGCGCCTTGACGTTCCCCACAACGGCTATTTCTTTTTTAGATTCTTCGCAGAGTGTGCGTGGGAGGCGCTGTGCCATGGCAACCACAAGCGTAGCCGGGATCAAAAACGGGTCGATCCCCATATCGACAAGCCGCGGCACCACGCCGATCGCGTCATTTGTATGGAGTGTTGAGAGCACGAGATGGCCGGTGAGTGCCGCGTGTACCGCGAGCTGTGCTGTCTCTTTATCGCGGATTTCGCCTACCATAATAACGTCGGGGTCCTGACGGAGAACACTCCTAAGACCCGAGGCAAACGTATAATCAATCTCGGGCCGCACTTGCGATTGGTTAACCCCATCAAGATAATATTCGATGGGATCTTCGAGGCTCACGATATTGCGCTTCTCGTCGTTTAAAATTTTAAGCATCGCGTAGAGCGTCGTTGATTTACCAGAACCGGTCGGACCCGTAATCAAAACCATGCCGAAGGGGCGCTTTAACCCCTCTTCAACAACTTCAAGATTTCGTCCCCGAAGCCCAAGCTCCGGGAGTGGTTTGATGCCGGTGGAGGGATCAAGAATCCGAAGCACAATCTTTTCACCGAAATACGTGGGGAATGTTGAGATGCGAAAATCAATATCGCGCTTGTCAATGTGTGCGCGAAACCGGCCATCTTGAGGCTTGCGTTTTTCATCAATTTTTAAATTGGCCATAATTTTGATTCTTGAGATGACCGCGTCATGTACGCTCATCGGCAAAAAAATACTCGTGTAGAGAATGCCGTCCACGCGAAACCGAACGCGCAATTTGTCCTCTGCGGGTTCAACGTGAACATCGGAAGCTTTCCCCTCGACCGCGTGGCGCAAAATGACAGCAACCATTTTCGTGATCGGCGCCTCCGCGGTCAGTTTTGATATATCCTCCTCGGTAGCTTGCGGCCTGCTTTCCCCAAGGTCCAAAGAATCCTCCCGGAGCACGGTCTCGAGCTCACCTAACGCACTCGACATCTCATGCCCCAAACCCCGGTATCCGGATAAAACAGTGTTGTAATCGGAACGGGAAATGAGAAAAATTTTGAAAGGGATATTGATATTTGATGAGATAAACTGAAGCGCCTCGCGCGCTTCCAAGTTCTCAGGTGTAAGCATGCCGACTTCCAATACTCCTCCTTCAAAACCAAGAGGCACCATCTGATAATGGCGCGCGGATTCTTCGGGAATATGTTTTAAAATATCGAAACCGATTTTAACGCCTTCGAGCTCTCGAATCGGCACGCCCAAGAGGTCGGATTTTGCCTCGAGCACATCTTTTTCTGAAATGTTGTGTTCGACAAGCACTATCTCCGGATCCTTTTTGCTCGACCGGACATCTTCCTTGACCCGTCGAGCTTCCTTGTCGTCGAGCTTACCCTTCGCCACTAAGAGATCGACGATCGAGCGCATAGGCTATTTTTTCTGCTGTTGTTGGACCGCCTCAGGCGCAAAAATAAATTTAAAACTCTGCTGGCGTGGCTCAACGTTAGGGATCGATACCAGAAACTCTTCGAGATCGGCGAACTTCTGGCTATTGAAAAATTCGGTATCAAGCCTGGTGTAATTGATAATCTCAATCGCCGCGAAAATATCTTTCGCGTCTTGATTTTGGACTTGGCTGGCAAGAGAAGGCGGCGCTGTTTTTTCGACAACCGCGGTGTCGATGGATTTTCCGCCAAAGTATTTGTACCAAATAAAAATAGTTCCTGCTACAGCAAGAATGAGAACGCCTGTGAGCACAAGCTCTCGTCGTCCGAATTTTTTTCCTTTAGTTTCCATAATAGAGATCTCCCGCGAGCGCTAAGATATAGGTACCTCGATCAGTTTTAGTAATGCCAATAGAACTGATATCCATCAAACGGAGATTATTTTCGACTCCTTCCAAGAAAAGCCGCATATTTTCATAACTTCCTTCGACTTTGACATCAAAGCTCAAGCTACTTTTGACAAACGGAGTTGCTTCGCCACCCGCAACGGGAGCCGACTTTGTTACGAGAATGCCTTTCGAGATCAGTGAATATTTTTCGATAAAACTTTGGAAAAAGACGTATAACTCCTCTTCGTTGAGAACGCGGGGAAGCATTGTTTCAAGCCGTGCTACTTGATTTGGATCAATGGATTTGAGGCGCTCGATGAGTTGGTTGCGCTCATCCTTAATGGCGCTGATTTTATTTTGTACTGTTTGTACTTCGGCAATCTTCTGCCGATCCACCATAAGAGCCGTGAACGCGGGGTACCCATACACATACGCCGCGAATATCGTTGCCAATAAAATAATGAGAAGGAAAATATTTTTCATTGCGTTGTTTGAACTGTTGCCCCAATCCGCGACGGTTTTTCATGCAACCAATCTGATGTAAGCGTAATATCTATTGAAAAGGTAACTTCGCCGGTAAGTTCATCGAGTTGAGGAGTACCCGCGGTAAATTTTTCGATAGCCGAAACTTTTCGCAAATGGCGAACTTCCTCGGCATAGGGTAAATAACCGCTTGCAATCGCGCTTACCGTTATCATATTACCGCTGTACTTAAAGCTCTTGTATCGTAAGCCGTCGATGGTATGAGCTTCCAAAAAATTGAGAGCCTGCGAACCGTACACGTGGCTTGCGAGCACTTGCTGTGCGTACAAAATCCGTTGCTGCAGTTTCTGCGCCTCTACGAGATCGGGAATATTGAAATCGTCTTTGAGCTTGGCAAGTTCTGCTTCCTTTTCCTTTACCTTTACATCAAAATTATTCTTGAGAAAAATAACTCCCACGGTCAATGACCCAATGAGAATAACGAAAACGACTGCCAACGCCGTAAATACGCCCGTGTTGCGAGGCGCGACGAATGTTGGAATAACTTGTGCGTGCGTTATAAATGGACTCTCAGCCATATATTATTCTTGTCCGAGGAGCCGTAAGGCGAGACTCCCCGATACACCAAAGATAGGGGCTATTTCTTTTAATTTTGACTGTAAAAAAATCGGATATTCAAATCGCTGGAAGGGATTAGCTATGAGCACCTCTATACCCAGGCGCTCAATCGCGTAATCGAGAAATCCAGGCATGAGCCCCCCACCACCCAACACCATCGCCTTGTCCACCGTGACTCCCGATTTTCTCCGAAACGTCGACCGAAGGCGATCGGCCTCATCAAAAATAGAATCAATGAGTGGCAAAATCGTATGCCGGATCCCCGCGGCCTCGGGCCGCTGGATAATGCCCACGGCGCGTTTCATCTCCTCCGCTCGTTTGAAATCGATACCCAGTGACTGCGCGATCGTAAGGGTAAACTGTTGGGACCCACGATCCACATGATGCACCGACCGGATGATACCGGATTCAGCGATGGCAATCTTGGTTGAGAGAGCGCCGATATCGATAAACAAATTTGCCTGGTTGGGACGAGCTCCCAAGAGACGCGCCGCGCTGAATACCTCAACTTCGAATCCGAGTGACTCGATCCCCGCTTTTTCCAATATCTGTTTGTACTTCTCGACGATTTCGCGCTGTAGTGCCACAATCAAAATTGCTATCATCCCTTTCTTTGCTTTTTCGCTTGTTTCGTCGGTTGGAATCTTCCACCAATCAAGTATGACGTTGGAAACTGAAATCGGGATATAGCGACGCGCCTCGTATGGGACAGCTTCCACCAGTTCTTTATCCGAAAGCTCGGGCATCTCGATAACAGTTATAAAACTGTAGCGAAGTGGAAGCGCTACGATCCCACGTTTGGCGGTGACCCCAGCTTCCCGTTTCAAATCAAGGATCATTTCAGAAACCTTTTCATCCATCAAGAGCGCCGCCCGTCCGGTTTCCTTGCTTCCATACGCGGCGGTCGAAAGCTCGCCGTAAGTTTCGAGCACCGCGCGCTCGCTTTCGCGCCGCGCCTGCACCAGCTTGAGCGAGGAGGTGCCGATATCGATTCCGAGGACACTTTTATCTTTCTCAAAGAACTTCAATAACTTGGCCGCGCTGAATTTTTGAGATAAAAAATCGTTCATGTACCATAACCAGTGCCATCATTGCAACGGGTATGATTCTATCATACCATAGAGCAAAAATACTGTGTTTGAAGAAGTTATCCACATCGTTCTTGAAGCTCTTTTCCCGCCTTCATGCGTTGGTTGCGGTAAAATAGGCATAATTGCGTGCGAGGCATGTTTGGCACCCGCGCGCCACAAGCGCCTCGAGTGTTTTTTCTGCGGGTCAAAAAGCGACTTTTCGTCTCTTTGCAAATCCTGCAAGAAAGAATACCCCATTGAGGCGATCGTCTGGCCATTTCTTTACCAAGATACGACAATCAGGAGTCTTACGGCTCACTATAAATATAGAAAGAAGCGTTCATTTTCGCGGCAGCTTGCCGTATATATACAAGAAGAGCTACGAGAAAAAAATATCCCCGAGCATCTTATCGCCGTGCCGATTCCCCTATTTTTCAAAAAAGAGTACCTACGCGGGTTCAATCAAGCGACACTGCTCGCGCGCGGGCTTGGGTATCAGGTTGATGAAGGCACCTTGAAGCGCACGCGCGAAACGCCTCCGCAGGCATGGGCGCGTTCGCGAAAGGAACGAATTTCGCAAATCAAGGGTGCTTTTGAAGCAACTGGCAAAAATATTAAAGGCAAAAATATCCTACTCGTGGATGATGTTGCGACAACCGGCGCCACACTGCTGGAGGCCGCGCGCGTTTTGAAACGCGCGGGTGCTGGCAAAATCTACGCCGCCGTGCTGGCGCATGGGTAAAAATTATCTAACCCGCATTATGGAATAATACTAAACGCCGCGTCGCTAGCATCGGCAGTAAGCTGAACACTGCTAGAAGACCACAAAATAGCACTCGCGCGATTTTGGTTTCCAATTGGAGAATAACCACAACCTCGTTCACCTTGACAATAGGTGGCAGGAACAGTCCATGTGGTTGAACCAGTAGGGGGCATTTTAGTACCCACGAGTATATCGCTACTTACAAAAACATTTACGTAAGCATTAGGCGGAGCATCGGTAGATTTCCAGGTAACTGTATGCGTAGACCCAACTTCCCATACCTCTCCCCCATTCGGAGAAAGGACGGTGATAGCGGGCGAAACCGTTCCACCAGAGGTAATCATAAACGGCGCGTCGCTGATATCTGATACTTCGTTTTGTGCGTTGCCGCTCGGGTATTTTATTTTAATGTAGTACACGTTGCCGTAAACATCTCCACTACTAAAAACACCTGAAAGCTTGATGTCTTCAGAACCATCGTTTGGGGTATTTGGATAATTGTAAACAAGCTTGCTGGCAAACATAAGTTGTATATCAACATTTCCACTTGGAATGTTGCTAGAACTCCACCGAACTGGAATAACCCCGCTCGTGTTAAAAACTTCTCCCCCATTCGGAGAAAGAACTTTAATTTGCTGATTTGGAACAATGCCGCCGCCTGAACATCCATAGAGCTGATTTAATTTTTTGCGTGTTGAGGGACCAACATATCCGGTTCCGTGTGAAAGACCATTTGGTGTAAGGATTTCACTCTTATATTTTTCCTGAAAGCCGGTTACTGCGGAAGCAAAGCCCTCATTAAAGAAGATGTCATCCACACTTCCACGCTCATCATTACCATAGGCCTGAGGACCACCACTTCTGCTCAAGGCCTGCGTAAGAGCTGAAACTTCGATACCTCGACTACCCACCCCTATATTTTTATCAAACGTATGGCACCATTGAGTACCCCCACCTGCGGCGGTACCACCAGTCAGTGCTGATTGCACGTTGGCGATGACACCTGCGTCCGCTCCAAATGATTGGAGCAAACCGATAATAGCGTTGACCTGCGCGCTGGTAAGTTGCGCGGCTTGGGTTGCGAGAGGCAACAAAAGAGCTCCAACGCCGAGCAACAAGAAAATTCGCTTACGAAAAAAATTCTGCATTTTATTAAAAATTAACTAATAATTTCCTTTTAGTATAGCACGGGTGCTGGCGCATGGGTAATAATAGGCGTATAATCAAGTACTGGTCGAATTTTAATCGAACCTAACTACTTTAAAAAATATTATGAGCAAATATTCAATGACATGCGCATGCGGTGAAGTCATGAACGCGGATGCTGCCTCCAAAGAAGAAGCGGTGACAAAAATACAAGGCATGATGACAGAAGTCGCCATCAACGCGCATATGGCCGCAAAACACGCGGGCCAGGCGGTGCCTCCAATGGCGGAAGTGCACGCGATGATCGCCCAGCAAACAGTGCTTGCGGTGTAAATTACAACAAGACAAAAAAGCCCCGAGCTTGTCGAGGGGCTTTTTTTTGGAGAAAAAATATGCTACGATTTCAATGCTTTTAGAGGCGTGTGTTAGAAGCGAATAGAAGCGTGGGTTAGAAGCAAATGGTTTTGCTTCTAACGGGCGAAGCCCCGGGTCGCGCGAGAGGCGCGACGAGGGAACCACTCGGACACGCTTCTTTAATAAAATTTATGATGGAGGCGTGGCCGAGCGGCTTAAGGCAGCATCCTGCTAAGATGTTAGGGGAGTAATCCCCTCGAAGGTTCGAATCCTTCCGCCTCCGCCAGATGTCCAAGTTAGAACCGAATTAAAATAAGGGGTTTATATGGTTGAAAAGCCGGTATCCAAGCAAGATGCCGGTTTTTCTTAAACTCTTATCAAATCAAGAAAAATTTGGTAAAATAAGATATATAGTAAGCGAGAGAAAATTTAAAAAGAACCATAATTACCCTGGCTATAACCCAAAATAATTTTATGGCAAACAATACTAAAAATAAGTTTACAGTTGTGTCGCTTTTTGCCGGATGTGGTGGTCTCGATCTCGGCTTTGTCGGAGGTTTTGAATCAAATGGGAAGAAATATCAGAAACACCCGTTTTCCATAGATTGGGCCAATGATATAGATGAACCAGCATGTAAAACTTTTAAAAATTATTTCAAACACGATATCGTCTGCGGAAGTATCGTTGATATTTTAAACGACAAACGCAATCCGATGTTTAGTACACCGCTACCGAAAGAGGTTGATATTGTTCTTGGTGGTTTTCCATGCCAAGAGTTTAGTCACGCTGGAAAGCGTAGGGGTTTCAATAGTGAAAAGGGGCTTCTTTATCGCAGCATGGCCGAGGTTATTCGGAGAACGGAGCCAGTGCTGTTTGTAGCCGAAAACGTAAAAGGTCTTCTTACGATAGATAACGGCACTGCGATTGATACCATTAAGGATGATTTTGCGGAACTTGGATACCACGTAAACCATAAATTACTTCTTGCGGCTGATTATGGCGTACCCCAAATGCGTGAACGAGTAATTATCATTGGGACCCGAAAAGGCAAACTTCCTAGATTTGAAGATAGTGATTATCCGCAAACAACTCATAAAGGCAAGCATGTCTCAGTAAAAGATGCACTTGGCGATCTAGAAAGGGTTGAAGAAGGTGGCTTTTCGAATCATTACTGGTCTAGAGCAAAAAAAAATAAAGGACA
>CAZZGX010000032.1:0-5699 GCA_964653715.1 uncultured Candidatus Saccharibacteria bacterium
AAGGAATGCCGAGCCGAGCGCGCAATGTGCGCTCCAGCTCATCGCGGCGCCCCGCAAGCTCTTCTGAACGAAGATAATCGGTGTAGACGTACGAGCGGCACTGTGCGCGGTTTTCATTTTCATAAAATCGAATGGAAATACTTTGTAATCGTAAAAGGATCGGCAAAATTCGTAGCGCTTGATCCTGAAAAGCCAGAAGAAAAATTTGTTTTTATAAGCTCGGAGCGTAAACCCAACCTCATCTCGATCCCGCCGGGATATGCCAACGGCTGGATTTCGCTCGAAGACAATACAATTCTCCTTTGCGCTTCAACTTCTACCACAGAAGAATCTCTCAAGGATGACGCGCGTTTTGACCCCATGAAATGGGGCGACGTCTGGTCAGTCAAAGCCAGATAATTATCAGATCCGCAGAAAAATATATACGTGATAATCAGTATTATCGAGATGCTATAGCAACTTTGCTACACTGGAAGAGTCGAATCTTAAAACCAGCTCGGGCCTGAATATATTGAAAGAGAACTTTAAATGTTCGCAAGGCATATATAGTTGAGTGCAAGATGCTGATTGAAGTATGCTCATCGGCATAATTACACCGTATTGGAATCTCGGTAATTTTCAAGTTACAGAAGCGGGCAAGTGTAATGATTTGAAAACTGAATAAATGGGTATCGGAAGTAGCATTAAGATTCACTGTTTCTAAAAGCCTGCGTGAATAGATGCGGAAACCACTATGGAATTCCGTGAGTGGTATCTGTAAAATTAGTCGATCGATAAAGCTGAGTCCCACGTTAGCAAGATAACGCGAGAGGGGCATTTTATCTTTGATGGGCTGAGTAAGATTTGTAAAACGAGACCCGAGCAGAAAATCATATCCCTCCCTCATTTTTTTTAGGGCATCGGGAATAAATGCGGGATCGTATTGGCCATCGCCATGGATCTCAACTATGTAATCGGCCCCGAGTTCCAAAGCTTTTTTTAGCCCCCATTTAATACTGCCACCGTATTCTGTATATTCATGCACGAAATATTTGATACCTAGACGTTTGGCGATTTGAATCGTATTATCCGCTGAGTTATTATCTACCAATATAATGTCATCGAGAGCCTCTTGGGGAATACGGCAAAAAAGACCCTTTACCATAGAGCCGCAATTGTTCGTCAAAATAACACCAATGGCCTTACCTTGCGTCATAAAATAAAAATATCATCATTGAGTACCCAAATACACGTAGTAGGGCGTTACGGCGATTCTTTGCCAGCCGGGTAAGGGTTTTTCAGATAACATTTTTTCCAGCACAATCGCTTTGACCCCTATTCTTGCAAATGTCGCCATAACATTTTCCTTTAAGACGTCGGAACCGGCCCAGAAATGCAGTGCCTCAGCAGGTGGAAGTTCTGCCACAATTTTTACGCCCGCGAGATGCGCCCACGCTGCGCCGAATCCTCCCAGATTATATCCTATAAGTCCCACCTGATCCCCCGGCAGTATTCCAAGACGGTGCAACCCTTCTGCAACGTGCCATTGAACATGCTCTTGCCGATCCTCTCCAAACAAAATTATGCGAAAAGTTTGGTACATATCATTCAAGCTTGAGAGACCTATAACAACCACGAGCATAATGATCATCGCTGCCACAATTGCTCGCATAAACTGCTTCATTTCCTGAGAAGCCGGGAATGATACACTTGCAAAAATTCCTAGCCAAAGAAGCACAGTAAAAGGCGCAATATATCTATCTCGTATAGAAACAATGAAATACAGACCGAGAGCGGTAACTGATGGAACAAGATAAATCCATTGATCTCTTAGGCGCTTTGCAAATAACCAGATAGAATCTGCCGCGAAAAGAAAGATGAGAAAACCGATAATGGGTCCACTATAATTTACTATAAAAATGCGGTAAAGCTCACCTGCATTCCATACAGATGCGCGTAATTGATTTTGGAAACTAATATAGAACCTCATGCCTTCGTTCCAGTAAACTGGATTGTACCAAGGAGCATAGGAGCCCCCTATCGGTGTTTTGAATTCATAAATTGCCGGATGATCAAAAATTTTTCTTGTGGGGTGGATTGGTGTACCTGAATCGCCTTCTCCTTGCCAATTCACAAGAGTCCCGACACTATTTACCTGTAACGCGTAGACTAATTTTCCACTTTCTCCAAACGTAAGGCGGCCTCGAGCGCTTGATAGCGGTACGATAAGTAAAAGAGAGCACCCGAGAAAAACAACTAGAGCAAGACCAATCCGAGATATGGCCCTCTGTAGCGAACCCAGCGTGAAGGCTGCAACACCTAAGAAAATAAAGGCAAGCGGAAAAAGCATCGCCTTTGCAAAATATCCAAGCGCTAGTAACACCCCCAAAGCAACAAAATTATACCATCGCTGATAGCCTCTATACATATGAAGTATAATAGCGGCAATACTAAAAACAGAAGCTGCGACGAGCATATCCGGCGTGACAAGGGTAAGCGAGATTAGGTTGAGTGAAGAGACCAAAAAAAGTAGATAGCCTAGAATTTCTAAAGACACATCTGATATATAAACCTCGTCGCGCCCAGTAAGTGTTCTTAGCTCCCGCCGATATCTGATGAGTTCGCGTAGAAAAAAACCAAATGCAATAAAGGCCACAACATATATAAAAAAATTAACAAGGTGCACGACCGGGAATTCAAAGTAAGAGGTGGGCTTAATGATAAAAATAGCTAAAGCAAGAAGCAGTGGGTATAAAGGACTCCAATATGTATTAAGTGCCATTTGCCAATCATACCGCAGGTAAGCTTTACCCATTTCGATATAAGAGATACCATCTGGATTCATTGCATAGCGCCCATAGAACGCGTGGGAAACTCCTAGGGCAAGGATAACCAGCCATAAAAATTTTCTTAGACGACTACGACTCATAATTTCTATCGACCAAATAGATTAAAGTAAAGAATGGCAAAAATTGCCTTGACCCCATCCCACCAACTTATTTTTTTGCCCTCGGCATAGGTTCGTCCATTGTAATGAATGGGAACTTCGTAAATCGCCCACCTGCCTCGACTGCCATCAGGCAAGGCGGGATGTCCATGGGCAACGCGCGCGGTTAGTTCGGGTTCAATGCCAAAACGTTGCGATTGTAAACGCGGCGCGATCTTGTCAACAACTTTCCGAGAAAAAACTTTATAGCCAACTTCCATGTCCGAAAGATTTAGGTTTGTAAAAATATTTGATAATAGGGTGAGAAACCTATTGCCGACATAGTGCCAAAAGTACAGAACACGCTGGTACTCTCCGCGAAATCTCGTGCCGAAGACAACATCAGCGCCTTTTTCGAGAACAGGTTTGAATAAAATTATGTAATCGGCAGGATCGTATTCGAGATCCGCATCCTGGATAATGACATAGTCGCCGGTTGAGGCAAGGAATCCCTTTTTAATACTCGAGCCTTTCCCTTCGTTCCGCGGCGAGGTTATAACGGTAATGTTTTTCATGCGGCGAAGAATCGCTGTGCTGTCGTCGGTCGAACCGTCATCGACAACGATAATTTCTTTCTCGGCATCGAAACCAAATGACACTTTTTGCACCATATCTATAACCTTTCCAAGCGTTCTCGCCTCATTAAAACACGGGATAACTACGGAAATTTTCATATTGCGCATATTACCTGGCAGACTCCTTCTCTACAAGTGTCTTTCCGAAATACGACTGGAAACCGGCTACCGCCAAAATAAAAATCATCGGGGTCATGGGAAAACGAAATCTGGCAACCGCGAGAGTCCCTGCGACCAGCGGTACATAGAGAATACTTATCGCAAAAAGAATCAAAATAGAAAAAAGTTTTGGCTCAGAGTAACTGTGCCATATGCCATAAGCCGCGAGCGCGAATAAACTAATCCAGAAAATATTTCCCGCAACAACCGCGAGCAGAAGCGCAAAACCGGCCAAGCCTGAGAAACCAATTTCAGTAATACCTGAGTCGGTGCCATATCCGACGTGCCGTAGCATATCGCGAATCCCATCGTCGTGTAAAAAAATAAGTCCTTCTTTAATATGCCAGAGTGCATATCGCACCGGATGCGCAAAAATAATACGAAATGCTTCGCGGTAATATACCGGCTGATAGACAATACTGCGGATATCTTCCGGACCTTCTCGCCCCAAGCGTTCTTTGACAAACTGCTTAAGTTCGGCTTCTGTTTTGCCATAGTAGCGATCGGAGTCAGTAAAACGTTTGACGTCATATAAATATAAATTCCACCCACCCTGCGAACTGATATCGGCTTTTCCAAAACGTATGTTGTTGCGCAAAACCCACGGACTGACAACGGCGAGAGTAGAGATTACAAATACGCTTGCGGCAAAAAAAGCTCCCCGCACACCATAAGCTTGCCGCAACAGTAAAAAAACGACGAGCGCAAACAATGGTATAAAAAACGGCCACATCTGTGGACGTACTAGAGTCGCCAGCCCTACGAGAATACCCACAATAGCCATGGGACGAAATGCTAACGTCGTAGCTCTGTATATGTGTATAATCGCAAAAGCAAAAAGTGCCATGAGCAATGTATAGAGCGATTCGGTCATGGGACGGCTAGCCATATGAATACCGTAGGGCTCAAGCGCAAAAAGCCACGCGGCACAGAGCGCAACTTTTCTGGAAAACAGTAGGCGCCCCGCTTGATAGGTTATAACAGCGGTAAGAGCACCGAGCACGCTACCCACAACAGCAACGCTAAAAAACCAGCTTCCGGAAACCCAATACCAAAACGCAAGCCATGCGGGATATCCGGGAGTACGGAAACTATGCGGCACGCCATAAAGAGTGAACGTACTATCCCGCATAATACTCTTCGCGAGTTCAATATACTGAGTGAAATCTGCATCACGACGAGTTGGCTCAAAGGCTTCACCCCCTACACGTCCAGCAACAATAATAGAAAATAGCAGACGTACGACGAGTGCAACACAAAATATTAATATGAGGTCTTTACGCATAACGTTTTTCAATAAATCTCATTATAGCACGAGTACGCTCCTCCCAGGAAAATTTTTTCACTTTTTCTCGCGCGCGGGCGGCTTTTTTATCCGCTTCGAACGGATGTTCAAGTACCCATGTAATCTTTTCGGCAAGGCTTCGTTCATTTTCGGGAAGATTAAAAAACGCCGTTTCGTTATCCACAAGCTCGCGGAGGGCCGGGAGATCGGAAACAATCATTGGTTTCCCCGAAGCCATATATTCCAACACTTTCATTGGGGAAGTCCAAAGCCTGCTAAAGCTCGAGTGTGACGGATAGGGCGCAATAAGTATATCGGCGGCCGCGATATAGTCCCGTACTTCAGCCGGAGCAACCCGCGGAATGTAATAAAGATTGCCAGAACTACCACCCATGCTTCCCAAAATCACAAACGTGCAGTCGCGAAGGATATCCGCGCATTTGGAGATGAGATTTGTCCCTTTCCAAGATTGGGTACTTCCTACGTACATCACGATCGGTTTATCCATCGGCAGTGAATTTTTTTGTCGAGCTTCATCACGGGACGGTATATTGGCAAAATAAGCGAGATCGACACCGTTTGGCGCTACCAATATTTTATCCGTTGGAATAGCAAACTCTCTAACAATACAATCTCGTTTCAGCGCGTTGGTAGAAACAATGCCACGACTCGCACGGAATACGGCCCGATACATAAATCGTGGGAATCGCCCCAG
>CAZZGX010000033.1:0-14695 GCA_964653715.1 uncultured Candidatus Saccharibacteria bacterium
CATTTCCATAAGGATGCAAGTAATACACCTCTTTAATTTTATTTTTCAGAATTTCTTGAGAGCAAAGAATACACGGAGGAATGAGAATATAAAGTTTTATTTTGCTCAAATTAACACCTTTGGATTGGGCTTTCTTGATAATAATATGCTCGGCGTGTATATCTTTGCTCTCAACATTGTCCGATTCCGCGATAATTTTTCCTTGCGAAGTAATAAGCGCGGAAATCTTTCCAATAGACGCTTTGCTGTGGTCAGCGAGAAAATACAGGCGGCGGATAATCGGATTTTTGATTTTAGAATAATCACGCTGTGCGAGTATTTGCTTGGCAAGAAAACTCGTGCTGGAGCGGCGCACATCTTTTTCAAGAAAAACTACTTTAATATTTGGAAATTTATCGTTAATCAAGTGCGCGCGATATTTTCGGTACTTCATCGTTTCTTTCAAGAAAACATAATTTCGTGGCTTGATAATTTCCAAATATTTTTCGTAGTGAGACGGCTTATCCAAAATCAAAACGAAATCGACAAATCCAAGTGCCGCGACAATTTCAGCACGACGCTTCTCACTTACAATAGGCCTGTTAAATCCCTTACGAATCCTAACTGTTTTGTCTGCTTGAACTATGACAACGAGAGGTCGCCCAACTTCGCTACACTTTTGCAGATAACGGAGGTGGCCTACATGAAACAAATCAAAAACGCCACCAACGAGCGTGGCTGTATGTGGCTTGAGCGTCTTTTTGAGTTTCGTGGGGGTAGTAATTTTCATTCATTATTTAGATTTAAAAAATTTTCTTCCCCCAAAATTAAAATATGGTTCGAGCCGATGTTTTTATGCCGCGGGTGGGAGTCGAACCCACACGACCTTGCGATCATTGGATTTTGAGTCCAACGCGTCTGCCAGTTCCGCCACCGCGGCAAGTTGTTCATTTCAAGGAGTCTAGATATCTTCTTCCTACACCGCTTTTCAGAAATTTTTCTCTTTGTCGCGCTTCTTGATAATCCTTACATTTTTCCGAAAGTATAGTCTCAAAAGGCGCGTACGGTATAGATCATGCTAACTATACTCTAGCATTTTTTACCAACCTGGATTTTGAGCTTGCCCGCCTTTGGCGGGTCCTGCGCGGTCGCCGGAGGCGACCAAGTCTGCCAGTTCCGCCACCGCGGCCTTCGGGTATGGTAGCATTCCATTGTGAATTTTCAAAGATTTCGCTACGCTGAAACATATGCACGATGAGCCTCGTACAAAAGAAAGTGTTTTCTGGATTCCGGTCGAGATGATCAAGCCCAATCCCTACCAGCCACGAACTGAATTCGATGAGGCTTCGCTCAAGGGGCTCGCCGAATCGATTCGCCAGTACGGTATTTTGCAGCCGCTCGTCGTCACGCGTCTTGAGCGGTTCACCGAAGAGGGTACGTCCGTTGAATATGAGCTTGTTGCGGGGGAACGACGCTACCGCGCTGCGCGCATGATTGGGCTTCCCGAAGTTCCGGTCATCATTCGCAAAGAAGAGCCCGCGCGGGTGCGGCTTGAGTTGGCACTTGTTGAGAATGTCCAGCGCCAGGATTTAAATCCGATCGAACGCGCGACCGCGTACAAACGGCTACTCGACGAATTTGGGATGGATCAGCGAGAACTCTCCACGCGGATTGGCAAATCCCGCGAGACCATTTCAAATACAATCCGGATCTTGCTACTGCCCGAGGATATGCGAAGTGCCGTGGCCGCGGGTTCCATCACCGAAGGGCATACTCGGCCACTTCTTATGCTTTCCGATCGCGTGGAGGACCAACGCCAACTTTTTGAAGATATCAAGCTCCACAAAATGTCAGTACGGGAAGCGGAACGGATTTCCCGACGGATCGCTCGAGACCGCGCGCGCAAAGTCGAGGATTTGCCGTCAGATGAAACGCGCGCCGTTGAAGAAAAGCTTGAGCAGGCGCTCGGCACGCGCGTTGTGATTCAAAAAGAAGCCCGAGGCCGCGGTAAAATCTCTATTGAATTTTTTTCGGATGAGGAGCTCCACGGCATTACCGCAAAACTCATGCAAAGGCTCGAGAGCGAGCTTGCCGCGACAACTCGCGACACAGAGGAGCCACCATTTACGGTTTGAAAGAGACGTGTATTTCACGCACACCTTTGACGCGCTTCAGGCGCGTCAGAAGTTTTTCAAGGTCATAATTTTTGGCAACCCGAAACTGCAGAGTGATAAAGGGCTTTGCAATATTCTCAACGTCCGACTCAGTTTTTGTAATATTGATGTGCTCACGTGCGAGCACCAGTGTTATATCTTTTAAGAGTCCGACCCGATTTTCACGAGTAATCTCGAGTATTACGTCTTTTTCTTTCGGTTTTGCATGAGTGATTTTGCGAAGCTCTACTCCTGATTTGCGGAGAGACGAGCGAATATGATTACGGGCAAGCGAAGAACGCGCCAAATCCAGCCAGTCAGTCGATGGCTTCTTATTTTTGCTTACGAGAATTTCCACGGTGTCGCCGGATGCCAATGCGTATGAAAAAGGAACCATTTTGCCGTTGACCTTTGCTCCCGCCATATGGTTGCCCACTTCTGAATGGATATGATAGGCAAAATCCACAGGAGTGGAACCTTCGGGAAGATCGATCACTTCTCCCTTCGGAGTGAGGACGAAAATACGGTCCTTGAAAAAATCGATTTTTAGCGCTTCCATAAATTCTTCCCCCGATTCTTCCTGAAATTCTTTCTGCCACTCCTGTAGTTTTTTCACCCAGCCGATTTTTTTCTCGTTTGCGAGCACTCCCTTTTTAGGCTTACCCGCCTCTTCCCATACCCAATGCGCGGCGATTCCAAACTCTGCCTCTTCGTGCATCTCATGTGTTCGAATTTGAAATTCCGTTATGCGGTCGTCGATACAAAATACCGTGGTGTGCAACGAGCGGTAGCCGTTGGGCTTGGGGAGTGAAATATAATCTTTGATCCGTCCCGGCATCGGTTTCCAGAGAGCGTGTATAATCCCAAGTGCTTGGTAGCATTCTTCGATGGAGCCTATGATGATGCGAAGAGCTGCTAAGTCTGTAATCCGATCGAGATCAAGGTTTTGGCGAAGCAGTTTTTTCCAGAGACTGTAGTAATGCTTTGCGCGAAAATCGATTTGAAAGGTTGTGATCCCGCCCACGCGGAGTTCGCGCTCGACTATAGGAGTGATTTTTTTTAAATATTCTTGTCGTTCAGGGAGAAGTTCCCTGACTTCTTTGACGACCCAGTCGTACTCTTCCGGATAGGCGATGGGGAATGCAAGATCTTCAAGCTCTCCTTTGAGCTCTCCCATCCCGAGTCGATAGGCAAGTGGCGCGTAGAGCTCCAATGTTTCCTGGGCGATTCGTTTTTGTTTTTCAGGATTGAGCGCAGAGATTGTCTGCATATTATGGAGGCGGTCGGCAAGTTTTACCAAAACGACGCGGACATCTTCAGCTACCGCCAAAAACATTTTGCGGGTTGATTCAACCGTTCGCTCAAATCCTTGATAGCGAACGCGGTCGAGTTTAGTAAGGGCTTCGACAAGAAATGTTGTTTCTTTGCCGACCTCGCCCACGAGCGTTTCTTTAGGCATCTTGGTGTCCTCTAAAACATCGTGGAGAAGGGCCGCGGCCACCGTTGAAGCGTCAAGCTTCATCTCAATTATCTTTTTTGCGACAGCAATCGGGTGGGTGATGTACGGATCACCCGATTCGCGGATTTGTCCCGCGTGGGACTCGTCGGCTATATGAAACGCGCGCTCAATGAGTTTTTGATCTTTGCTCGAGTACGCGGAAAGAGATTGTTTGAATTCTTCCCACATATTCTTTTATTCTTCTTTTTTTTCTTGCCCGGGTTTTTTCCAAGTAGCGTATGAGCAGTCTGGATAGCGCGAACAGCCGTAAAAAATCCTGCGTTGGCGCGTTCGCCGCTCGACCAGATCTCCCTCGTTGCATTCGGGGCATTTTATCCCAAGAGAAGGAGGAGGAAGTGTTTTCGTGTTTTTGCATTCCGGGAACCCGGAGCAGGCGAGAAATCGTCCAAAACGACCATGCCGGATGATCAAGGGTTTAGAACACTTTTCGCAAATTTGATCCGTCTCTTCGATCATATTTTTTTTCTCAACGATCTCGTATTTTTCGGCCAAGCGTTTAGCAAATGGGTCGTAAAATTCCTTAACGACCGGAGTCCATGGCATTTTTCCTTCGGCAATAAGATCGAGCTCTGCTTCCATGTGAGCGGTAAATTCGATGTTGACGATTTCTGGAAAATGTTCGACGAGCATATCATTGACCGCGAGTCCGATTTCAGACGGAGCAAATCGGCGATCCGGATCTTTGGTAACATACCCGCGCTCGATAATCGTAGACATGGTCGGTGCGTAGGTTGAGGGGCGCCCGATGCCAAATTTTTCAAGAGTTTTAACAAGTGTTGCTTCCGAATAGCGCGGTGGCGGCTCGGTAAAGTGTTGCTTGGGATCAATAGACGTGAGTCCAAGCAGTTCGTTTTCAAAGACTGCTGGAAGTTCTGTTTCTTCCGTTTTTGACGGCCATATTTTGAGAAAACCGTGGAATATTATCACCTGTCCTGTGGCGCGAAAGAGTCCCTTTGATCCGCGAATATCAATTGTACTAGAATCAAAAATCGCGTTTGACATTTGCGAGGCCAAAAATCGCCGCCAGATCAATTCATAGAGCTTGAGTTGGCGCGGCTCGAGATACTCTTTCAGCCTTTCGGGAGTTTTTGAAACATCGGTGGGTCGGATCGCTTCGTGGGCTTCTTGAGCACCCTTTGATTTTTTTGCGAATACGCGCGCAGTTGTTAGTGCGTATTCTTTGCCGAGATTTTTTTCGAGATATGATTTTGCCTGATGTTGAGATTCCGCCGAAAGGTTGGTCGAATCAGTCCTCATGTAGGTGATGAGTCCCACGGGACCCTCGCCTACATCCATACCTTCGTAGAGTTGTTGCGCGAGCATCATGGTTTGTTTGGCAGAAAGCCGAAGGCGCCGAGATGCTTCTTGCTGGAGGGTGCTTGTCGTAAAAGGGGCGTAGGGAGAACGCTCGAGGCGTTTTTTTTCTACGCGCATAACACGCCAAGAATCTTTTCTAAGCGTTTTTGCAGTGGAGGTAGCTTCTTCCTCGGTTTTAATGCTAAATTTTTCAAGCGGAGTACCTTCGTATTCAATGAGTAATGCCTGGAGAGGTTCTTTTTTTAAGGTTTCGAAAACGCCTTCGATAGTCCAGTACTCTTCTTTTTTGAAATTTTGCCGTTCACGCTCGCGTTCAACAATAAGACGAAGTGCTACCGACTGGACACGACCCGCTGAAAGCCCGCGCATAATCTTTTTCCAGAGAAACGGCGAAAGCTTGTATCCTACAAGCCGATCAAGGACTCGACGCGCTTGTTGCGCGTCGATCAGGTTACTGTCAAGGGCTCTTGGGTTCTTAAACGCTTCTTCAATCGCTTGCTTGGTTATCTCATGAAATACTATCCGCTTCGGATTTTCAATCCCAAGCGTGAAAGCAAGATGCCAAGCGATCGCTTCTCCCTCGCGGTCTTCGTCTGTTGCGAGAATAATGGTATCTGATTTTTTTGCCTGCGCTCTGAGCTCCTTTACGATTTTGCTTTTTTTGCGCGGGATAATGTACTTTGGTTCAAAATCTTTTTCGGTGTCGATCCCGAGCTGTGAACTCGGAAGATCGCGAATATGCCCATAGCTTGACTGAACAATAAAATTTTTCCCCAAGAAACGCGAAATAGTTTTTGCTTTCGTAGGGGACTCGACGATAACAAGCGTCTTCGGCATATTTTTTTACATTTTGCGATAGACTCCACCGGCATTTTTAATAGCGCCTCGGATCTCGAGCGCTGTCATTGCGGAAAGTACCGCGTGCGCGGCGATTCCTGATCGTTTAATGATCTCATCAAGCGACAGCTCTTCACCAAGAACATTCAAGATTTCTTCTTCCTCGATGGATTCGGGCGCTATCTTTTTATGTGTGCGTTCTGGTTCAAGCCCGAGCGCCCAGAATACGTCATCAGCCGAGGTGATGGGGGCGGCTCCTTCTTTGATGAGCGCATTGGTTCCTACCGATTGTGGGTGGAAGATTGAGCCTGGAAGTGCCATCACTTCTCGTCCAAATTCAGCCGCAAAACGCGCTGTAATCAGCGCGCCGCTTTTCTCGCCAGCCTCGATGACGATCACGATTTTGGCGATGCCCGCGACAATGCGGTTTCTTTTTGGAAATGTCCAGAGCTCAGGTTTTTGCGTATCCTCATATTCAGAAATCAGCGCCCCGCCCCCTTCAATTATTTTTTTGGCGAGCTCGATATTTTCTTTTGGATAGAGGACCGTATCATCCAGCCCCGAGCCAAGTATTGCGAGAGTAGGGGTACCCGCCTCAAGTGCCGCTCGGTGAACAATCGAATCAATGCCGAGCGCCATGCCGCTCGCAAGCACGATTCCATAACGCGCAAGCCGAATTGCAATTTCGTAAGCAGCATCTTTTCCATAAGAGGATGGATTTCGCGTGCCCACGATTGAAACAATGAGCGCGTCCGCTGGGGGAGGAGCGCCTTTTATAAAAAGCTGTACTGGTTTTGCTTTTTCAGGAACTTCTTTCAAGAGCGCTGGCCATAGGGCCGCACTATATATAGTAGAGTCCATATTGGTGACTCTACTGGATGAGATTCAGAGCGTCAAACATGCTCGTAAGAAAACTTGACTTTTTTTGAAAATAATCTATTCTTCTCAAAGATTCTTCGAGTACATTGTCATGTCGAAAGGAAAAACAAATGCTGGAGTTTATCGCTCTTGGCGGCACACTCGATCGAAAAAAAGAGAAACCGTCTATAGGAGGAACTTCTAATGTCCTCCTGCATAAAGAATCGAGTACCGCGATTGTCAGTGATTTTGGTGCCTACCATCTCAGCGCGGAGGAGCGCGCTAGGCAGACGGAAATAATGCTGCAACTCGAAGTTCCTAAGATCGAAGAGATTGGGCCTTTGCAGTTGCCAATTTTGCCTATGCTCCAGAGCCGAATCTTGAGCGATAACGAATTTGCCTATCTTGCCGAGGCGACGGCAACTTCCTGCCCGGATGTCAGTCTTTTGAGAAACGTTCGCAATATCTATCTCATAGGTACTCACGCTCACGCCGATCACATCGGGCTCCTGCCGTACTTCAAAGCGCAGTTTCCGCGAGCTCATGTGATGATGACGCGTCCGACGCTGGAACTTTCTCTCTGGAGCTGGAAAGACACTCTCAAGATCGCCGATCGCGAAGGGCATAAGATCCTCTTCAATTTTTGGGATATTAACAATTGCCAGAAAGAGGTAAAAATCATAAATGTCGGCGATACGATTGCCGCGGGACCCTTCACGCTTGAGATATTTTCGGCGGGGCATATACTCGGTGCCGTCAGTGTCTTGGTTAAGTTCAAATCCGAATCCTCGACGACCCGAATTTTTTTCACAAACGATATCAGTCTTCACGACCAGCGTTCGGTTGCCGGTGCTACACTTCCTGCCGGGAAAATAGAGTATCTCATCTCCGAATCAACCTACGCGGGGCGAGATCAGCCCGATCGAGTAAAAGTAGAACAGGAGCTCGTACGGGATATCGAAGAGTGTCTCGAGAACGGCGGCAAGGTTCTCTGTCCAACACTTGCGGTGGGGAGATCGTCAGAGCTTTTCCAGATTTTGCTTGATCATGGAATTACAAAACGTTACGAAGTATACATAGACGGCGCTGCCTGCGAAACAAACCGGATCTACGAATCGCATGGCGCGGTTGACCAATCTGTGCTCGAGCATTTTGTGTCGCAGGGGACGGCCGAGCGAAGCAGGATCATCCGAAGCAAGAAGCCGCTCGTGATGATTGCGCCAAGTGGTATGCTGACTGGTGGTCACGCGGTCGAGTACGCGATAGTGTGGGGGCCAGATCCCAAGAATCTCATTTGCCTCTCGTCCTATCAGGATCCTTGTTCCCCCGGGCATCAGCTTACAAGAGTTTCTCCTGGTCAAAGGGTTTCATTTTTTGAAAATACCTTTACCTTTAACGCTCAAGTCAAAAAATACATCCTTTCGGCACACGTCGACGGCAAAAATTTGGTGGAGCTTGTTGATCGTCTTTCACCGCAAGAAACATATCTGGTGCACGGCGTTGAGGGAAACATGGAGATGCTCGCCGCCCAGATCGGCCGGAATGTTTATAAAACATACATTGAAGAGCCAGTGGCTCTTTGAAATAAATGACTTGTCAGGATACTTGACAAGTCTTTTTTTATTGATATAATATACCCTAGATTTAGGGCAATTAGACCCTTATTACCTTGTAAAGGAGGCTTTAAAGAAAAAGAGCGAAGCGAGTCGGAGTTAAGTAGAAAAAACTGGTGTTCCGAAATATGGGCTTCGGCCCCAAAACCAAAAAGAGAGGGTACGATGGCGCGAGAGAACCATACCGTGAAGAGTCTGAAGGAAATCGGCGAGGTCGCTAAGGGTTTGGGCTCGATCAAGGTTGGGGATTTGCATATTCCCCAACTCAAGCTCGAGAAGATCCCATCGGCCGCGATGCTACAGCAGGCGGAAGACATCGACAAAAAGAATGACGAGAACGAGAAACAGATCAGGGAGTACGTTGTGGAGTTGGCCGAGGCGCTGGCTTCACCGAAGGCCATGAAGGTCTTCAGTCAGAACGTGTTCAACACGGTCAGGCAGCTCACGCAGTTCATCAAGGATTACCCGATCGAAATCGAAAATGCGCGAATGAATCTGACCAACGCTTTCATCGGCGGTGCTACGGAGAAGTTTCCGCCGACGGATACCGCGCTCAACCTGATCGCTGACAGCGGGCTTGCGCTCGGTTTCTTCCAAGCGGCCGGTGAGAAAACGTCCGACGAGCAGGCCGTGATACTACCCGTCACGATCGAAAACGAAGACGGGGAACGTAAGAAGAGGTTGCGTCTCACGACGCACTTCCCAGAATCGCGCGGCATCATGGGCAATCTTCGCAAGAAGGTTCTAGAGGCCACGGCGATTCGTCGAGACGAGTCCAACCGCAAGCGTGAGGAGCTCCGCGCAGGGGCAAAGTCTTTCCTTGAGGTACTCAAGACCGGCGGAGAAGCTGTCTTCTTTGCTCCCACTGTTACAGATGGGGAAGGGGTTCGACTTGGCGGCTACGTCAAGGTCAGAGTCGAGCACGGCATAATCGCGCCGGTAGATGCTGTGGGGCCTTGCGCGAAAAAGATCTCCGAGTTTGCCGAGATGGAGATCGAGATTCCGCTCTCGACTATGGGCAAGGAAAAGTTCAGGCTCGAAAAATTTGAGCTGAACAGGGGCCGCGCCAATGCCATGGTCATCTTCCACTCGATTTGCTTCCGCGGAAAGCAGAATGAGGAAGCAAACGCTTTGCGCACTGCTCGGATAAAGGCCATGAAGGAGTCCACGACGCTCAGCCTCAGGGACTTCTTCACGGAGCCGTACCCGGCCGGCACCGTCTTCGTGTACTTCCCCGACTGGGTGTTCGGAGAGAAGAAATACCACGTAAACTTCCAAATTGAGCGTCGCGGAGATGGGCATGTCCGAGTCCTCGACACCGACGTCGAGGAGTTCTTCAAGGAGGTCCGCGATTTCACGGCATTGCAGCAGCTGCCAAAGTCAAGCCCACTCGACAAAATGTTGAGAAAGCTTGAGTGGAAGTTTTCAAGCCACGCACCGGCGGCCTCCTAAGGTTTCACAAACCCTTGTGCGAGAGAAACGGTTTTCCGTTTCTCTCGCCTAGGGTTTTTTTGTATCGCATTTAAAGCTATTGACAAGAACATTTTATAATGCTATTTTAAGTACTAGAAAACAGAACCCCACAGACCAAAGAGGTGCTGAATGCGAACGGATATCGATGGAGTTTCGGTCCAAGTTTTTTTTGAAGGACAAGAATTGACCATTGAAGCGGATGGCGCTATCGGCAGAACAACGAGAGCAGGTAGCTACGAACTTCGCGTAACTATTTTGGGCAGAAAAGATCTCCGGGCATTCCTAGTTGATCGGCAAAAGAACGTGAATTTGCTCCGTGCTCGAGAAGTGAGCGATGATCTTTTGTACGTATACGGTCGCAAAATTCCGCTCATGTGGTATCCCGAGAAGTCAGTCACGGTGTACGCTACAAATAACCTTCGACTGCTGGAGGTCGTCGAGGATGGTTTCATCAAGATCTGGGAAGTCGCGGTTGTTGTTCAGGATTACAATGCCTTTGTTACGGTGCAGAATACCTGGCGAGTGCCCTGCTACCACGAAGAGATTGGGCTCATCACCTGCCCGCAGTTTGCGGATTGGCCTTCGATGCTTCAGTTCCTGAACGAAGTGCTCTGCGAGGTATCGAGCATATTCCCCAACGCGATGAGTATTCATCAAGAGTCTCCTAAGATCTTGCCTGACCTCTCAGATGATGAGGGCGAGGTGATCTTTTGGAGCGATGCTCAACAGTGGGGTGCGGCTCGTACGAATATAGGATCAGTGCGGGTCTATTGGGATCAGATACGTCAGTCTGGGAGGCGGATGTATCTACGCTCCGGCGATCGCATTCGGTTCGATGCTCTTCGTACCCCACACCATTCGAAGGGGTCGAAACATACGACTGGTTTTACCCGCGAAGCAGTGGGAGTGGATCTTTGTAACTAAACGTACGCGAGGCCTCATCAACTCTTGTGATGAGGCCTCTTTTTTATTTCACCGTTCTCCGTAGCTTCTTGACCGGATTGGTCGTGCTATACTGAAAATATGTCCGAAGCTATACCGAAGGATGAGATTATAGAAGTGAGTCCGGCAAGTATTGTAATTCCAGAAAAACCCGAGAACAAGCCCGCAACTGCGGAAATAGAAATAGCCCCACCTCCTCCGGAAGATCTTCCGACAACCGATTCGATCGAGTTACCGAAAATTGAAGATCAAAACAAAGAAAAAAAACCAAAAAGCGAAGAAATAGAAATAAAAACCGAGCATACACTAAAGAAGCGCTTTTTTGAGGGAGCCAATACCGTTGTTGATCGTGTCAAGGCGTGGCACAACTATAAGCGGTTTCGGGAGCACGATGAAAATGTTGCCCGTCTCCACGGAGTGTTTATCGTAGCCGAGAGTACACTTGAACGCCTTGAGCATGAGAGGGAACAGATTTTTGAAGAACACAAAGAAGCGGACGTCCGTTTCGGGAAGACAACGGACAAAAAAGAGCTTGTCGCGTATCACGATGTCAGGGTCATTGAGGATAAAATAAAAAACGCAAAACTGCAACGCAATACTCTCGAACATTCTCTGAAACAAGAGGACGATAAAAAATCAGTTTATGAAAATAAAGTAAAAGGAATCATCGAAAGATTTGCTAACCGTATACAAAATAGGTTAGAACCCCTTGAAAAGCAAACAGAAGTCATGCAAGAGCACCTCGCAGAAATCGATAAGGAAGAACAGAATTTTAGGGCTGATATAGAAAACGCGAGCCAGGAGATTTCTCGCCTGGAACGTCAAAAGGCAACAGCGATATCAGGCCGAATGAAACTTGAAATTGAAGGCATGATCGGCAAATTCAGGGAAATGCAAAAAGATGCCGAGGGAAACATGAGAATTCAAGGGAAGGAGCGGGCGCGACTTGACGGTGAGCTTTCTGTGATTGGTGGTAAAGTTTTGCCGTGGCGCATCAATCAAGAGAAGCTCGGATTTTATACGCAGCACGTCATGCTTGAGAAAAGCGCTGTCCATGAATCCAGAGAACAGGAATGGAGTCGCGAGACTGTAAAAGATATTTTGCCGAATGATTATATAAAAGCTTGGAACAAGTATTTTGGGAGTACGAGAAAAATCCGCGACGAGGAAATCCATTCTATTTTCAAAAATCAAGCCGAAATTCCCATGGAGCCGCAGCTGCTTGAGGTTTTTATGAGTAAATATCTCAAAGGGGCGGGCTTAAAAGAGCGCGATATCGCCAGTAAATTGCGATCTCTTGATATGTACATTTCATACCATGAAAAATAAAAAACAATTTAAGGACAACGATGAGCGAATGCTAGTTGAGGTGGCGATGCTTTTGGCGGAGCTCGAGCGCAAAAATCGCGAGCATATGGCGCGTACAGGCACGCTGGTTAGCAGAATCGAGGAAGACCTGCGCGGGTTGGAGAAAGATTTCGTAGCGCTTGATGCCGGTTTACAACAGGCTGAAAAGGACAGTATCGCCAAAGTCGATATGGCTACGGAAAAATATCTTGCGCCAGCGAAAAAGTAAAACAGGGCGCAGTTCGGTACTTGATTTTACTCACGTTTAGATGTACACTACATACCTATGAAATTGATTTCAAAAAATATTGCCTACACAGTGCTCATTTTGATTATGCTTGCCATGGCTTATTCGTTGGTAGTCACGCCTACCTCTGAGCGCAAAGAGCTTTCTTTGTCGGATCTCGTCAAAAAAATTAACAATGACGAGATTTCTCAAGTTGTCGTCATCGGCAACGAGCTTGATGTTACCGCAAAAGATAAAACAGAATATATCTCAAAGAAAGAAGAAGCCTCGAGTTTGACTCAGACGCTCGTCAATCTCGGCGTCTCCGAGGAAAAGCTCAACTCGTTCGTTCATACCGAGAAAGATCCTTCCGGGTTTCTCTTCTGGTTTGGAGCGGCTCTCCCGACTCTTATTACCATACTCTTTTTTGTGGGTTTCATTTGGTTTATGGGACGGCAAGTAAACCGCGCGAATGTTCAGGCGCTTGGTTTTGGCCAGTCTCGAGCGCGCGTTATTACGCCGGATAATTCCAAGGAGCGCGTAACGTTTAAAGATGTGGCCGGTGTGAATGAGGCAAAAGAAGAGCTCAAAGAAATTGTTGAGTTTTTAAAGCATCCAAAGAAATTTTTTGATATCGGGGCACGAATTCCACGGGGCGTTCTTTTGATGGGAGCGCCCGGTACCGGCAAAACGCTTCTCGCGCGAGCGGTTGCGGGTGAGGCGGCGGTTCCCTTTTTTCATATTTCCGCTTCGGAATTCGTCGAAATGTTTGTCGGGGTTGGCGCTTCACGCGTCCGCGATCTTTTCCGCGCAGCCAAGAAAGCCGCTCCAGCCATTGTTTTCATTGACGAGATTGATGCCATCGGCCGCCATCGCGGCGCTGGGCTCGGCGGGGGACATGACGAGCGCGAACAGACGCTCAACCAGATTCTTGTTGAGATGGATGGGTTTGAAACGCGAGATCAGGTTATCATTATAGCGGCCACCAACCGCCCAGATGTTTTGGATCCGGCGCTCTTGCGCCCCGGTCGGTTTGACCGCCGCGTCTTTCTTGATTTGCCTGATATCAATCAGCGCGATGAAATTTTAAAGGTTCACTCGCTCCACAAGCCGCTTGCCAAAGATGTCCGTCTTCGCCGGGTGGCCGAGCGGACTCCGGGATTTTCAGGCGCGGATTTGGAAAATCTTGTTAACGAAGGCGCGATTCTTGCCGCGCAATTGGGCAAAAAAGAGATTAACGAAATTGATCTTTTAAAATCAATCGAGAAAGTACTCTTGGGTCCCGAGCGCAAGGGTTTTGTGCTCAACGATGAGGAGAAAAAAATCTCTGCGTACCACGAAGCCGGGCACGCGCTTGTGGCAGCCTCCCTCCCCAACGCCGATCCGGTTCACAAGGTGACAATTATCTCCCGCGGCCGCGCGCTTGGCTACACGCTTAAATTGCCCGACTACGACCGGCATCTCTTTTCGCGCGCGCATTTTCTCGATGAGCTCGCGGTGTCTTTGGGCGGGTATGCGGCCGAGGACGTGATCTTTGGGGAGCTTACTACGGGGGCTGCCGATGACCTTCGCAAGGCAACGGCCATCGCGCGCGATCTCGTGCAGCGCTACGGCATGTCCAAGAAGCTAGGTCCCATGACTTTTGGCGAGGAGAACGCAATGGTATTTTTGGGCAAAGAAATTAGTGTCGAGCGCAATTACTCGGAAGCAACCGCTGCCGTCATCGACAAAGAAGTGAGTTCGTTTATGAAAAAGGCGTTTGAAAAAGCGAAGTCAATTCTCAAGTCGCGCCGAGCAAAGCTCGAAGAGATTGCCGAGCATTTGATAAAACACGAAACGCTCGAACGCGACGAATTCGCCCGCATGGTCGCGGCCTAGCGCCACCTGCGCCTGTAGCCCCGACGCTCTATTTATAAATATTGATAATGAAGTCGGAGTCCCGACGTACAGTCGGGACTCAATATATTATGGCTTTTGTTTATATTCTACAAAGCGCGAGGGACTCCAGATTTTATATCGGCAGCAGTATTAATCTTGAGAAGCGTCTTCAACATCATAAGGCGGGAGGCACGCCAACGACAAAAAGATTCGGAGAAGTTGTTTTAGTTTTTAAACAAAGCTATCCTACGCTTAAAGAAGCAAGAGCCATCGAAAGAAAACTTAAAAAGCTGAAGCGTCGCGATTATATCGAGAAAATAGTAAGGGACGGTGTCATCAAAATGCGCGCGTAGCTCAATGGTAGAGCAGTCGTCTTATACACGACCGGTTGTAGGTTCGAATCCTACCGCGCGCACTATAGGGCCGACGCCCATGGTTGGCCTCCCGACTTTGCGTCGGGACTCAATTGGTTAGAGCACAGAGCTTATACCTCTGGGGTTCCTGGTTCGAGTCCAGGCAGGCGCATAAGTGACAAATTAGTTTTTTTGGGTCA
>CAZZGX010000034.1:0-14997 GCA_964653715.1 uncultured Candidatus Saccharibacteria bacterium
TAAGCGTAAACCCAGACCCTACGCCCATCGTATTTTTTCTTTTACAAAACATGCATGACTCCTGTCGGCTCAAATTGTATAGTTTTTGATTTATTTAATTTTGTGGATTTTATAACTATGGAAGTAATATTTCCGCTCCCGGTAGAACAAATAGAAAACAGTGGGGTAGTGAACAGTGCGGAAATGCCTCCCGTAATCTTATCAAAATAAATCTCCGCCGCACCAGGAAATTGCTGGCACACGGAAGTACCCGTATTGGCAAATATGGTAACGGAGTCGAGCACAACCCCCGCTGGGAACTGGCAGCTCTCGAGTGTGGCAGGCGTAGGCACAGAGAAATAATTACTTCCCATAAAAAGTAGAAGACGATTGGGGGTTGGTTTGGTTTTATCGTCAAAATGTATACCGTATTGAGCCGCTCCTCCGCCCGACACTGTTATATCTTTTGAAGCGAGCGTAAGGCTTCGGGCTCTCTCGCTCAATGTAAGCGCGCATTCAACCGCCGCGCTGAAATTTTTGTCGTCAAGAAACCGCGAGTAAACCGTCACGACAAGGGCGATAAGAACGCCGAGAATGGAGAGTACGATAAGCATTTCAAGAAGTGTGCGTCCCTGATTTTTCATATGCTTGAAGAGAGCGAGTACATGGGCTGAATCATGGAGACCGCGAAAAAACCGACCGCGCCCCCGATCAACACCATCAAGAGCGGCTCTATAATAGTAGAGAGGTCTCTAGTGGCGTCCGAGACCTGTCCCTCGTAAAAAAGCGCCACTTCGATAAGCATATGTGAAGTTTCGCCCGTTTCTTCTCCAACCGCAAGCATTTCGCCCATCAGCGTGGGGTACAATTTTTCATTTTTTAAAAATACCTTTGAAATCGTCTCTCCTTTTTGGACGCCGGCGCGCGCCTCAAGCAACACGCGCGAATAGAGATGGTTTTGCACTACACGCGAGGTAATGTCGATCGCGTCTAGTATCGGGACGCCGGATGAGATGAGAGACGAGAGAGTGCGCGCGGTACGCGCGGCGTTAAATTTTTTGACAAGCGGCCCCAAGAGCGGAAAACGGATAAAAACATGGTCGAGAAAACGTTTGATGATAGGTGTTCTGAAGCCTTGGATGAGGAGCAACACAAACGCCACCGCGCCAATGGCCGCGAAGAAGCCGTAATTGAGAAAAAACTTTGAGACCACGATAATAAATCTTGTAGACGCGGGTAATTCAACGTTCAGCTCTTCAAAGACCGTCACAAGCGTCGGGACAACGTAGAGCATCATAAAAATACCAATGCCGACCATGGCAAGAAGGATAATGCCGGGATACGTCGCCGCCCCCCGGATTTTGCGTATCAAATCATAATCGGCCTGCAGTTGGGTTGAGAGCACGGTGAGGGATTCTCGGAGCTTTCCCGTTTTTTCGCCCGACTCAATCATCGCGACGTAGAGCGGTGGAAAAATTTTCTGATGGCGCGCGAGCGACTCGGAAAGCGTATGCCCCTGCCGGATCTGGTCAATAACATCCTGAATGACCGCCTTAAATCTTGGGTTGCGGGATTCGTGGGAGAGCGCCTCGAGCGAGCGCGTCAAAGGAAGCCCTGCCGCTATCATGACACCGAGATTTTTTGAAAAAATAATCTTATCGGGAATTGAGACGCGGTTGATGAATGGTATGCGGTCGAGCGGGAGAGATATTCTTTTTTTCTTCTCGTCTTTCTGTTTGGCGCTGACAAGCGTGTATCCCTCGCGGCGCAAAACTCGCGCGAGCTCAAACCGATCGCGCGCGTCGCGGGTTCCCGACGACTCGCCGCCCGTCTTATCCCGTGCCCGATAGGTAAAAAGTGTCATAGTTATTCTTGGGTAACGCGGAGAACCTCTTCAATGGTTGTAATTCCTTGGGCGGCTTTGAAAATGCCGTCCTCAAGCATCGTCATCATGCCCGCCCGTTTTGCCTCGGCTTCTATCGCGTCGGCGTTGGCGTTTTTCATGATGAGATCTTTAATGACGGGGGTCACGGAGAGTACTTCATGCATCCCGATTCTTCCCTGATATCCGTCGCTCGCGTCGGCGGCGGGTTCGGGTTGATAGAAAATAATATCCTCGATGCCGGCTTTCGCTTGAATAATCTTTTCCTCGCGAAGAAAACCGAGAACCCGTTTGAGGTCAACTATTTTTTCAAGTTGCGCGATTTCGTCTTTGCTTAGCTTGTGCGGTTTTTTGCTTTTGTAGAGCGTGCGGACCAAACGCTGGGCGATAATGACGTTCACCGTAGAAGCGATAAGAAACGCCTCAACCCCGAGATCGAGAAGGCGCGGGAGAGCGCCCGCGGCGGAGTTTGTGTGGAGAGTTGAGACCACAAGATGCCCCGTAAGCGCCGCGTTTACGGCAAGCCCCGCCGTTTCGCCGTCGCGGATCTCGCCAACCATAACGACGTCGGGGTCTTGACGCAACATTGACCGAAGTCCGTTGGCAAAGGTAAAGCCGATATCCGGCCGCACCTGGGTCTGATTGATCCGCGGCATCCGATACTCCACGGGGTCTTCAATGGTGGAAATGTTCACCTCGGGAGAATTAATGAGATCGAGCACGGTGTAGAGCGTCGTGGTCTTGCCCGATCCGGTGGGTCCGGTAGCGAGTATCATTCCCACCGTCCGCCGGATGTTTTTGTGAAGAATCTCGAGCCCTTCTCCGTGAAACCCCAGTGTCTCCAGTGTAAATCCTTGCGAGTTTTCGGGGAGAAGTCGCATGACGACCTTTTCTCCGTCTGATACGGGCATGATGGAAATACGAAAAGATATTTTATATTCGGGCGTGTCTATTTTAAATCGTCCGTCTTGCGGAAGCCGCTTTTCATCGAGCCGCAGTCCCGAAAGGACTTTCACGCGGGCCACGATCGCGGAGGCGACTTTTCTCGGCAACACCATGGCCTCATGTAAAATCCCATCGATCCGATACCGAATGAGAAGCTCGTTTTCAAGCGGCTCGATATGAATATCAGAAGCTTTTTGTAAAATCGCGTGGTGTAGCAGGGTATCCACGATTTTTATTATCGGAAGCTCTTGGGCGATTTTTTTGAGCTCGTCTCCCCCGATATCGTTCTCTTGGGACTCTATCCCGCCCGCGGTCAATGCCTGGGCTTCGCCCTTGATAATCTCGCCAAACTCAACCTCAAGACTTTTTTGATAGAGCGAAAGGAGATACCGCATCGTGGGTTCGCTCGTGAGTCGCGGCTTTATGACAAGATTCGATTTTTTGCGGATAAACTCAACCGTTTCCAAATCTTCCGGGTCAAGCATAGCCACTTCAAGATCGCGCCCCGTTTTTTTGTACGCGATGATGTTGTGGGTCCGGGCAATAGGCTCTGGAATAATTTGCAACACCTGCGCGTCGATCTTTTCGCCTTCGAGATTTACAAAAGGAATGCCGAGAATGTAGCCCTCGACGCGCCCGAGATCCTGCGCCGAGAGCTTGCCACCCGCCACCAAAACATCGCCGGGCCGTTTGCTTTCCTTCTCGGCTTTTTTCATCGCCTCATCAATGTCTTTTTCAGAAACAAGTCCCGCGTCAAGCAGAAAGGCTTTGAGTTGCTTTGTGTCAACTTTCATCCAAGAACCTCTTTGACCTTAGTGAGAACTTCTTTGAGCGCGTAATTTGCCTTGATGAGATACCCACGGGCTCCAAACTCAATCGCCTTCATCACATCCTCACTCTCTTCAAGATTCGTAAGGATGAGTACCGGGATTTGCTTCGTATCTTCGTTGGATTTGATCGACTGAAGCACATCAAAGCCGTGTTTTTTTGGCAATATCAAATCAAGCAAAATAATATCCGGTTTTTTTTCCTTGATGCGCGACAGGGCTTCTTCCCCATCAAAAGCCTGCACTACCGTGTAACCATCGGCGGTAAAAACTTTCTGGAGCGCGTCTTGAAGCGCCATTTCGTCCTCAACGATTAAAACAGTTTTCATAATTTTTCCTAGATTTTTGTTATCTGATCGCTCGCTTGCACAATCGGGAAGGAGAACCAAAACGTCGACCCTTTTCCTTCCAGTGAAGCAAACCCGACTTTGCCGTTCATCGCGCGCGTGAGCGACCGTACGAGATACAGCCCGAGTCCAGAGCCCTGTGTCCGAAGCCGAAGCGCGTTTTCAGCCCGAAAAAATTTTGTAAAAATACGCGACTGATCGGCAAGAGGAATACCCAAGCCGTTGTCGGCAACCTCCACGCGCACACTATTTGAATCTTTGACAATGCGAACCTTCACTTCGCCTTCATGTAAAGTATAGCGTATGGCGTTTTCAAGTAAATTCTCCGTAATCCACCGCAATTTTGTCTCATCAACAAAAACCCAGATCATCCGATCGGGCGCCTCAAAGGTAAGCTTGACGTTGGCTTTTTCCGTCTCGGCTATATAGTCTTTCACAATGCCTTCGATAACCGTATCAATCGTGACCAGCGTTGGTCGAAGAATCAGCCGATCGTCGTCAATGCGGTTGACCTCCAAAAGATCGTTGACGAGTTCGATCATCCGCTCATTTTGCTCGCGAAGTGTCACTATGGTTTTCTGTTCGGCGCCGCTCAAAGTTTTGACGTTTTCAAGCATAAGCTCGAGCTGCCACTTGATGGCTGATAGCGGAGAGCGGAGCTGATGAGATACGATACTCACAAATTCCGATTTCATGCGCGAAGCGTCGGCCAGTCGCGTAAACGAGCTTACCACCGCGTGTCCTATTAAAAATAGAAAAGCCGCCATGACCGATACGGATATTACGATCACGGCGGGGTCTTCCGAAAACTGCCGCGCGAGTATGGTCGTCCCCAGCATCGCAATGATGATGATGATCCCCATAACCACAAACAGAAACGGCGGACAGGCAAAAACCGAGACTTTGTAGAACTTGCACTGCTCGATGAGATTTAGAGACCTCATATAATGCTGGAGATGATTTCCTTTCCCTTCCATATACTTTTCATTATATACGAGCTCTCTGGGCCGTCCCAATGCGCCCAGTTGACAACTCAACAAAGAGTAGTACACTGAAACTATGAGTTCTCACCTGGTCCCGATGCGGGGCCTTTTTTACTAAAAACTCGATATCAAAAAATATGGATTTAAAAATAATCAAAGCATCGCTCGAGGAACTTTCCGAGGAGCGTGGGATCTCTAAAGAAAAGGTCATTGAAACTATTGAGATGGCCTTGGCCGCCGCGTACAAGCGCGATTATGGAAAACGGGGTCAGATTATCCGCGCGTCATTTGATCTCGAAACGGGAAAGATTTCATTTGAGCAGATAAAGATCGTGCTCGATCCTTCGATGGTCAAAACCGAAGAGGAGTTAGCTCTGGAAGAAAATCTTGAAAGGCCCGAGCGCGAAGAACCCGGGGAGGAAGGCGTAAAAAAAGTCCGCTTCAACCCCGAGCGGCACATCATGATAGATGAAGCGCGTTCCGTAAAACCAGACGCGGCTCCGGGCGAGGAACTTACGTTTCCCCTTGATACGCATCAGGATTATGGGCGTATTGCCGCGCAAACCGCAAAGCAGGTGATCATCCAACGCGTCCGGGAAGCCGAACGCGAGGCTCTCTACAATGAATTTCGTGAAAAGGAAGGCAATATCGTAAGCGGCATAGTACAACGCGTTGAAGGCCGCAACGTTTTTCTTGATCTCGGTCGCACGACGGCGCTCCTCCCCTACGAAGAGCAAATCCCACATGAACATTATCGGATCGGCGAACGGATTAAGGGGCTTTTGCTCCTTGCGGAAAAAAATCCCCGAAGCCCGAGCGTTTACGTCTCGCGCTCGCATCCGCGCTTTGTTATGAAACTTTTCGAAATGGAAGTGCCTGAAATTGCCCAAGGTATTGTTGAGATCAAAAACATCGCGAGAGAAGCCGGCTCCCGGTCAAAAATTGCCGTCGTCTCAAAAGAAAAAGGCGTTGATCCGGTGGGATCGCTCGTCGGACAAAAAGGTGTCCGGGTGGATACGGTCATCACGGAGCTTGGCGGCGAAAAAATTGACATCATCGAATGGTCAGAAGATCCTTCGGTTTTCATCAAAAACGCTCTCTCGCCCGCAAAAACCATTGACATAGAAACCAATCCGGAGACAGGTGCCGCGACGGTCCTCGTAGATGAAAGCCAGTTGTCGCTCGCGATCGGCAGAAACGGACAGAACGTGCGACTTGCCGCAAAACTCGCCGGCTGGAAAATCGATATCGTAGGCAGAGGAACCGTGGCAAAAGCGGATACAAAAGAAGAAGAGAAATAATTTTCTATGACTTTTTCACTCGTACTCATCTCCTGTTTCATATCCATTGCGTTTGCCTTCTATCTTCGATATTTGATCAAACGACTGCCGGACGGCGACCACAAGATGAGAGAAATCGCCTCCGCGATCCGCGAGGGATCGTACGCCTATCTCAAGCGCCAGTACCGAACCGTGGCCTACGTGGCGCTCATTTTGTTTTTTGTTCTCTGGATAGTTTTTGGGCGTCTCACGGCACTGGGATTTTCTATCGGCGCGCTTTTTTCGGCATTCGCCGGATTCATTGGGATGCAAACCGCGGTTCTTGCCAATGTGCGTACGGCCGAAGCCGCCAAAAGAAGCCTCAACTCGGCCTTTTCGGTCGCATTTCGTGGTGGCGGGGTTACGGGGCTTTTGGTAGCGGGACTCTCACTGCTTGCGGTATCAATTTTTTACCAATTTTCAGGAGGTGACGCGGCAGGACTCATCGGGCTTGGCTTCGGCGCGTCACTTATCTCCGTTTTCGCGCGCTTGGGCGGCGGCATTTACACAAAAGGCGCGGACGTGGGAGCGGATCTCGTGGGCAAAGTGGAAGCGGGAATTCCTGAAGACGACCCGCGAAATCCAGCGGTCATCGCGGATCTTGTCGGAGACAATGTCGGGGATGACGCGGGCATGGCGGCCGATCTTTTTGAAACTTATGCCGTAACGCTGATTGCGTCGTTGCTTCTCGCGCGATCAGAAGTCGAGTCAAGCTTCCCGTTGCTCTTGGGAGCGGCGGCTCTCCTTGCGTCAGTCATTGGTTTTTTCTTCGCCAAAATCAAGAGCGAGCACAAAATTATGAACGCGCTCTATCGTGCCTTTTTTGTGACAAGCTTCCTTGCCGCTGGATTTTTCATTCCGATCACGCGCGCGCTTTTTCCAAAAAACGGGCTCGACAACTATCTTGCGGCAATCGTAGGACTTGTCGTAACCCTTCTCATGATTTTTGTTACCGAATACTATACCTCGAAAAGTTTTCGTCCTGTGCGCGCGATCGCTCGCGCGTCCGAATCGGGCCACGGCACCAATGTTATCATGGGTCTTGCCTTTGGGATGGAGGCGACGTTTTTTCCGATACTGATCATTACAGCTGGCATTCTTGCCGCCTACTCGCTTTCGGGTATTTATGGAATAGCAATCGCCGCATTTAGCATGATTTCGCTTTCCGGAATTGTTGTTGCAATTGACGCCTTTGGCCCAATTACTGACAACGCCGGCGGAATTGCCGAGATGGCGGGCCTTCCCGAGTCGGTCCGCAAACACACCGATCCATTGGACGCGGTAGGCAACACGACCAAAGCGGTTACCAAGGGCTACGCCATCGCGTCAGCTGGGTTTGCGGCACTCGTTCTTTTCTCCGCATATATAAAGGAAGTGAAAGGAGTTATTTTTGATATTTCAAATCCGCTAATGCTCGCGGGACTTTTCATCGGCGCTTCGCTTCCGTATCTTTTTGCCTCGATGGCCATGCGGGCTGTTGGCAAAGCGGCGGGATCCGTGGTGGAGGAAGTTCGCCGCCAGTTTCGTGAAATCAAGGGTATTATGGAAGGCACGGCAAAACCAGACTACGCCCGCGCGGTTGATATCGTCACGAAATCTGCCCTTCACGAAATGATTTTACCCGCGCTTTTTCCGATCGTAGCGACCATCGCCGTCGGATTTCTCTTGGGTCCTTTGGCTTTGGGCGGACTTTTGATGGGGGTTATCATCACGGGGCTTTTTGTGGGACTTTCCATGACTTCGGGTGGGGCGGCATGGGACAACGCCAAAAAATATATTGAAGAAGGGCACCACGGCGGCAAAAAATCGCCGGCGCATCAGGCGGCAGTTACGGGCGACACGGTTGGAGACCCCTACAAAGACACCGCGGGTCCCGCCATCAACCCAATGATCAAAGTGGTAAACATCGTGGCGCTTTTGATTGTGAAATTTATTGCCTGAACTTAAAACGTTCACTAAACAAAAAACTCCCCACATTGAGCGGGGAGTTTTTTGTCTTTCCCTCAAAAATTCTTCACTTGGCGGTCGGACCGCCAAGTTAGAAAACTTTGGAAGATGCCGAGTTGACGTACTCGGTGGACGGTTGTGTGCTGGGTTTTAAGGTACCAACACGTTGACCTGCACTTGAGATGGTTTACCTGGTCTATGCCATCTTAATACCAGTTTATTTTTCGTCGGACACAGCTGGCGCCGACTATCTTAGCAAGAACACCCTAAGCTGGTGGACGAAGCAATCGCAATCGACCGTGACGGGGAGCAAAAAGACACGCTGCTCCAACCACCCCAGGCCAAAGCCACAGTGCATACCCCATCCAAATGTCGTATCCGCACAAGAGAGCAGAATGCGACAATGCGGCCAGCGCGGTTGCTTCGTACTCGCCGTAGCTCATAATTGCGAGATCGCCCAATACAACAAGCGTCCACAGCACGAGCATCGCGAGTCCGCCAAGACGAATCACGAACGTCATAAATTCACCTCCTTTCTTGCCTCGGAGCCACCCGAGGGTTAGTGAGTTTTCAATTCCGTCTAGAATTATAGCACCTTATACTTAATATGTCAAGCTATCTAACTTTACCTTATTCTACAAAGAAGACGCCGGACTTTACCAAGCGGGCCTTTCCATATATAATCCTCTGATGAATATTAGCGTTACAGAGCTTCCCGGATCGCGAGTTGAGGTCAAAAGCGAACTTGCGGCCGAATCGTTTAATTCTTTCATTGAAAAAACCACAAAACGCTTTGTGAATGAGGCCGAACTTCCCGGATTTCGCAAAGGCAAGGCGCCAGAAAATCTCGTCGTCCAAAAAATCGGCGAAGATAAAATTTTACAGGCGACAGCCGAAGAAGCGCTCCGAGTCGAGTGGCCAAAAGTGCTTGCGGAAAAAAATATCGATGCTGTGGGTCCTGCCGAGTTTCATATTTTGAAACTGGCGCGCGGCAATCCGCTCGAATGGAAAGCGGCGGTCGCCGTAATCCCGAGGGTCGTACTCCCCGATTACAAAAACATTGCGCACGAGATCAATCAAAAAAAATCCAACACCGCACTCGATATTTCCGACAAAGAAGTAGACGAGACATTGGCCTATATTCAAAAAGCGCGACTTGCGCAAGGCGCCGCTCTCCCGCCACTTGATGATGCGTATGCCAAATCCATCGGAAACTTTCCATCACTCGCGGCGTTAAAAGAAAATATACGGGAGGGCATCCGCCAGGAAAAAGCAGCGAAAGAAAAAGAGGCGCATCACTTGAAAATTCTTGAAGCGATTGCCGAAAAAGTCTCAATCGAGATCCCCGCGGTCATGATCGAGGCCGAGCGGGAAAAGATGCTGAATGAACTCCATTCGAGCATCGAAGACATGGGGCTTAAATGGAACGATTATCTGACGCATATCAAAAAAACGGAAGACGAGCTTAAAAAATCCTGGGAAGAGGACGCGAAAAAACGAGTGCGGACAGGACTTGTCCTTCGTGAAATTGCCAAAACGGAAAAAATTGAGCCCAATCAAAAAGAAATTGAGGAGCGCGCCGAGTTTCTCCTTCGCCCCTACTCCCCGGTAGAGCGCAAAAATCTTGACCAGACGCGTATTCGGGATTATGCTTATGGAATAGTGCGAAATGGCAAAGTATGCGAAATCTTAGAAACATGTTGATCCCAACTGTCATAGAAAAATCGGGCTACGGAGAGCGCGCGTATGATATTTATTCGCGTCTCCTAAAAGACCGGATTGTCTTTTTAGGCGGGCCCATCAACGATCAGGTGGCAAACGCGATTATCGCGCAGTTTTTGTTTCTCGAGCTTCAAAATCCAAAAGAGGATGTCCATTTTTACGTCAACTCGCCCGGTGGATCGGTCACCTCAACACTCGCCATCTACGACACGATGCAGCATATCAAACCGGACATTGCCACAATCTGCGTGGGCATCGCGGCTTCGGGTGGCGCGATTTTGCTTGCGGCAGGCAAAAAAGGCAAGCGCTACGCGCTTCCCAATTCAGAAATCATGATACATCAAGTACTTGGCTCGGCCGAAGGACAGGCGATCGAGATTGAAATTACCGCTAGACATATTCTCCGCACCAAGGATCGTCTCAACAAGATATTGGCAAAACACACAAATCAAACCATCGAGCGGATCGAGAAAGACACCGACCGCGACTTTTTTATGGACGCCGACGAAGCCAAAAAATACGGCCTCATCGACGAAGTCATCAAGCAGAAGAAGTAACCTAAATAGACTAAAAAGCCCCTTCTACGGGGGCTTTTTAGTGGGTACATTTCTGGGGTATTGACAAGGCATGGGCAATTTGCTACATTCGCTTTAGGTTTTTTGATCTGCCTTGGCTGTGGCGACCGGACAGTTAAACTCCGGCTTTTGTTGGAGCGGTGCCTTATTGGTGCTGAGGGGTGACAATCTGTCAGGGGTCTTGCAACCCCAAAACAGAAAATCATCCGCCGTGCAAGAGGAAAGTGGTTTCCGATCCCTTTCAGGGGTTCGGCACCACCTCCGGTCGCCGCCTTTTTTCTGGCCCAACTGGGCTTTCAACCCTAGCCCCACTACAACGTAGTGGGCTTTTTTTATTTTCAAACTAACAGTCTCGGCAAGAGATTGATTCCTGTCATCTCGGCGGGGACTTCGAGGCCCATGAGGTCGAGAATTGTAGGGGCGACGTCCGAGAGAACACCTTCCACTTTTGATATCGTTTCTTTCACTTCGGAATCCGTGCGCGGAGTTTTTCGTTTAAACTGTCCGCCAACAACGTAAAACGGGACGGGGTTGGAGGAGTGCTTGGTTCTAGGCTCGCCAGTGATCCGGTAGCGCTTCTCTTCGGCGTTGCCGTGGTCGCCTGTCATCACCAAAGCACCCCCAAGTTCTAAAACTTTTGCCACGACTTTCGCGAGACATTCATCGAGCGTTTCGATGGCTTTAACGGTTGCTTCAAAATTGCCGGTATGCCCGACCATGTCCGCGTTCGCGTAATTGATGAGCATAAAATCATAATTCGGAAGCTCGGAGAGGACCACGTCGGTAATCTCGCGCGCGGACATTTCGGGTTTTGTATCAAAGGGCACCCGCGCGGAAGGAATAAGCTTCCGGTCCTCTCCCGGATAGGGCGCCTCTTTGCCGCCATTGAAAAAATAAGTGACGTGGGCGTATTTTTCGGTTTCCGCGATATGGAGTTGCTTTTTGCTGGCATAGGAAATGACTCGTGAGAGTGGCCACTCGATATCAAGCGGCGGAAAGGCAACATTTGCGGCAAGTCCTTTTTCATACTCGGTCATCGTCACAAAAAAAACATTGGTCAAGGGAGCTCGGACAAACTTGTCAAAGTCGTGGTCGACAAATGCGTGGGCAAGCTGTCTGATACTATCCTCCCGAAAATTAAAGAAAATGAGCGCGTCGCCCGACTGAACGCGCCCGAGGACTTTGCCTGTTTCGTCTGCATGCCAAGCGGGAGTAAAAAATTCATCGGTAACGCCAGCGGTATATGAAGTGTCGATAAATTTTCTCGTGCTGTCGTACGGAACACCGCTTTTGCCCACAAGGCAATTATATGCCTGCTCCGTAAATTCCCAGCGCTCCTCCCGATCCATCGAAAAGTGACGGCCGATGATTGAGTCAATGGAAACTTTGGGATATTCAGTCTTAAGTCGCTCTTCCAAAAGTGGCAAAAATGTTTTCATCTCCCGCACGGGCGCGTCGCGTCCGTCGCCAAAAAGATGGAGTGCCACTTTTTCAATGCCTTCTCGCTTCGCAAACTCAAGAAGCGCGTACATATGATCAACGTAGGCGTGCACCGATCCCGTCGAGTAAAGCCCCATGATGTGAAACGTGCCGCTGTTTGTTTTGACGTGCATGGAAGCGTCGCGCAATACCTGATTTTCAAAAAAAGTTCCGTCCTGAATTGAGACGACGATCCGCGGCAGATGATGATAGAGCACTCGCCCCGCTCCCATCGTGAGGTGTCCCACCTCAGAATTTCCCTCCTCGCCCCAAGGAAGTCCCACGGCAAGTCCGGAAGCCTGAAGCGTCGTCATCAAATAATTGCGATCGAGCTCTTCGATAGTCGGTTTTTTGGCGATTTGCATGGGCGACTCGCCCGGAAGCGTATTGACCCCAAATCCATCGAAAACGACAAGCACCATGGGCCTGAAATTCATAGATATAGTATAGCATATAGGCAGGAGGCTCCCCGCTCGATTGACAAAAAAACCAAAAAAGATATCATGAAACTATCTTTTTGTTGTTAATGTATTATGGGAATTAAAACACTATTTTATGGACACTGTGACGCAACTTATCATTGCGCTCGTTTTGTTTTCGGGAGGAATTGGGGGAGGCTACATTCTACGAAAATTCGTTGCGCAACAAGAGAAAAATTCGGTAGAGCTCGAAACGCGGAAACAGCGGCTAGAGGCTGAAACCGAATCCAAGAAAACAGTTCTCGAGGCGAAAGAAAAAGCCTCGCGGATTCTCGAGGAATCCAAAGAAGAAGAAAAAAAGCGCGAAGCGGATCTTCACAAGCGCGAAGAGCGCATCACGCGTAAAGAAGAGTCGATTGACCAGAAATCGGCAGAGTTTGAAATTGAAAAAAAGGATCTAAAAGAAAAGGTTGAGCGAGTTCGCTCGGTGCAGGAAATGCTTAAGAAGAAAGAGGAGGATCAAAAGCACGAACTCGAGCGCATATCGCGCCTTTCGGAAGAAGAGGCCCGAAACATGCTACTTCTCACCATCGAAAAAAATCAGGAAGCGGTACTTCTCGAACGCCTTCATAAGCTGGAGCTCTCGGGTGAAGAACGGCTTGCCAAAAAAGCACGCGAAATTTTGGCTGCGGTCATCCAGCGAATCGCGACTTCCACCGCTTCCGAGGTGACGACGACTAACGTCACAATCCCATCTGATGATCTGAAGGGAAAAATTATCGGACGCGAAGGGCGCAACATCCGCGCGCTCGAACGCGCCTCGGGTGTCGAAATTATCGTTGACGATACGCCGGGCGCCATTATAATTTCCGGCTTCGATCCCGTTCGCCGCCATATCGCAAAGATGGCGCTCGAAGATCTTATTCTTGACGGGCGAATACAGCCGGCAAAAATCGAGGAGGCGGTTGAAAAAGCAAAATCTCAAATTGAAAAGATCATGAAAGACGCGGCGGAGGCGGCAGCCTATGAAGTCGGCATCTTTGATCTTGACCCGCGGCTCATGCAACTCGTGGGACGACTTCGGTTTCGAACAAGTTATGGACAAAACGTGCTTCAGCACTCGATTGAAATGGCCCATATTTCGGGTATTCTTGCCTCTGAGCTCGGTGCCGACGTTGCGGTCGCGAAAAAAGGAGCCCTTCTTCACGATATCGGCAAAGCAGTAGATCATGAAGTTCAAGGAACGCACGTGGAGATTGGGCGACGGATCCTCCAAAAGTTTGGCGTTGATACCGCAGTTGTTCAAGCGATGCAATCACATCACGAGGAATACCCATATGAAACCCTCGAATCTATCATCGTCCAAACAGCCGACGCCATATCCGCTTCCCGGCCCGGAGCGCGCCGGGACTCGGTTGAAAATTACCTCAAACGGCTCGCGGATCTCGAGACCATCGCCAATTCGTTCCCCGGAGTTGAAAAAGCCTACGCGATCCAAGCGGGACGTGAGATCAGAATTTTCGTCACACCAAACCAAATTACCGACCTTGAGGCCAAAAAGCTCGCCCGGGAGGTGGCCAACCGCGTGGAACAGGAGCTCAAATACCCCGGCGAGATCAAAGTGAATGTCATCCGCGAAACCCGAGCCATCGAATTCGCACGCTAAGGCTGTACACAGAAAGTGTTGCAAAGAAACGGCTTCTTGGTATCATTGGTAAAGAAAATCATTATTGGTAAAAAGGTCGAGCAAGATAGGTTTTATATTAGATAACATAAAAATGAACAAAGGCGACCTCATTGAAGCAGTTTTTAATAAAATTGGCGGCACAAAGAAAGGTGCGGAGGAAGCGGTAGACATGGTATTTGACACTATCACCAAAACGCTTGCGAAAGGCGACGAAGTTGCGGTTTCCGGATTCGGAACGTTTCTTGCCAAAAAGCGCCAAGCGCGCACCGCTCGCAACCCGCGAACTGGTGCGGCGGTTCAGGTTCCAGCGATGCAAGTCCCGAAATTCCGCGCGGGCAAAGGACTCAAAGAAGCGGTAAAGTAGATTTTGTTCCAAAACAAAATCCCCTCCTGTTTTCACGGCGGGGATTTTGTTTTCATGTGCTACACTATTCCTGCCGCCGTAAACCTCTCCTTCGGGAAAGGGATGAAGGCGGCGCTAGCGGACATCGTATAATGGCTATTATGCCACTCTTCCAAAGTGGAGACGGGAGTTCGATTCTCCCTGTCCGCACAAAAGTTTTCACGAAGATTTTTCACGAAACTAAAAACCGTCGCGCGTATAGCGGACGGTTTTTAGTTTTATCCTTTCTCTTGTGAATCCATCTGGTTGAGAGACGGATAGGTTTCCCAGTATTCGTGCTCTTCGGCGGGAGCTCTGGTAAATTCATCGTGCACGTCAAGCGTCCACGGTGTCGGTTTTTCGACAACCAGCATTTGCTCTTCCTTTCTCTTTTGAGTAAGAACATAGATGAGAAACGCGAAAAGTGTCAAAAGCCAGAGAAGCCATCCGATCGAGCAGTGGGTTTTGAGCCAACCAAGAAGATTAGACAATCCTGCAAATAAT
>CAZZGX010000035.1:0-11428 GCA_964653715.1 uncultured Candidatus Saccharibacteria bacterium
TTTGGCTTTTATTGATTTGCGCGAGAAAGAGTGAGACCACTCCATGGTCGCTACCAGGTCCGTAGATATTATTGCCGCGCAAAATTGTGGCGCTTGAAATTCTTTTGCGCACGACCCAATCGCGCACGATAATTTCTGCCGCAACTTTTGATGCGCCATAGGGAGTTATCGGTGCGAATGGCGCATCTTCTGGAATCGAGCCTGGCGTATCAGCATATACTGAACCGCTTGACATGAAAACGAGATGCGGAATTTTTTTTACTTCCATTATCCGAAGGATCTCAAGTGTTGGCAAAATGTTGCTTTCCATACAATCGTGCCAGTTGCCGCCCGGTTTTCCCGCAAGATGCAATACCGCGTCAACCACAGGTAGTTTTTGAAGACCCTCGTTTCCTATAAGTATCTGCCATCCTGCTTGCTCAAGTTTTTCTGCGGTCTGTATGTTTCGAACATGTAAAAAAATATCTGGGGATGGGTTTTGAAATGCCAAAAAACGCGAGGCGATAAAACCGTTTGCGCCAGTAATGAGCAGTTTCATGTTTTTGGGATTCTCCTGAATGCAAAGCCGATCATTTTGTAGAACGAGCGGACGGCTTGTTTCCAGTTCATTTTTTTACCTTCGTCGTACCACCTAGGCGTATATGAGATTGGCACGTCCATAATTCGAAAGTCGAGCTTGCTCAAGAGAATCTGAATTTCGGGTTCGAATTCCACCCCATTTGATGTCAGATAGGGGAGAAACGCGTCAAGCGCGTGGCGTGTATACATCTTATACCCAGTCCACATATCCGTTGTGTGATATCCGGAAAGGATATTGCAAACAATCGTGTAGAAACGGTTCATGAGATAATGAATATTCATGATGAGTTTGCGCGGTAGGTATTTGCCCATAAAACGAGATCCAAAAACAACATCGGCCTTATTTTGCAAGAGTGGTTGAAGCAGTGCGGTAAAGTCGTTGGGATCTTGCTCGAGATCGGCATCTTGGATGATGACGAAATCTCCTTTAGTAAGATGAAAACCGGCACGGGACGCGCCACCCTTGCCCGAATTTTTTTGATGTACTACGGTGTGGCGAGATTCGAAAGGCAACAGCGCCTCACGCGTGCCGTCGGTCGATCCGTCGTTTATGATGATTATTTCTCTTTCAAAGCCAGTCGGCAGAGATGCTTTTTCAACACGTTCGATAACTTTTGCTATAGTTTTTTTTTCGTTGTAAACAGGGATGATGATGGAGAGAAGAGCCATGAAGTCGAGTATAGTGAAAAGGAGACAATTTGGCAATTTTGTTGTATGATAATTTAATCTATGTCTCGTTTCGGGCTTTTGGTGGTTTTGTCGGTCGGATTTTTTTTCACACTTTATGCGCCGGGAGGCGACTTAACAGCTTTTCCTAAATTTTGGCGCGATGAGGCAATTCCGTTTGAGATCGCGCGCACGTTTTACGAAACCGGTAAATTGGATGTGACAGTAGCCCCAGGGGCTGTCGATGGGCGTCCATATTTGACGCACGCGACTGGATTTCCAGTCACCGTCCCGCTCGCAGGCTTCTTTGCTCTTTTTGGCGTAGGTGTTTTGCAGGCAAGAGTGTATATGGTGCTGTGGATTATGCTGACGCTCGCGGCAGTTTATTTTGTCCTACGACGCATCTTCGATGAAAAATCGGCGCTCGCAGGATCCTTACTTATTGCCACATTTGCCTCCTTCTACGCGAATGGCCGCACGATGACGGGGGAGATCCCTGGATTTTTTTTCTTGATACTTTCTCTTTTTTTGTTTTTTGAACGGGAATCGTTCCTCGCCGGCGGATTTTTTATGGCCTTAGCGGCTGTTACCAAGCCTTCCATATATCTTTTGAGTTTTCCTGCATTATTTTTAGCTCTGCTCTTTTATGAACGCCGCAATTTTATACGGAACATCTTTTTTTCCGCGGTAGGCGCTCTCCCAGTCATTCTTTTTTGGATTTATATTATTTTGCCGCATCCATTTTCTTTATCGAGCTGGCGCTCGCTCATCGAATTTTACCAGCATCCGTTCAATGACGCGTCTCTCTTTTCAAAGTTTCCCGGAGGTTTAGGATGGCTTTTCTCTCAGACAACGATACTGTACTTTTCAGCACTTTTGGTTTTGCTGCTGGTAGCATACTTCCGCGGCGCCTTTGGGCGTCCGGCGAAGGCATTAGTACTTTTTACTTTTTTTTATAGCGCCGTCGCTTTTATCTATCTGGTCCGAAGCCCGGGCTGGTTGAGGTTTCTCACAGCAAGTGAGCTTTTTATACTGGCGCTCGTTTTCCCCGCAGTTTTGTACTTGTCTCGTAGATATAGCATTGTGCCGTTTTCCGCTGCGGCACTTCTTATCCTAGTCCAGATTGTCACATTTTTCTTTTTTTCAAGTATTCCGCGAGGTAAGGCATCTATACACGTTGCCGATTATATCAACTCAAATATATTAAAAAATCCCAGCGATACGATCGGCTTTATAGATTTGCCGACAGTAGCTCCACTCATCTTTTCGGGCCGCAAATATCAGACAGCCCAGATTGGCGGACACGAGCGTTTTGGCAGAAATCCCCTCGAGTATCTGCCCGATCGTTTGCCTACCTACGTTATGTCTTATAATAATGACTATGGCGAATATATCGATGTGCTCGGCCAATATTATGAAGCGCGTCCAGTGGCCAAAATAGAGGGCATTCAAATTTATCGCCGAAAATAATTTTTATGAGAGAACGAGTTCCATTCAGCGTTTTGTTGATCGCTCTTGCTGCGATACTTTTTAGTATTGGCTATTCCTTTTATTATCATGATCATCCTCGAGTTGATGCGGCTGGATATGACCAAATGGGATGGAATCTCGCACGTGGTTTTGGATATATTGAAGAGCCGGCAAATGTTGCTGCACCCGAGAAGGATTGGGGAATAAACAGGGTCGGCCCCGGGTATCAGTTTTTTCTCGCTTTTCTCTATTCTCTTTTCGGGCACCATATCTGGGTTGTCTGGATTTTGCAGGCGCTTCTCCGCGGCGTGTCGGTGATTCTTATTTATTATCTTGCACGAGAAGTTTTGCCGGGTATACCTCGGGCATGGGTTCTTGCCGCGCTCTTTTTTGCTTTTGCTCCGGATCTTATTGTCGTAAGTGGTCTCTTGCTGACTGAAACTTTTTTCATAACAATACTCCTTGCCGCAATGCTTGTCGCGTTGCGAGCCATCAAGTCATTCTCAGTGCCCGCCATGCTCGGCGCAGGCGGGCTATGGGCGGTTGCGATTTTAATTCGTCCAACGGCGCTGTTGCCGTTCGCGGCCTTTTTCCTGTATTTACTTTTTACAAAAAAACTTCGAGCGGCGTTTTGTTTTTTTCTGCTGCCGCTCGTACTCGTCGGATCATGGTCATTCTACGCTTCTGGGCGCTACCATCGCTTTATTTTGACGACAGGCGTGGGCGCTTATGATCTCTGGGTCGGCAATAATGTTGGGGCTAAAGGTGGATTTGAAAAAACTCCAGAGGTTCAGAAAGTGCGTGACGAGAGTTCTTCCGCCGAGCTCGATGAGATTTCAAAGGTAAAATATGCAGAATTTCTTACACAACACCCCTTCTTATTTCTCGAATTACAGATTCGTAAAACAGCGCTCTATTTTAGTTTGGTACGTCCGGGCGGACTTTGGATTCATCTATGGTCGCGATTGTGGCATTTGCGTATGACCGTTTTATTGTCTTTTGTTTGGACTGCCCTTCTTTTTCTTATCGGTATCTCGGGCGTTGTACTTTTCTTGAAAAATATAAAAAGCGCGCGCGCACGACTTTTTATGGTGGCGGCTCTTCTCCAGCCACTCTCGGTCATTCCTATTATTGTCGAGACGCGGTATCGCTATCCGCTCTTTCCATTCCTTGCGGTGTTCGGCGCATACTTCGTGGTACGGTATTCAAAATCCTCGCGACCTATCGTTATCCTTGTTGCAATCGTACTTCTTGCGCTCACGGGATATGACATCATTTCCAACTTTCAAGATATTCTTTTAAAAGCACACCGTGTTTTCTAACCAGAAGACTCCTAGTACAACACGCGTTTTGTATATTACGCGCGCGCGGCTTTCTTTCTCGAGGGCACATACCCAAAATATTTTAAAGACCGCGGAGCGACTTGGAAAGGAGGGGAATACAGTAATTGTGTTTTCGTGCACTCCGGAGCCAAAGGATATGAAGATTATCATGCGCGAAAAAGATCTCGAAGAATCGTTCGCGCTCGATGTTGCTTCAAGCCGCAGGTCGCTTTTATGGCGTATTATCTCTTTGCGAGGGAATTTTGATATTCTATATTACCGTGATCCTTTTATTTTTTACGCTGCTTTTTTAGCAAGATTTTTGTTACGTAAAAAAGTAGTTTTTGAGGTACACGGTAACCGCGAGTGGAAATACGGCAGTCCGTTCTGGCGACTTTCCCTCATCACAGCACACGGAGCGGTATTTATTACACGTGTCCTTGCCGAATATTATCGATATAAAAAACCATTTGTAGTCGTGCATACAAGCGGAGTTGACCTCGATCAGTTTAGTGAGCAGGGCGTACCGTTTGATGAAGTGCGCAAAACATTGTCGATACATCCCAATGAACACCTTATTGTCTACGTCGGTAGTTTTCTTTGGTACTCCATGGAGACGCTCATTGGGATGATGAAGTTTGTTCAGACTCCTTCGGTTCTCCTTGTAGTTGGAGCAAAAGAAACCGAAATACAAGAATTAAAAAAACTTGCTAAAAAATACGAAGTTGCTCCCCGCGTTCGGTATATAAGTCGTGTTCGCCCGGTGGAAGTTCCTCGCTATCTCAAAGCTGCGGATGTGCTCGTAAATCCGCTCGTTATAGAATACGAGGGGAGCATTTCCTCAAAACTCTATGAATACTTAGCCGCAGGTAAGCCCATTGTTTCCTCGGAAGGAGGAGCCAACCAAGAAATTTTATTGGACGGCAAAAACGCACTTTTGGTTTCTTTGTCGGGAGAAAGTTTTGCCAAGGCGGTTGAAAAAGTACTGCAAGATAATAATCTTCGAGAAATGCTTTCGGCAAATGCGCGTCTTTCGGCGCGCTTGTATACATGGGAAGAGAGGGGCAGAGTTATCAATGGCCTCATAAATAAAATTTATGTCTCATGAATACGTTTAAAAAAAGTCTAGCGGCGGGTCTTTGGTATTCCGGCGTGGGGCCACTTGTCTCATACTTTTCTCGTCCTCAAAAACTTATCCTCGCTTATCACAGTATTTACAGCAGTGCTCCGACGCCTAAGTACCGGCATATTAGTCTGTCTGTTGAGGATTTTAAGCGTCAACTTGAGTTTGTCAGATCTTTGGGCTACAAATTTGTGCGCTTTCGTGATCTCACGAATACTCCCAGGAAAGCGGTCGCTGTTTACTTCGACGACGGCTTTCGGGATGTAGCCCAAAATGTTTATCCCATATTGAAAAAAGAAAATATTCCCGGAACTATTTTTATAACAACTGATTACATTGATCAGAAGAAAGATGCGAATGCTTATCTTACGTGGAGCGAAGTTGAATCGCTTAGCAATTTTTTTGAGATAGAGTCGCATGGTGTATCGCACAGAAAACTCAATAAAATTTCTCTAGAGGATGCGGAATGGGAAATGCGTGAATCGCGCCGGATAATAATAGAGAAGCTTGGACGGGATGTGGTGTCGTTTTCTTTCCCTTACGGTAGGTCTTCCCAGCGGCTTATTGATATTGCTAAAGATACGGGATATCTTTTTACTACCGCAGATAGCGAATTTTATAAAGTCCGGCCTGATCCTGACGATACGACGACTATTTTTAAATTAAAGATTGGAGTTCCATGGTTATAGTTCATCGCCGTTTTCTGTTTTCGAGCGCCCGTATTATTTTAGATGATGAGGAGCTCAAAAAAGCACTTCGAGAAAAATGCTATTCATATATTACCGGCCTTTCATATAATAAGTTTGATTTCGGCCCAGAAGTAAAAATAAAGAATAAAAAAACCATTGTTATTTCGGTTAAAAATTTAAGTGCTGAGGATTTTCTTTGGCAATCGAGCGAAACAACACGAAACGAGATACGAAGAACTTTTAAAATGCCAGAGCTATTTTTCAGAGTTCCATGCGAGGACGCAGAAACTATTTATCGACTTTATAGTGATTTTGAAAAAGAGGGAGGAAGAATCGTTCGATCAAAAGATTATTTTCAAAAAAGCTTACTCGCAGGCGCCTATCTGGACGACAGACTGATCGCTGCGATTATTTGTTATGATGCGTCCCCGGTACTGAGAATAAATGCAATAGTTTCTCTACGACATGATGAAAGTATTCGAAAATACATTAGTTTTGCCACGCGCCGCTTGATATTTGAGCTTTTTCAATATGGTTCTCAAAAAAAATATGAATCCCTTGATCTCGGCGGTATTAATGTAACCGAGAAAGAAAAATTAGGTATTACGGCCTTCAAGCGCTCATTTGGGGGCGTGGGGCAGGATGAATATACTTATAGCTATGCGAGCTCGTTCGCTCGTATTTTTTCCAAATTTTTATGAAAATTCTTTTTTTAACAAAAGGCGATAAAAATGTCGCGAGTTCGCGCCAACGCGTTTGGGCGCTTGCCGAACGTCTGGGGTATCCCTACGAGGTTATATGGGGGCTCAAATATCCTTTTTGGTCACTTTCAAAGAAGAGATTAGGACAAATCCGCGGGGTTTTAAGAGCAATCAAAAACCATGATGTTCTTTTTGTCCATAAGTCACTATTTCCAATCGATATTATTATTCTCATTCTTCTTGCAAAAAAGATATTCAAAAAAAAGATCATCTTTGATCTCGATGACGCGGAGTGGGAGCATTCGCCAGCGAAAAGCAAGATGCTTGCGCGTTGGGCCGATGTTATATTTGCGGGATCCCACCTCATTTACTCTTGGGGCAAGAGATATAATGCCGCGATCGAGTTAGTGCCAACATGCTTTGATCATACTATATATAAAAAATATTCCATTGTGCCCGATGATAGAGAGGTTTGTACCTTGGCATGGGTTGGCTTGGGGACGAGCCACTTTCGTTTTGGCAACCTAGATATTTTACAACCTATTTTTGATATGCTCAAAAAGCGCGCTTTTCGGTTTCGGTTTCTGCTTATTGGTTCACAGAACAACAAAAATCTTAAGCAATTCTTTACAAGCGAGAACTACGAGAGTATTTTTATTGATAATCTTGAGTGGAGCAAAGAAGGAGTTGTCGCCAAAGCACTGAATACATATAAGGTCGATATAGGTCTCGCTCCCTCGAAAGATTCTCCCTTTGAACGGGGTAAATGTGCCGGTAAAATCTTAGAATATATGGCATACGGAATTCCTGTTGTGGCCTCGGCGATGGGTGAGAACAACATCGTGGTTAAAGACAGTATCAATGGCTTTTTGGCAGATTCGGTTGACAGTTGGGTTGAGAAAATTTTATCTTTGGCTAAAGATGTAGATCTTCGGCGTCGCTTGGGGAGAGAAGGCCAGGCCCTTGTAGCGGATTTTTATTCTTACCATGCTATTGTTCCCAAGGTGCGAGAGATTTTGGAAAGTCTATGATAGATCATGAGAAAATTAATATCGAAATGTTCTCGCGTGCCGAGACTATTGAACGATATAAGAAAGATAAAAAAGTAAGACGCAACGAACAATGGATTTTTGACAATTATTTTACACAACCCGGCGGGAGGGTGCTTGTTTTAGGTTGTGGCGCAGGGAGAACAGTAGTCCCGTTGATCGAAAAGGGGCTACGTGTCGACGGGCTGGATATTTCAGAGGGCATGTTGCGGGCTTGCCAGAGCAATCTAGATGGGCGGGGCATGAAAGCACGCCTAATCCACGCTGACGCGTCCGAGTTGTCTTTTTCTGATGCGTGTGTTTACGACTACGTACTTTTCCCTTTTCATGGTATTGACTTCGTTTATCCTGAATCGAAGAGAGATCTCGTATTCAAAGAAGCTCATAGAGTACTCAAAAATGGCGGGCTTTTTGTATATACGACACACAATCTTATGTATTGGAAGTATATGTTGCGACTTTTTTTACAACGTAAGCGCGGTTTATATGTCGAAGAAAAAATACCCTATGGGTCGGAAGCGCTTATTACCTATTACGCGCTTTTACCGAGGGAAATGAATCGTCTTAAGCGTTATTTTGCCAAAGTCCAATTCATCGGCGATCGTTTTGCAGAAAAAAACAAGAAATGGCGCGCAGCACAAACGTTGCTCCTCGGATTTAAAATCAAGTATCTTTTCTTTATCGCAAAGAAAGCTTAGACGATGTACGTTCCATATTTGCCAAGTGTGCGATATATTTTTTTTGAGCCAAACAAACTCAACAACCACGCCGCCCAGTATTTTATCTTTCGGGGAGATGCCAAGCTTGCTTGTCGTAGGTAAGGCCGAGCGTGTCTGAAATCGCCACGGATTGCAAGCGTATTGCCGATTGAAAATGAGTGGCGTGAAAGTGTATTGGGATATTTTTTGAACTCGTCGAGATATTTATTCAAAATGATTTCCTGAGCCCGAAGTCGTAGTCGATGTTGAGCCGTTATGCTATCTTTTGTGAAGTGTGTCTGGAGCAGTGCTTCTGGGATATAGCCAAATTCGTATTTTTGAGATATGCGGAGCCATAGATCCCACTCTTGGAGACCTGGAAGGTTCTCATCAAACATACCGATTTTTATAAAACACTCGCTACGTACCACGGCCGATTGAGTTGTAATAAAATTTTCCTCAAGTAGCTGGTGATGAACATTTCCTTCTTTTGTATATATATCGTCACGCGGCAGGTATACGTTTTTTCCTGCCCGTGTCCTTTTCCAAAGACCGCAGTAAACGACTCCGATACTTGGCGAGGCAGATGTGAAAAAATGTATTTGTTTTTCGAGTTTTTGTGGATACCACTCATCATCAGAGTCTTGGAACGCGATATATGACGCCCGAGCATGTTGAACGCCAACGTTTCGAGCCGCGGCTCCACCCCTATGGGCGGTCTGAATAAATCTCACTCTGTCATCTTGGATACCCGTGATGAGCGTTTTTGTGTCATCCGTGGAACCATCATCAACGATGATGAGCTCTAAGTCTCTGTATGTTTGGGTAAGTACGCTTTGAACGGCACGCCCCAGGGTATCCCTCCGGTTGTATGTGGGTATAATGACGCTAATTGTGGGAGGGTGTTTCAAGGCGGCTTTCTGGCAATGATCTATGATGTGAGCGAATGATAGAACCGAAAGGAATTCTTTTTTTTGAGCGATTCCGGAGTTAGACGTCCCGGTTTCGGTATTAATACATGGAATTTTTTTCCTTCCGCAATAAGTTGCTTATTTTCCATCATAATTTCGTCTGCAAAGTTCCACGCAAAAAGAATAATATTTTCTACGTCTGCCTGATACATTGCTTTGACTGGTTTTACGAAAATTCCTGATCCTGGTGACCACCGATTACATTTCATTCGGCTTCGATCAACCATAAAATCCACGAGAGTACTATCTATATTGGCGAGATTGAGAAGAACGTTTGCTTTTGCTGCCGCCCCATATCCTACAATGCGCCCCCCCGACTGTTTGAGTTTATTAAGATAAGAATGGATTATTTTTAATTGCTGTTTGCACCGTCGGACGAACAGGCGGTACTTTTCTTTCTTCATATAGTTCCCATATCGTTCTTTTTTTATGAATCGTAAGGATTTTCCTGATGTCCCTATAGTGCCGTCTACTCTTTTAGCAAAGACCGCAAGACTTCCCGTATGCATATTTGTTTCCTCAATATCAACTATTTCAAGACCCGCTCGGCCCAAGAGATACTTCAGCGTTGAAACCAGATAGTATGATAGATGCTCGTGATAAACGGAGTCAAACTCAAGATAGTCAATCAAATTTACCGCATAAGGCGTTTCGACGCAAAAAATGCCATCTTTCTGTAGGAGGTCGTGTACTCCTTGTAAAAAGTCCACTGTTTTGGGGACATGCGCTAAAACATTACGCGCGAGAATGAAATCCGCCCTGCCATATGAGGCGCTAAGTTGTTTGGAGTAGGTTCTAGAGAAAAAGTGCGGCTCTGTGCGCATGCCACTTTTTTGCGCAATTTTTGCTATATTAACCGCCGGCTCGACGCCCAGCACATTTTTATAGCCGCGTTTTAAGAATGATCTGAGAATGGCTCCATCACTTGACGCGAGCTCGACAATAAAGGCGTTTTTCTTTGGTTGGAATTTTTTTTCAAACCATGAAACAATCTGTTCGCCGTGTTTTTGAATGGAGGATGTATACTGGGTAGCATACGAATAGGTGCGGAATGTTTCTTCTGGGCTGAATGATTCTCCCAGCTGGATATGGTAACAATCTTCGCAGAAGTAAAGATTAACAGGTATTTTTTTTAATTGTTTTGCCTCTTTCTGGTTTTTTGGAAATTTATTAATTTGGGGCAGATTTCCCAGATTTCCAGAAAAATCAAGCCGAGTATTATCGCAGACGCGGCAGGCTTTATAAACGAGCATAGGATGTATTATATACTATGCATTCTTAGTTATCGTTTTGCAAGTGAGTCGAATGGGAAAAAAAACGCCAACGGATGATATCAAAAATAAATTCAAAAATGGTCTTGATGCCAGTATGGCCCCTGCCCTCAATTCTTTCTCTGTAGGTGACTTGTACCTCTACGATCTTCGCTCCTAGGGACTTTGCTTTAATGAGAAGTTCTGGGTCAAAGAAGCTATTTTTTGATTCAAGAGAGATTTTTTTGAGGAGGTCTTTCTTAATAATTTTTGGCGGAGCATTAAAGTCCCACCCCGGCAGAGCGAAAGCAATTTTCATAATAGCATTGTACATGTGAGAAACCACGCGTCGGTATAAACCGTCATCGCGCCTTATGCGGCGGGGTTTTACAAGGTCAGCTGCTGTTGATGTCATAACGTCGTATGCCTTCACAATATCTTCTGGATCGACTTGACCATCGCCGCTCACGATCGTAATCCAGTCTTTTGATGCCGCCCCGAGGCCCTTTATAACACCCCATCCGTAGCCAAGGTTTTTTTCTACCGTCACAATAGTAACAGGAGGCCTAGTTATAGTTTTGAGAATTGTTCCCGTCTTATCATGCGAACCGTTATTTACACAAATAAATTCAAAAGGAATAGTTGATCGGGTAAGTGCCTCGGCAATTTCTGTCAGTACCTTGACAATATTTTTTTCCTCATTATAAAACGGTATAACGACCGAGAGGGGGGTTTTCATATATCTTTCTTAGATTTTTTAAGAATAAAAAAACGATGACGATGGTTTTCAAAAACCTGGTAGGTTTTCTCTAGTGTAAATCCAAGTTTTTTAATATCACTTATTATTCTTGATAGAGGATAGCCCTTTAATTCTACTTCCCATATATGTTGTGGGATTGGACTTTTTAAT
>CAZZGX010000036.1:0-9957 GCA_964653715.1 uncultured Candidatus Saccharibacteria bacterium
ATATGGTGGAGTTATATTGATGTCAAGTTAACTTTACATGCGCTTGTGGAGAACTATTCCCTGCGCCCTGCCGCGTACACCGTAAATAATTTTGCGAGAATCATTGCGCCAAGCGCGAAGACAAGCCACAGATCAACATCATGGCGTAAGCCCTGTATAGCAATGCCAAGTACAAGCACGCCGGAACCCGCCAAATACGCCGCGCGGCTAGCATGCATGCGATGCAAGCCTTCGCGTTCGTCTCTCGCCCGTTCGCGCCATACAAAACTTGCGAGCACACCAAAAACAATGAGAAGAACGAGTATGATCATCATTGCCATTGAATCGGGCATCCAGATGTGCGTCGGGTTCACAATAAATGCCGCGAGCGCCATAAGTATTATCGAAACAACAACTTCTTTTATAAATGAATTATTTTTCATATGAAAATATTTTCTCAATCGGTTGTTTAAAGTATTTTGCAACTTTAAACGCGAGTAAAAGCGAGGGAGTATAATTTCCCTTTTCGATGGCAATAATAGTCTGACGGGTAACACCGACCGCGCCCGCTAACTCTTCCTGTGTCGCGCCTGCCTTGGCGCGATATTCATACACCTCGTTACGAATAGACTCTCGCATATCGAATACTCCCATCGTACCACCCCATCGCGCGGAATGTCAAACTAACTTTACATACTCTTGGACGCCGTTAAAAGAAAAAAGGGCCGCAACTCCGGCATTATCCTTAAAACTTTCGGGATGCCGGGAGTCGAACCCGGTCTACACCCACCCCAAGGGTGCGTACTGCCGCTATACTACATCCCGTCTATTTTTTAACCCCAAGCTGCTTGTGTTTTTTGAGGCAGCTTGTGCAAATTTTAACCCGCGGACCCGCGCCAAGCTTGGCCCACTGGAGATTGGGATATTTCCGTTCCCACTTTGTCGGGTTATAATGAGCGCGAAGGAGTCGTCGCTTCCCGCCCATTCGTGAAGTTTTGCCGCAGATTGCGCACGCGCGTGCCATACGTTAAAATTTATAGCATTCTTAGATGTCTACCGCAATGTCTCCCATTTTCGAAATAGCGATTCTCGTGATGTCGGTCGTGATTCACGAAGTCTCGCACGGGCTCGCGGCCTACGCCTTGGGCGACCAAACCGCCAAATACGCAGGACGCCTCACACTCAACCCCTTGCCGCATGTCGATCTTTTTGGTTCGGTACTTTTGCCGCTCTTGCTCGTTTTTTCCGGAAGTCCCTTTCTCATCGGCTGGGCAAAACCCGTCCCGTACAACCCGTACAACTTGAGTAATCAAAAATGGGGTCCCGCGATCGTGGGAGCGGCGGGTCCACTTTCTAACATTACGCTTGCCGTAATCTTTGGCCTTCTTGTGAGATTTGGATTTGGGACCTTACCGATACAATTTCTCGGGATGTTGGCGCTCATTGTCGTAACAAATATTGGACTTGCGGTATTCAATATGGTGCCGATCCCGCCGCTCGACGGATCAAAAGTACTGTTTGCCTTGCTCCCATACAATTGGTACCGCCTTCAGCAAACGGTTGAGGCGTATGGCTTTGTAATTTTGATATTTTTTATCGTGTTCTTTTCACAAGTAATCAACGTCGCGACATTTCTCATCTTGAAACTCATCGGGGGCAATCAAATATTGCAGGTGCTCGCCTCCATATGGAAATAGATCGCATTGCCTTCACTGATTTTGAAATGACGGGGCTCGATCCGCTACGCCATGAGATCATAGAATTCGGCGTGGTTGTGGCGAGCGCGGACACCCTTGAAATACTGGGCGAGATGAATCGCAAAGTGAAACCCGAACACATGGAAACGGCAGACCCCGCTTCACTTGCCTTTACTGGATATCGGGAAGACAACTGGCGCGAGGCAATTTCGCTTGAAGAAGCCCTTGGGGAGTACTCTCTCTTGGTAAACGAAAGGGCGATTTTTGCGGCCTGGAACACGCCGTTTGACTGGTCGTTTTTGGTGGAGGCTTTTCGAAAAAAAGGAATCAAAAACCCGCTCGGTTATCATACGCTTGATGTATGTGGTGTCGCGTTTGAAAAATTGAGAGCCGACAAAACAATCGAAACGCTAAAACTTTCGAAAATTTCAACGCACTTGGGAATTCCCAAGGAACCGATGCCGCACCGGGCGATCAATGGAGCCCGCGCGGTATATGAGGTCTACAAAAAACTCCGCGCATATTCGTAAAAAATACTATGCCCCCACGAGGAGTCGACCTTGCAATCCCGACTTGAAGGAACGAGCGAAGTGTTTTATATTGGGAGTTTTGACTGCCGATGGGGAGGGTATAGTATGAAATTATGAAATTCGAAGAACCGCCCGAACCAATACAATTCCCACCCGAGCAAGAAGCAAAAGAGAGCGTAGAAATAAAAGAAACAATCGATGAGATTGCGAGCAAAGTTAATTTTAATATAGAAATTGTTGGGGGTCAGGAAAACCAAGTTTCACATATATTACTCAAAAAAAATGATGGTAGTGGCTTTGTCGACCTCGTTTCGTTTTTGCCTGAAGGCAGAAAACTTTTGCTGGGTAATAAAAATGAATACGACCCTTTCTCAAAAGAAGTTTCTATTTCTCCGGAATGGAACAAATCGAGATTTTTGATTAATTTATTTCATGAAATAGGCCATTCCCATGAAAGAAATAGGCATGAGCAATTTTCTATTCCGCCAGAAGTGAAAGTAACTCGTCTCGAGAAATTATCTTATATTTTTAAAAAAGTGCATGACAAATTTAAGATAGATGTCGTGTCTACTTATGAGCCGATAGCAGATATCAAAAAAAGGCAAAGAGAGCAACTTATAGAAGAGCTTAAATATGAAAAAATAAAGAATTTTAACTTTGCCGATCAAGCTCAATCAGAAAGAGGCGCCTGGGCGTTCGCATTACATGCATTACGGCAATTAGCAAAAGAAGGTTACGATGTTTTTGGGGGTTTTGATACTTCAAAAGAGGTACTGGCTTATATTGAATATTGTTTACTGACTTATGAAGACTACCGCATTGAAACGATGGCCCTTGCTGAAAAAATTAAAGAAGGCGGTCTCGCCGGAATAGTGCACATCAATAATGAAGTGGGAGAAAGTATCTCTAAAAGAAGCAAAGAACTAAAAAAAGAAATCTTGCCCATATTTGTTAAAAAGCGCAAAATATAGTATTGGATTTTAATTTTATGCCCCCACGAGGAGTCGAACCTCGATTTGCTCCTTAGAAGGGAGCCGTTCTATCCATTGAACTATGGGGACAAAAATGCTGGGAGCGTTTTTGCCCAAACCACTTCCATATTACTCGAAAGGGTCGGCGGTGGGAAGATCTTTGCCGGCGCTTTTCAAAAGATCGGCTCGTTTTTTGAGAATTTCTGTCGCGGATTGGAGCGGCTGCCGTAAAGAAGGATTTTCTTGAGGAACATCTATGCTTTCTCCGAAGTTCCGAGCAAGAACAAAAAGATAGCCGTCAAAAGCAAGTACGGCGAGGGCCAAGGAGACAAGAAAAGCAATCGACAACTTCCACATAAAATCGCCCCACTCCACGATTGGCCGATGGGCGCCCTTTTTAAAAAGGCGGATTGATTTTATTGAAGAAAATTGAAATTTCATAGTTAGTAAAGTTTCATCTGGATCGTAGTCCTTCCCGGCCCGAGGAGTATGTTTGTAATCGTGAGAAAGAATTTTTCATTTTGGATCTCCCGCAAAAATTGGAGTATGTTTTGGTACTCGCCCTCCAGCGCGACCGACGCCTGAAGGTTGCCCGCGATGGGAGTAGTCGTGAGCGAGTGTTTGAGAGTGTTGCGCTTGGCGACTTTTTCGATAAAAATAATAAACTCGAGCTCGCGGCCGGGCGCGAAAAAAAGACTTTGCAAATTTTTGACCTCCTCACCATACTTTTTAAGTTCTGGGTCAATTGTTTCATTGTAAAATGTAATCCGCCGTTCTGCCTCTCTGATGGCGGTTTCCGTGGCGCCAAAGCTTTCCATGAGCGGTAAAACTTTATTTTGATAGAGGTAGAGAAAAATAAGAGCGAGGCCCGAAATGGAGAGAACGACGGACCCAAGCGTCAGTAAAAATTTTTGTTTGATGGAGGTCATGGCGCCAAATCCACAGTCACGTTAAAAACTCCTCCTTTTTCGTCAAGATAATTGCTTACTGGAGAATCGACATTTATTATATATGAACTTTTTTTCAGATTCGCGACATACAAAAGAAGCTCATCTCTGCTCCCAGCGACGCCCGACATCCGAAGAGCTCCTTTGCCCCCCGGGGCGATTTGATACTGGAAAGACGAAAGGGACGTACTCGCCGTCGTGCGTCCAAGTACGTCTTCGATGAGCGGCGATATATATGCTTTTTTATCCACAAATCCAGCCGAGAGATTTATGAGTTCCCTCGCTTCTTTTATCTGTTTCTCGCCCGAGAATGTCCGCTGGAGCGCCACGCTGTTGGTAGTAGTATTGAGACGATCTTTTACTTTATCGAGCTGAAAAGAAAGAAAAAAGTACGACGGCAACAAAAGCGAATCCGCCGCGACCGCGATGATGATGAGATAAAATCCCAAAAACCAGACAAAACGCCGCCAAAACTCGTAGGTGAGCTCTTGTTTGTTTTCTTCTGGGAGTAAATTCATATGATATCTTCCGTAATACTTCCCGCGCGGAGCGCGAGCCCGAAGGCAGTGGCGTATCGCAACGTATCATGCGCGTTGATCGGAGGAATATATTTTTTCAAGTCAAAGAGATTTTCCCAAACGCGCGCTCGCGTGGTTGGGAGCATAAGCTCCCGCGCGAGAAATTCGGGGAGACCCTTGAGATACGCGTCTCCCCCGCAAAGAAGCACGTTCGCGATCTTTTCCTTCGCTCCCGAATAACGATGCTCCCAAAAATCTATCTGCCGCTCCGCCTCTTCTTTGAGCGCTACGAGCGCGGGCGAAAGACTTTTGATAATTTCGTCAGAAGAAAAATCGTATCCTCGGCCAATTTTGACGTCAGAGGCTTCTTCTTTGGTAAGGTGCAGCGACTGCATCAAAATATTATCAATGTCGCGGCCTCCAATTTTTATCGTTGAGGTGAAGTGCACAATTCCATTGTGCACGATAAAAAACGTGGTCCGCGTATGCCCGATGTCTCCTACGAGACTGGTCTCACGCGACCCGGCGGGAACCACGGCCCGCGCGATCGCCTGCGATTCAAGCTCGAGTATCGTCGGGATAAAACCTGCTTTTTTTACGATTTGAACGTAGGACTCGACAACCTCGCGGGGATAGGCGGTGAGAAGCACGCTCATCTGTTCGGCGCTGTCGAGGATCGTGTAATCAAAAATAAGCTGGTCGGGCGGAAACGGGATATGTTCCTCGAGCTGAAACTCGAGCGCGGAGCGCACTTCTTGGGCCACAACGCGCGGCATAGTGATAATCCGCAAAAATCCTTTTTCTTCGGGAAGCGAAAGAGCGAGGTACGGAACCTTGGATCGGTACCGGCCAAAGACCAAAGCGAGAACTTTGGAAACCGCGCCGGGATCTTTGATCTCGCCGCTCTCAATGAGTCCTTTGGCAAGATCGTGCTCCCCAAAGAAATTTATTTGGCGCGCGCCGCCTCGTGTTTCCAAATTGACATACTTAAAAGACTCGTCAGAAATATCAACACCGATGGCCGGAAATTCAAACGGCTTCATAGCTCTTATTGTAATCTATTTTGAGAAATTTGTTCTATTGCGTCTCGCCCCAGCTCGACACTCCCCATCCTCCTTCGGGCCCAACCGAGAAAGACAAGTTGCTCAATCCCTCCTTATAGGTCAGCGAAGCGCTGTTTTCTATTGTTACTCTTTGACCATATATAGTATTAGCCCCAACGTTGTTGTTGAGCTCAACCTGGCCATTGACAGCGTAAATGATTCCTCCGCTCGCCTGATTATTGAGCTGTATGGCTGGAGGCCTGCTGGGCCTGACATTTGGGCTCTTCGCCAGAATCATCAAAAAGCTGTGAGGAGGATCCCCAGACGGGTCGAGAAGGGGTTGCCCAGGGAGTGGACCTCCGCTCGCGTTGATACCGTTACCGGAGCCGTAAAAAGCACAGGTGTCGTTTATATCTACAATAGATTGAGTGATGTTTGTAGTATTGTCAAAAACGATAGCGGCATTCGTGTCTCCGTATTCTTTTGCGAGAGCAATCTGGCACTTATTACTAAAAATCCCTCTACCGCGCACGAGTACGGGGCCTTTCCCAAGCGTCCCATCCACTCCAAGAATCAGCTTTCCGTTGTTTTTTATTTTAAGATCGCCTGATATGACAAAGGGGCCGTTGATGGTTTTAGTCACGTTATCAATAGTAAGGCTACCAGCAACGCAACCATCCGAAGGACCGCACGTAGGTCCTCTGTTAGCGTCATCAATGAATGCTTCGACTTCCACGTCAGAAATTGGGGGATCTTCTGGCGAGGGATTAGGTAACAGTTCTGTACAGTTGGGGTTTCCAAAACATGCCGCGTAACCCACATTATACTTTTGTACAGTGGTACCCGACACATTCGAAAAATATTTTGCCGTCCCGCTATAGGTAGCGGCGTTATTGATATCGGTATACGTACCAACGACGGAGTTGGTTATGCTATAAGAATGCGCGTTGCCTTTGACTTTCATGCTGTCTATAGTCGTGTTCCATGAACCCAAGTAAACGCGGAAAGCGATATCATTAGCGGCGGGGATCGGCGCAACCCACCAGTTATCGTTGCTGGGGGCGGGCTGATAGAGAGCAGTATGGCTGGTCCCACCATAGGAAGAATCCGCGGCAGAGCCTAGAATATAATATTTTGAATAATCCGAGGGTCCGGAGATCATCTCGACCACGAGCCAATATTTCTGCCCGGAGGTAAGATTAGTGTTCACGGTCCCAAATACTTTCTCAACCCATCCAAAACTAGTACCAATATCATTATTTGAAATAGTTTTATTGGCAATTGCTTGAGAGCCAATATCCGGGCATGAAGTAACAGGAGGAGTGCAAGAAGTAGTATTGTTATTCATGATACGTACACGGAGATCACTCCCGGGATTATTGAATTTCTTCACATAGAGGCCAAATTTAAGAGGTTGGGCGGTAGAAACCGCTACAAAACTTTGCGCGAGCACTTTGTGAGTACTCGAATCCCGCAGATTAAGAACCGCGGTTTGTGCATTTTGCTCTGCGTCCGCGGTTGACGAAATACCCTTTGATGTATAGGCGTCTCCAAAGATAACTGTGTTAGGCGCGCCCGTGATTGACCCCGCCGAAAAAACACTACCGTTCACTTGAGCAAAACCCGTCATGCCTAAGCCCAAGGGACCAACCTGCGCGCCGTATTTAAAAGATCCCTTAATAGAAGTGATCAGGTTGCCTTTCATCGCACGGTAAACGCCCTTTAAATTCGAGGTGACGGTAATTTGTTTTGTTATGGTCCCGGCAACACCTACAGTAACGGTCGCACCGTTAGGATCGGTGTACGTAAGACCCGACGGAGACTGACCTTTTTTAAAACGATACGCGAAGTCTTCAAGCGCGGATTCCGCGGCGGCGTAACTTTTCTTTGAAGTAATAAGATTTCCGGCGGCCTGAAGATGCCGGACGCCCAAAAGCGCGAACGAGCTCGTGACCACGAGCGAGATGAAAAGAAACATGATTACGGCGAGGAGCGCTGCCTGCCCCGACTGAAAATTAAATGGTTTCTTTTTCATTTGATTGCTCCCCGCAATACGGCCGTCGCGTAATAATTGTGGCTTACGGCATATTTGCCAGACCCGCCCGTTATAGTAAGCGTGATCCGAACTGCTTTCGGTTTATCCGTAATAAACGGGAGTTGCGTAAACGTCAGCGAAGTTACCTGCACATCGCTTGGCGTGAGAGGAACTTGTTGATATGGGTCATACGCATCATTATCATAGTAAAGCGTTTTACTGCCTAGGGGTAGAATAAATATTTTTGTCACGGCCGTTGAACCCGTATAATCCGCGAAAGTATTTAGCGCGAGATATGGTGGCGAGCTTTGGATGACCGGAACATCATTCGCGAGACGAATTTCGCGCACCATACGTTCGAGAGCGGTTTCTGCCGCAAGCGCCACTTTGCGCTCGACCCGAGCCTTCCCAAAAATTTCCGTCATTTTCAAAATCGCGTTCACTACTAGCACCGTCGCGATCGCGAGAATCCCAATGTAGACAAGGAGTTCGACGAGAGTTGTGCCGCGGCGAGTATTCATATTCAATCGTTCGCGAGATAAAATTTTAGATTTTCCGTATAATTTTTCCAGCTTACGTCGACGCTCACCTGCTTCGTGTCCGGGTCGACATAGTTGGGCGATATACAACTAGCGCTCGTACCGACGATATCGTTTGAAACATTATTGCGGCATGCGTTGAGAATTGTTGCCTGACGAGTAAATGTGTTATCGATCAAAGAACATGTATTTGCATAATTAATCGTGACGCTTGTAAGAAAGGGCTCGAGACTGATTGTATTAAAACGATTAAAGAATGCTTTATATTGGATATACTTTTTGTTTCCGAGGCCACTAGGAAGAGAAAAAGAGGGCGTTCCCAAGGTGGCATTATTAAGATCGTCAAAATAGGTGCTCCCATCGCCGCTTGGCCCCATAAAACTTGTTGGATTGAGAGAACAATCATAATTGTCACATGAACGCACCTGAAACTGGATTGAAGCAGCTCCGCGCCGGTAATGATCACCGGGCTCGTCTACTAGTGGCGAAGTATATGATAGCACTCGGCCGTATATAGCAACTTCGTCTATACTGCCGGCAAAATATCTTGCGTTTGATGGTGTGACCGCGGTGCGGGCTCCGATTTTCAGAGGTACCGTGGTTTGTGTCGTTGTAGTAAGCGTGTTGTTCGCGGCTATGACACCAGTATCAGCAACCCCATCCACATATAATTTTATACCCGCCGCTGTGGAGGAGCCATCGTAAGTGGCTACAACATGATGCCAATTCCCGTCGGCAACATTTATTGTACCGCGCTTCTCTATATAACTTCCCAAGAGTGGGGCGGAACCTACCATAAAAAACCGCAGTATACTCGCGCCACCAGACCGATATACTGAAAACTGATAGCCATGGAAATTAAAAGCTGCCCCCTCTAGGCTTTTATTTACAATTGGCATGTCATCCGTAGTTATATTGCTTGTATTAATCCATGCTTCTATAGAAAAGGGATTTGTGCGCTCAAAATTAATATTCGTGTTTGTCGTGCTTTGTATATAATTCGTCGTGCCGTTGAAACTCGCCATAGTCTTGAGTCTGCCCAAAGCTCCAAGAGTTGGGCAACCCGCGCCGCTACATGTTCCTCCATTTCCTCCGCCTGATGAATCAGTAAAACTTGTGCTCAAAGCTGGCTCGTTCAAATGCATCAAGAGAACATTGCCGGTCATATTGGCAGCACCAGATGGATATCCTGTTGGCGGTCCTGTTTCCGTATTTGCAGGTAACTCCTTGCCATAGGGGTAATTAGGAAGCCAGGAAATTGTATTCCATGTCGGTAAACCTTGGGAATTTTTAATGCCTGACTGGTAATAAGCAACACCAAGGGCACTGGGGGCACTGCCATTTAAAGTAAGAGAAAAACTTGGGGTGATGTTGACAAACAACTCTCCCGTCTGCCCTGTATTCCAATTTGAAAGGTAGGCATCGTAGAAAGAACCTGCCCCTTTTGGCATAAGAGCAAAGTCGCTGGTTACCGAGTCATAGTTGAGGCAATAGAGCGTGTTGAGCGTTTTGTTGCCGATATTGTCCCAGCTCATGTCGCGCAGATGGCGCACGGCCTCCATCCCCTCCTCAAGCAAAAACCCTGCTTGTGTTTTCTCGCCCGCTCGCGTGGTCGCCCGATTGGCGATGGCCACGGCGCCATAAAACGCGGCCATAGCAGTCGTCAAAACCGTCAACGCCACCAAGATTTCAATAAGC
>CAZZGX010000037.1:0-9913 GCA_964653715.1 uncultured Candidatus Saccharibacteria bacterium
TGTCGCCAAACGCAGATTTAACGCGTGATTCAAATATTCAACATGAATATGTTCTTCACTGCGTGGCGCGGTAGCAAGACGATGCACGGCAGTATAAACACTCAGTGCTTCGTACACGCGCAACTCATGACTATCTGCAAAAATGCGCTTCATGGTCTCTGTATCATACCAGTTCTTGCAAAAACCTGGCCGGCGCCACGAACCCGTTACAATTTGAGTTATTTCAAACATCGGATGAGCAAGAACCGTCAGCTCGAAGTCAATTATGTAAAACGTGTCTCGTGCGCACAATATGTTGAAAAATGTAATATCCCTATGGGCCAATACTCGCCTCTTGTCCGTAAAAAGTATCGGCAGGTATTTTGTAAACCGGACAAATGCCCGAGAAAAAACACGCGCGCGCGCAGGATAGCGGAAAGCCCCCCGCAGTAACGCAAAATAAAAATTGAACATAAAGTACCATCCGCCCCTTTTTGTAAGAGCTGGAGACGACATATCGAGGTACGCGCTTATATCGCGCATATACGCGGCAACTTGTTCCATAATCGCAATTCCGCTGGTAGGTGATTTAAAATTATCAAGCACTTCACCTTCAATATTTTCAATGAGCATAATCAGCCGATGACGTTCGCGTATCACGCCCAAGAGCTTTGGAATGCGTATATGAGGATATTTTGCATGAAGTTCTTTTTGATGTGTCTGGGTTGCCTCACCGAGCGCCCGGTACACGTTTATTTCATTTACCAGCCAAAAATACTCCATGTTTTTTACATAGCCGCTCCATTGCTTGGCATATACTCGCGTTCCATCCGTACGCTCGTAGATGGCAAACTGATAGTAGTTGGGTGTCGAATTTTCTTTTTGAATAATGCGCACCAATCGATACTCGTCTACCACTTTGGGTATTGCGAGACGATGGTTTTGTACGCGTGAGCTAAAATGACGCAACAGATTGCCGCATCCGATCTCCAGCATACTAAACATGGTAAGTCGCGAAATAGTTTTATTCATATGCGTATATGAGACAAGGCGCTCCGATACATCTCGTCCATGCGACCGGCAACCTTTCGCCAAGAATTCTCAAGACCATACTCTTTATTACGCGCTTTCATCTCTCGGATAAACGGATTGTTTTTATGGTCAAGAACATACTCAATTTTTTTTGAGACGGCATCCACATCATACGTATCAAGGCAATACCCATGCACGCCATCTTTAATCAGATACGGGAGCGCGAAGGTATTTGAAACGATACAGATAAGACCTTGACTCAACCCTTCATGAACCACATTGCAAAAACTCTCCCAAAGCGCCATGTGCACCATTATCTCGGCCTTCTTAATAAGATAAAATTTATCGACGCCGCGGATAACACCACAAAAAACAACCCTGTCCTCAAGCTCAAGTTTCTGCACGAGTGTTTTGAGTCTTTCGGCATATACCGTGTCCCCTACTGGACCCACGACGACAAATTTGAGACCGCGGTAGCGCTCGGGAAGTTTCGCAAGCGCCTGGATGGTCGTCTCAAAATTTTTAATCTTATGAATGCGGCCGATTTGAATAATATACCGTCCGTAGCCCGCAACTTTTTTCTTGATCTCATCGCTTGCCTCTTGCTCAAGATCGGCGTACGCCTCATCTTCAATACCATTGTCAATGGTAATTACTTTCTCACGAGCCACTCCTTTTTTTATTATTTTCATCCGTTCCCAGTCAGACACGGCGCGTACTCTATCAACGACAAAATTGATAAGGAGTGTACCGATCGTATAATGGTAGGTCTTCTTCAAAAGGATTGTCACGCGTCCAAAAATAGACCACTCAGGGGTAAAGCCTCCGTGCGGTGTTACAATAAGTATGTAGCGTTTCTTCCTAAGTATTTTTCGCCAGAGACTATAGATAAATATGTAAAAATGCGGAACGACGTTAAAATTATGCAGACACACGGCATCAGTATTCTCCCAATCAATCTGGGGGAAATATCCATACCAGCGAAATGGGTATCGTCGGATACGCAACCCGCGCACCTCATCAGTATCGGAGAGACGGTTCTTTTCGGTCAAAATATCTTTTGATGCGTGCACGGCGACATCCCAACCATTTCTCGCAAGGACAGCGTATGTTTCGATAATATTAGTCTCAATGCCGGCGGCAACGGGATAAAAGTATTTTGAGACAACATCAACATGTAGTTTTTGAGAATTCATAGACGTTTTACCGCTCTCATTGTAATAACAATCGGATAATAGGGATCGTTGATATCGAGCTCTTCTTGAGAAAGCTCTTCGGCGGCAAGACCAACCCAATGCGCCTGACCCGAAAGCACATTGCCGTATGTTTGAATCTCGAGATTGCCTTTTCCAAATTTTTTACCAAATACATATTCTAAGGATGCTGGTGTAAATCTCCAGTAATCCCGAGTGGGAGATTCGTGGTCGATTGAGCCGTTTACCGTAGCCACAAATAATAAAACGCCACCTGGCTTTAAAATCCGCCATGACTCGTTAATTGCTGCTTCGTAGTCGTCTATAAGCCCTAGGGTATGGACAAGAACAAAACAATCGTAGGAATTATCGGAGACAATTCCCTGTAGATTTCTCAAATCGCCGCGAATATTTGCCTGTGGGTTTTTTATATTAATATCAAGAACGTCTTTTTTGGTAACACGAGCGCCTCCAAAAACTTCGATGTACCCCGCATCATGCACTTCGAGACACGCGCCGCGAAGATCATTTTTGTGGAGTTCCATAAAATGATTGATGTAGTACCGGTCGATTGACGTACCGCGGTCAAACCCATATTTATTACTGATTGGTGCGTGCGAACGAACTGGAGTATGCGCAAAGAAGTACGCGCGTTTCGGTTTTAGTATTCGCATGACCCTTGCGCGAACTTTTCGTAAAAATGTAAGCAAAGTTTTCATATATGCAACGACCGCTTGCGTACCAGACCGCGGCAATATGTTGCGCATGCAGTTAACATGCCGCGAAATTCTCTCAACGAATGGGTGCGATCGACACCGATTCGAGGCACACGCATACGAGCAATACCCGGCTCAATAAAACCATCTTCGACGGTAAAAGCCAGAGCGTATCCCGCGCGTTTTACTGCATCAAGAACTTCCTCTGTATATCTACCTTTAGGGTACGCGAAGTAAACAACAGGAATACCGATGATTGATTCGAGACTTTTCTTTGCTTCCACCACCTCGCGTTCAATGCCTTCTTTGGTAAGAGTCTCGAAATCGGCATGTGTACCGCTGTGGCAGCCAATTCCCCACTCTTCCTTTTTAAGTTTGACAAGGTCATCGGCACTTAAAAAATCCCGGTCTGTTTCAAGCTCTCTCCGATTTGCCCTTTCAGGATAGGCAAGAGCAAATAACGCCGGATGTATCTTGCGGGCGCGCATAAACGGGATCATGGACATTATATCCTTGTACCCATCATCAAATGTCACCACAAACGATGGCTCGGTAATGGGCTTAGCGCCTCTCACGTGAAGCTCGAGATCCCGGAGTGTCACGGGTTTTCGCTTTGTCAGCAAGTAGTCGATTTGTCGCTCAATAACTTTTTGATTAATACTAAACTTCCATGCGTCATCGCTAACCGCGTGATAACAAAGTACATATACATGATTTCGTTTTTCCGAAGCAAAGCGCCCGATAACGCCAAACATCGTATACATAAGACGGCGAAACGCGATAAATGCTATTTCCTTCCATGAAAGTCGTGCGTCGTTTTTCTCGACCTGTTTTGAGCTTTCTGCAATTTCCCATGTACCAATATCCGGAGACTTCCACAGCAACGATTTCACTTTCATGAAAAGCGCAATGCTTCCGTAAAAGCTCATGCGTATGGGAGAACGCAATAGATGCAGAATAAACTCGCCGAAGAGCACCCGATACGGCATCCGAAGATATTGTCTCGCAAACTTAGCGCCAAATTCTTTTTCAACAACCTCGGGAGATTTGAAAAAACGAACACTTTGGCAGAGATGATCGCTCCATGAATCGGGCAAACGAAAATATACGCTTGTTTGAGGCACGAACTGATATCGAAACGTGTATTTCATGGCATAGAGATACGAATACATATCATCGGCGACACTTTCGGAAAACCGCATACCTGAGTACACTGCTCTCGTAAACGCCCGTACTGGCCCGTGGCAAGTGTAGAGATTCTGGCCGCTATGGTATTTTTCAAATACAGCATTTTTAAATGAGTGTCCGGCGTACAATATCTTTTCAAAAAAAGTGGCGGGCCACAACGCTTGAAGCCTGCACGAGGTCATATCAGCGCTACCTCCAACAAGCGGAGCGGTCAATTTTTCAAGAAAAAGAGGATCTTTAATTGCTATATCTGCGTTTAGAAAAACAAGAATGTCGCTTTCGATGTGGGAAAACATATAATTTGTCGCTTCCGTAACTCCGCGGCGTTCGGAGCTTTTCACACACTCAATACGAGTATCTCTGACACGATCGATAATAGGACACGTCTGATCCGTACTGCCATCCGAATACAAAAGGATTTTTTCAAGCACGACCGAATGGAGCTCTTGGGCTTCAAGATCTCGGATGAGATATCCGATATTTTTTTCTTCGTTATAGGCCGGGATGCCAACTGTTACTGTTTTTTTTATATTATTCATGGTATGTCATTGATTTTTGTGCGCCGTTTTTGTGGATGAAATCGGATCCCAAAACGTACCACCAAATTGCTTGAAAGGGCGGCCGAATAGTCCACGTACCTTTACCATACCGCGAAGTCCGAGAGCAAGCGGCAACAGTATTGGGTGTCGGAAAAAAAATGCGATGGCGGCACTTACCTTTCTTGAAAACGGGACATGGCGTAACGGTTCGATCCATGGCCCAAAATGATCGCTGATTTTCACTCGGGTCGCTGTAAAGCGAGTTACTTGCAAATAGTAATCGCGAAAATTCGCGGGTGCGCGATAATACACAACCGCATCTTGCTGATAATAAAACCCGTAGCCCAACTCGCGCGCGCGGAAATAAAGATAGGTATCCTGAGCAAAGACCTTGGGAGGAATACTCATTTTACGCGCAAGCTCCTTTCGTAAAGCGGAAACACAGCCGTGAAGGTTGTACACTGAATCCCCGCCGTTCAAACCAACCCGGACTTTGTGCCACAACGCAATATGCGTAACAACAATTTTTTCAAAAAATGTACGCGGCGGAAGCGGCGTATCACACCCTCCAACAAGCCCGACCTTTTCATTTTTAAATGCCATGACAAGCTTCTCGAGCGTCCATTCATCAGCTAGAGTAGCATCGCCATCAAGATTAACAACGATATCGCTCGTGTTCATTCTGTATATCTGGTTTATCCGCGAAATCTGTCCGCTACGCTTGCCATCTCGCACAAGCTCAATAAAAGGAAACTTGAGCGCATACTCTAGCACAATTTTTTCAGTATTGTCCGTGGAACCATCGGATATAATACATACGCGTTCAAGTGTATATCCAACGCGCCTCTGGCGTACAAGGGAATCAAGAAGGCAGGAAATATTTGCCTCTTCATTAAAAGCGGAAATTCCTACGGTAACGCTTATTTTTTTAGGCAACATTTTCACTTTCATAATAATCTCCCGTGAGTACTGACAAAAAGCCCTGGCTCGTTTTTTGCCAATCAAATCGTTGCGCCCAAAGAAGCGCGTTCTTGCCGAGCCGCAGACGGAGCTCCTTGTCCTGTATAATAGTGCGAAGACTTTCTGCAAGCGCATAAGGATCGCCGTGCGGGACCAAAAACCCCGTATGAGGATTCTGTACGGAATCTCGAAGTCCGGGGACATCCGAAGCTATCGCGGGAGTCCCGCATGCATTCGCCTCAATGGTTGTAATGCCCCATCCTTCCATAAAAGATGGGTTTGCGAATATCCACGCTTCTTGTAAAAGACGTATCTTAGTTTCTTCGCTCACTTTTCCGTAAAATGAGATGTGACGTTCGAGCCCAAGCGTACGCACAAGAGACTTGAGCTTTCCCTCCTCTTCTCCGCTCCCCGCAATAACAAGTGTGGCATCAGGAACTTTTGCAAGCAAAATCTGAAATGCCTTGATGAGTACGTCTATGGACTTATACGCTTTTAGTCTTCCGAGATATAGTACCAACGGGTGAGGACTTTTGTCGCCAACCCTCAGGCGCTCGAGATCCACTCCCGGCGGGATGATTTCTATCCCCACACGCCCAAGACCAAGGCCGTCCATATCTTTTTTTGTTGATTGTGAAACAGCGATAAACTTTACGTTGCGATACACGATCGGCATCAACCGCCGTTCAAGAAGCTGAGCAAGTGATGCAAGCGGCCAATTGAGCGAACGACGAAATACTTCCTGATGCACATGATGCATCAAACAATACACCGGCTCTTTGGCATAGAGTGGGGTAAAAAATGGAATTCCGTTTTGACAGTCAACAATGACATCAAATTTCCCCCGAAATCTGATTATGTAATACAAAAACGCCCATATATAGACAAGATAAAATCCGCCCCGTCGGACAATGTCGATGCCATCGACAACTTCGTGACGTGGATTTTTGCGGTCGTTACCGCAAAAAATTGTAACGGTGTTGCCTTGCGCCACCCATTTTTTGGCGATTTCCTGAATATACATTTCCGCTCCCCCCGCAAACGCGTGTTTAGTATCACGCCAGTTAAAAATCAGTATCCGCTTGTGCTTGGGATCGTGCGGATGAATAGGAAGGGGCGCGAAAACGCCCAAGAGGTCGCGAAAAGCTGTCCCCGCGTAGCGAAGTTCCCATTCAAAATAGTGCGCAAGGATCAACGCGGCCAGCCCAAAAAGACTCGTAGTAAAAATCACTTTGATAATATCCTGTATTCCAGCGTGGGAAAATATAATCCCGATCATCATGCAGAGTGAGAGTAAAATCGCGATGACGGGAAAGATATAATGCTTGCGGGCGAGATGATACGTCACGATAACATTGGCAAGAGTAAAAAACGCGATGCCGAGGGTATACATTGTTAAGTACTGGAGGATTGAGAGAGTTTTAGCGCCCAAAAGAACCGGAACAACAATATGCCCGAGGGGGCCGAGAAACAGGAAACCGATACCCGTGAGAAAGAGCGTGAGCCCAAAAAGAATATAGAGAACTCGTGTGGGGTTATGTCCGAGTCCCTCTTCTCGGCTCACGAACGTGATCATAAATGTATTCGGCAAAGAACCAAAAAAATAGATCATCTTGCCGACGAGCGCCAAGAGCGAGTACTGGCCGGCAACTGTGGCAGGAAGATAATGTTTCACCAAAATAATATCAAGACTCAAAAATACCGTTGTCGAAAGGCCGTTTAAAATGGAGGCAAGATAAAAATGTGAAGGAAATTTTGTATCGCTCTCTGAACGGAACGTGCGACGATATTTTCGCGTGCAAAAAAGCGCTCCCATAGACGCGACCGCCACAGACAAGGGAATTGCAAGGTAGACGTACCCGGGTACTCCCACACGAACAAATAAAACCGCAGCGGTAAACTTTGTAAGTGTTTCGATAAGGATAAGAACCGCTATCGAAATAAAGAATAGGTTTCCGTTGAGAAACCCGCGATTTGTCGAAGCAATGACACCAAACAAAAAAATCGGAGAGAAGTAAAAAAGTGTGTCGAGGTCGCTCACATGAAAAAATGCCGACAAAAACGGCACCGCGACAATCCATATGATCGAGCACAAAACCCCAAGGACAACGGCCTTGCGTAACGTGGACCGCAGAAATTGCGTGCTCGCTTGCTGCCCTTCGGCAACAGCAAGATACGCAGTTTTATGATTTACCGTGGAAGAAAGCCCGCCCAAAAATACCGTGGCAAGATACCATATTGTATTGACAAGTGTCACAAACCCAAGCTCTGAGAAAGAGAGAACGCGTCCAATATAGGCATTGAAAAGAAAGTTGATGCCATTTGTAATCATGAGCGTACCGATAAGAATGGTGCCCCCTGAAACATATGCTGCCCCCGGTAAAGGCACCAGCTCAAAAATAGTTTCTTTGGGTTTTAATTTCTCCAGGCGTGCAAGATGCAACCCGTGATTAGTTTTTTCCCAATAGTGCGGCCTCGTAATGAGCTGCCAAAGCGCGATGACTGAGGCAACGCTTGTAAGAAACCAATAAATAGGCACAAAAAATACATACTTCATGAGTGACCAATGGCCGCGCTTGGCCGTGCCAATCATATAGTTGTAAAGATACATAAAATTTCCGAAAATGAGCGAGGTAGCGGCCATGTAAAAAATTATGGGAGGATAGAGAGCCTCAATGGATGGCCCGACATACGCGTAGAGCGCGAAATACGCGATCGTCATAAACCACAAAATTGGATTGATCAGCATGAAAGCGATCTTGCCTCCCACATTCAGCTGAAAAATAACTGCGTGGACGCCGTTTTCTTTCAAGAACTCAAAAGGACGCCGCATATGCACGAGGTAGGTTTGCATATATCCCTTGATCCAGCGTGAGCGTTGGCGAAGCCAGTTTTTTAAATTGCTATTTGCTTCCTCAAGCGTCACGGAATCGATAATCGCCGTTTTGCCTCCGCGTTTAAACAAACGCACGCCCAAATCACAATCTTCCGTCACATTAAAAGGATCCCAACCCTCGAATGCCACGAGATCGCGCGTCCGAAAATGATTACTCGTTCCGCCAAGCGGGATCGTGGTATTGATCGATTGAAGTCCCGTCAAAACCACGTCAAACCATAAAGAATATTCCGCGGTAAAAAGGCGTGTTAAAAAATTGTCGTGGGGATTGTAATAATTGAGTTTTGCTTGTAAGCACTTGACCTCGTCGGGGACTTTTTGAAACGCGAGGTATGCTTTTTTTAGTTGAAGCGGATCGGGGATATCTTCAGCATCGTAAACGACAAGATACTCTCCTTTTGCATGTGAGAGTCCGTAGTTACACGCTTTTGGTTTTGTTTTTGGCATCGAGTGCGGAACGACCATCGAGCGGATATGAGTCGGAAGTGTCATCTGCGAGACGGCTTGGATCGTATCTGCGTCGTCTTCTTCAAGAAGCAAGATGACGTCGAGTTTGTTTTTTGGCCAATCGAGTTTTTCGATAGCAGAAATAAATCCAGGCAGCACGTGAGTTTCGCGATAGAGCGGGCACAGAATGGTATAGACCGGGAGATCGTAATCGCCGAGTGCTGCAATTTCGTCTTTTGCGATTTTTATTTCCGGTGGATTTTGAAGACTTTTGACGACGAGATAGAGGTTAAAGAGCACGTCAAGAAAATAAATCGTGCTCAAGATCGCTACGAAAAAGATAGCGGCTTTGAGCGGCGAGATGAAAAAACCAAAAATAATAGCCGAGACAACTAGTATCAAAAATATTTTTTGCCAGGGAACAATAGTTTCAATCGCCGAGATCTGGTGCGGGAGCGTGGTATGCGTGATAAATCGTTTGCCGCGATGTGAGAGTCCCGCGCCCGACATGTGAATCCCATTAGGATGGATTTTTAGTGGACGCTTGCGTCGAAACCGAAGAGCTATCGCATTTGCGCCAATTTCACAACTTGTTTGAAATAACTTGACTTTTGAGAGCCCTGCGTGTCGGTCGTCGAAAACAATATTGACCGCGCCGATTGTGTATCCGGCTTCGCGCGCATTTACCAAAAATCCGAGATCAAACGTCCATGGAGTTGGATGGATATTAATCTCCTTTATAATCTGCCTGCGAAACACTTTGAGCCCCGCTTGAACATCGTGGGTAAAGCCGTGGAGAACTCGAACAAAAAAGAAGGCGAATGCTTTACTGATAAAATTGCGAAGAAAACTTTCTTTGCGCTCGCATCGATCTGCGACAACAACATCAAATCCACTTTCGATCTTGTCGATCATCTCGGGAATTGCTTCGGGCGGATACTGGAGATCCGCGTCAATCATCGC
>CAZZGX010000038.1:0-14384 GCA_964653715.1 uncultured Candidatus Saccharibacteria bacterium
AAGTAAAATCTATAAACTCGTTGGCTGACTACATCAAGATTAAAGCTTTTCTCAATGGGGTTTTACGCATGATTTGAGTATCCGTTACGTGGATTCAAAAGATTCCAAAGTTGTCCAAGCAGCCGATGTTGTTTCCAACGCGATTTATGCGAAATATACCTATGGAAAGGATCATTTTTACAGCAAACTCACGATTAGTGAATCTATCAAGTTTCCATACAGTAAATTTGCCTCAAATCCGCCTGTGTATAACCCATTGACTCCATAGGTGTATTTCGCGTATACTAAAAGTGATGTAAATCTTGTGTGGAGCTTAATGTAAGTAAGTGGCGTATTCCGTCACCGAAACACAAGTTGTCTTGAGAAGCCCTGCGGGGCTTTTCGCTTTATATGCTAAATTAAGCGATGAAAACTTTGGGATGTTCCACTAAATTCTGTTGATGGTTAGTAAAGGAAAGCGGCTCTTTTTCAAATCAAATCGGCCTTTCTGTGCCATAGTTCGCGTGTATGGCCACACAACACGCGAAATCTCCTTGTTGCCGAGGGAGAATAAACCGTTTCGGCAAGCGTCGAAGGCAGTGCACTATCTGCAAACGAACATGGAGTATTCGGAAAAAACGGAGGGGTAGAAAACGTAAACGCATTGCCACCGCCTTGCTCAACCGGATACTCCTTGAGCGGCATACGATTGCTCAAGAGAAAAGAAATGTTCGTCTCTCCCGAAGCGGCATCGCACTGCGGTATCTGAAGGCAATGCGAGCAACGGTTGAGAGGCGACACTCTCTGGTCTCTTTTCGCGGACCACAAATTCTCCTTGGTGACGGTCTCTACTTCAAATTCAAGCGTAGAGAGTGGGTCATGTATCTCCTAGCGGTAAAACCAACCGGCAGCAGAAAAGCGTATTTTCTTGATCCGGTATTGTTTGAAGGACGGGAATGCTATGAGAGGTGGGTCCGAGCGGTTGCGACTATTCCTCTGGCAGTGAAAAAGCGTATTTGCGCCTTTGTTTCCGATGGTTTTCGAGGATCACAACTCCTTTCGGAACAGAACCATTGGCTACACCAGCGATGCTATTTCCATCTGCTTGCCAATCTGGTGCGCGGCAAAGGCAAGAGACGGTACCGGATACGAAGCAGCAAACTGCGCGACAAGATACTTGAGGCAACCAGAGTAATCCTGAACTCTCACAGTGCTCACGGATTGTTGCGAGCCAGAAAAACAATTTGCAGGATGATTAGCCGCCCAAACTGTCCGCCCTATATCCGCAAACAAGCTCTGGAATTTCTCGAACGCGAGCGGGATTTCAGAACGTATCTTCGCTATCCGAAACTCAATCTGCCGACAACCACCAACGCCATCGAATCAACGGGGCAGATGATGCGACGAGCCACGAGAACGGCGCGCACCCCACAATCGCTACTGCTCCGAGCTGTTGCCTTTCTCCGCCTGAAGAAATTCGTCATTTGTAACGGAAATATCAACCGAATTAAGTAGATGATCCCAAATTTTTCATTCCCTAGTTTGGTCTTTTGTTTTTATACCACTGAGAGGTAAGATATATTCGCATGCGAATCCACCTAACTGGCACATATTGGCACGGGGCGACGACGTTCAATCTCGAGCGGGTGTTTAAGAGTCTCGGCCATGAGGTTTTTTTCTTCGACAAGTACCCGAAGAAATCCGACCGCGCGCTTAAAAACATTTTTTCGCGGCTCTCAAGGAAGCCCTACGGAGTAGAGCAATTGTTCGCAAAGCGGAGGAGCGGGGAATGGCTCAAAACTGTAGAAGAGTGCAATCCTGATCTTATTTTTATTGAAGACGCGCCGGAACTTTCGGCGGAGTTTGTATCGCTTGCCCGCCGTCTCAAAAAACCGGTTTTCTATTATATGACCTCCCCGCCTCATGGCTCTGGAGCGAAAGAGGAGATGTGGAGCTTTAAGTATGTGGATGAGCTTTTTTCGATTGACGAGGAGTGGTCAAAGCTCGCCGCGCAATTCTATGCAAAGCCGATTCACCACCTTCCGCTTGCCGCGTCTCCGTTAGATTTTTATCCGATATCCGGTGCGCAAAAAAAGTATGACGCCGCGTATATCGCAAGCGTTCCGGAGCAAAGCCCCGACGGGCTCATGCGCGCGAATCTAGTAGACCAGATTCCCGAAAAATATTCTGTTGTAGCGGGCGGCAACGGCTGGAACTATTGGCTGAAATATTTCCCTCGCCTCGCCTCGCGGATATTGTCCAATTCTTCCATCCCGATTGCGAAAATGAACGAGCTATTCAATGCTTCGAAAATTATTATCAATTTCCATTCCACGTGGCACACGGCATCCATTTCCGCCCGCACATTCGAGGCGGCGCTCGCGGGAGGTTTCCAGATCGCTGACTATCGGAGGGATCTCGACGTTTTGCTCCCGCCGAATTTAATTCCGATTTTCAGCAACCCCAAAGAGATGAACGAACTCATTGCCCACTGGTCTTCCCCCGCGCGCGATGCGGAGCGCGAAGAAAAAACCCGAAAACTCCGCGAGCATGTTTTGGCGCATCACACGTGGGAGCATCGAGCGAAGGAAGTGTTGAAGGCGTATGAAGGATATCGAAAGTAAGGGTTTACAAATACCAATACCAAAACGACCGGAGATACGCGTACATAGTCCAAAAAAGCGCCGTTCATGTAATCGTGGAAGAAATATTTTCGGCAGAAAAAAACGGGCGAGTACGGATGCGATTTGTTGCGGCGCCGTTTAACTGGTTCTGCCGAGGAGGATAAAGCCGCTACGGGCACTCGTAGGCGGCAAAAGCATAGCTTGGCGTCGTATCGGCGAGGCGGATGCCGAAAATCTTCGGAACTTTCGCGACGAAATTGCTGGCAATAATAGGACATCCTCGTATGTCGGGCGGCGGAGTGGCGGCGTTATAATTATCTTGGGTCTGACCCCAGATCACCATCGCATGGGGCGGAAAAATATCCGTCGGCCCAAAATCGCCCATCGTTTCCATCGTTTTGTAATTTTCCGAAATGGTCCACATTTGAAATGTGACCACATACGTAGCGCCGGGGTGTTCGGACGAAATTTTCGCGAACGCGTTTCGTGCGGCGTCGATACCTACGCCGTCCTTAATAAAGGACGGGAAAAGAGCAATCGGTCGTGCGGCGACTGCCGTGAGAAGCAATAGAATTGCCACGGTTCCGTACTGCGCTGCCCTCGTATTAAAAATATGAATCACGCCATAAAGCAACGCGGCGAATATCGGCGTGGAAAAAATCATAACATACCCGTTTCTCGACTCGGTAACGAAATACACTATGAGGCCGGCAAAGATAACACAGAAGAACACAAAAAGGAATGGCGATTTGATCTTGCTCCGATGCTCGCGATATACTTTCACGCCGAAGATCAGCATTATTACCATCATGAGGAAAAGCAGCGTTTTGTACGGGCTACTAAAATCGGAAGCGATTACTTGCATAAGATGCGTTCCCGACCACACTCCGGTAAATACCTGCGTATGTGTGCCGGCGTTCAGCGCTGTGCCTGAGAGCACTTCAAACACATTAAAGGGGGAGAAGAGTTGTATGAGGAGTAAAAATACCAAGCCGCCGAGGGCGCACGTGATCGCCGTATCGCGGAGAACGCCGCGCCACTTGTCCTCTAATGAGAAGAATATTCCTATGGCGGCGGCGAAAAGCAATGTGCCGCCGGGATGGGTCGCGGCCATAAGCCCAAGGAGAAGCGCGAGTGTCCCTATTAATAATTTCCGCTCCTTCAAGTACAACATCCCAAACAGTCCCGCGGTAACGAATAAACGGGCGAGTGTTTCCGGCCTGCCGCCCGATCCCCACAAGACCCGCAATGTGATGATGGAAACCAAGATTATCAACATAACTGCAAGCCAATTGAGTCTTTTGTCGCGCATGGTCGCTACTTTGTAAAAAACCCAGGAAGCAAGCGCGAGCGAAATCATATTTATAAGGCCAAGCGCGAGAAACGCCTGCCTCGGATAAGAAAGTGGAATATGCGGCGAGATGAATAAGCTCACGATCATGGGAAAAAGCGGCGGGTACAGGAGAAACCGTTCTTGGCCCGTTGGATCAGAGAGATTGGTGAATCTTTTCGTCACCGGGTTCGTGAACTCGTGATGTAGCGCAAAGGTAACGGCTGGCGGCATGAAATAGATCGCGTCGTTCGTGCCGCTCACCGGATACCCAAAATATCCGAATACCACCGCGAGAAGCGAAAGAACGGTCGCGACCGTAATTACCGCAATATGTTTTTTGTCCATTTTAAAATCGCCGCAGAAATTCCCCGAAGACATTCTTTATCTTATTAATATGTTTCTTCTCTATCCCGTGATGGCATCCAATCACAAAACTTTGTTTCATAATAAGGTCGGCGACCGGATATCCGCCGCGGCGCTCCACGCGTTTTATTTTTCGGAACCCCGGCTGGCGCAGAATGTTGCCGGTAAATATCGGCCGCGTTTGAATATTGTTATGTTCGAGGTGTTTTACTATTTCAAAACGCGAGAACGGAGCATGTTCTTTTACCGTAAGAGGGAACGCAAGCCATGCCGTCCGAACGCCGCGCATCTGATCGGGCAGGAAGAAGTACTCTTCGTAATCTTTGAAGAATTTTTTAAGCGCCGCAAAATTCTTGCGGCGGATTGTCGTATGCCGGTCGAGTTTCTTAAGTTGGGCTAAACCGAATGCGGCGCTTAACTCTGTTGTCCGCATGTTATAGCCAATCTCCGAGAAAACAAATTTTGCGTCATATGGCATCCCACCAATCTTCGTTTGGTATCGCGTGTCGATATCTTCGGTTTCATTGAGCGACGAGCGGCGGCCCCAGCCGCTTAGTATCCTAGTTTTGGAATACCATTGGGGGTTATTGAGGCAAACCATTCCGCCCCCGCCCGCGGCTGTAACTATATGAGACGCGTAGAAACTGGTGGTGGATATATCGGAATGAATGCCGGTTGATCTTCCGCCAATCTTGGCGCCGAGCGTGTCGCACGAGTCCTCGATCAGATATAATGCATGTTTTTTCGCGATAGCGCGTAACCGTGCGAGGTCGGGGATATTGCCGAATAGAGAAGGCACCATAAGCGCCCGCGTCTTCTTGGTAATCATTGATTCCACTTGATCTATATCTAGTTGGTATGATCCCATTTTCACATCAACAAACGCTGGCACAAGCCCGATTTGCAGTATCGGCGCGACCGTGGTGGCAAAAGTTAAAACCGGAGTGATTACCTCCGACCCCTTTGGCAGTCCAAGAACCTCAAGCGCCAATAAGTTTGCCGAAGAACCGGAGTTCACGAGGAGCCCATATTTTTTTCCGAATAATTTCGCAATCCTTTGCTCAAATTCCGTTGCTTTTTTACCGGCAACGATTTGCGACGTCTTCAAAATCTCCTGAACCGCCTTTCTCTCCTCTTCTCCGAAGACGGCAAGGGCATATGGAACACGGAGGCCATCATTCATTTTCAGTGTTAGAATTATACCAATTGACGGTTTGCCGTAAAGCAATTTCTATCGGCGTCCGTGCGCGCCACCCAAGAATCTTTTCCGCTTTCGACGCATCCATATAACATTCCATGGCGTCGCGCGGGCGATATGGTTCAGCGCCGAAATTAATTCGTATGGAGTTTCCCATGAGCTTATTGAGCATAGTCGCGACGTCTTTCACTTTATACCCTTTGTTGCCGCCCAGATTGAAAATCTGCTGGTCGCTATGGGGCGAAGCGCCAGCTATTAAAATGCCGTCTACGAGGTCCTCAACGTAGACAAAATCGCGTATTTGATCGCCCGGGTTCATGTCGAAGTTTTTTCCGTCAATCGCCGATTTGATAATGTTCGGGATGAGCATCAAACCAAAATCCTGCGTTGGACCAAAAACCGCAGCGGGGCGTACCACGGTCGTAGCCATTCCCGAGAGTTTCCCGTACAGCAGCACCGCGTGCGTAGCCATTATCTTGCTTAAAGAATATGGATAGGTCGGCTGTTCGCGCATGGTCTCGACGAACGGCGACGGAGAATCGCCATATTCCGCTATTGAACCGATATGTACGAATTTCCCAATTTTGTTTTTTGCGGCAACCTTAACAAGGTTAACCGCGGTAATAAAGTTGCCTTGTATCTGATCATCGAGAGCATCTAGCGTCCGGTTACTATTCGGAACCGCAGCGGCATTTACGACAACAGCGGGCATAAATGTCGAAATAGCATCATGTACGGCAGGGTCGTCCAAGAGATCGAGATTGATCATTTTTATAATCCTCTTTACCTCCCGTAGGCGATCCATTTTCTTTACTATCCCGCCGGATGGGCGGGAAGCAACGCACACTTCTGCTCCTGCCACTATAAGCTTTTTAACGACACAGGAGCCCACAAAACCGGTTCCGCCAGTCACGAGGACCTTTTTACCTTTATAAAAGTTCTCGTATGAGCCGCTATTTGTGATCGATTTCTCGTGCATTTTCGAGATAAGCAACGCGCCACGGATGAGTGCCATCCATATTGTGCACTTTTTTTAAATAATCTATATACCACGGAATGGTCTTTCGAAGTCCCGCCAGAAAATCATGCGCAGGCTCCCAGCCTAAGAGTTTTTTGGCTTTTTCATACGATGAATACTGATGCCTGATCTCTAAACACTTCGTCTTAACAACGCGAGGTTTGATGTCTTTTTTGATCTCTTTGGTAATAATATCGATCGCATCGGCCACTGACAAGGGTGTATTGGTCGAAAAGTTGAATGGTTCCCCATACATGGTACTATCCATCTTTTCCGCAAGCTTGATATAGGCGAGAGCGGCATCTTCTACGAAGAGATAGTCGCGAAGCGAGGCTCCGGTATCACGGACGAGCGGCGCTTTTTCAAAATGAAGCTGTTTGATGGTATTGGGAACGATGCGATTGAATTTTAAATCTCCCGGACCGTACAGATTGGTACAGCGCGTAATGCAGACCGGCGTCCCGAAAGTCTTAAAATAACTCTGGCAGATCATATCGGCGCACGTTTTCGAGACTTCATATGGATATCCCACCTTCAAGCCGTGGACGTCCTCGCGATATGGCAAGTCTTCATGCTGACCATAGGCTTTATCTGAAGACGCAACCACAATCTTCTCGACTTTCCCGTTGCCTTCCGCGGCCTCAAGGATGTTCCATGTACCTTGAATATTGGTTTCGAACGTGCCGAGTGGATCGTTGATGGCATGATCGACAATAGCTTGGGCGGCAAGGTGAAAAATCACATCTATCTGACGCTCGCGGAGAATTCTTCTCATTAAGTGAAGATCCCTGACGTCGCCCCGGATAACGTGACTCTTCTCGGCAAGATTATCCTGCTCGAAGATTGACCCGGGGTTGTCTTCATACACCAAAGCGAAGGGGCGAACTCCTTTTAGGGTAAGCGCCTTGATTACATGACTTCCCAAGAAGCCATTCGCTCCGGTTACAAAAACCCTCTTATTTTTCCAGTAGTTTTCCATGATTGAGACGTATTCCCCATCGTATCATATTGGCTAGAAATTGGTAAATGTGCGCCGGGCGCACATTAGATCGACCCTTGAGGCGGGGCAAATATTCGATCTCCACTTCGCCGATGGCGCATTTAAAATATTCGGCCTTGATCACGATCTCGGGATCAATAAACCAGTCGAGCGACTCAAGCGAAGCGCGTTCATAGAACGCGCGAGTAAAAATCTTAGGAGTGGCGTTTATATCTTTGATATGTGAATTAAATATCGTTTGGAAAAGAGTGTTGTAGACTTTACTTATCACGATACGCCGAAACCCGTCACTTACGCGCGATTTTCGCACCGCCTTTAGTAGATCCAATTTTTGCTTAAGAAAAAGATCGCACATCATTGCAAGGTCTTCGGGCCTTTCTTGATTATCGGCCCGGATGATAGCAAGGATTTCGCCCCGCGCATTCCTTAAGCCAGCGAGCACAGCGCGACCATATCCAGCAATCGGTTCTGAAACCAAACGAAGGCCCGGCACGCTTTTCTTTAACTCTGTTATTGTTGAAACTGAATCATCCGTGGAACCATTATCGACCACGACTATCTCGCAATCAAAAGACGCGAGCGCCCTCTCTAGTCGCGGAAGTAAGATTTTTAAATTTTCTGCCTCATTACGAGCGGGGACGATAATCGAAAATTTCACGGGAATATTTCTTATTTTTTGGCAATGTTGGATTCTACAATAAAGTACGAACTTTATAAAGGAAGAAACTTGTTCGCAGGGCTAACCGACAAGAATTGCCCAAATTCCTACGATCACGAGTGCGATGCCAAAAGATTTGAGTAGCGTTATCGATTCCTGAAACAAAAATATCGAAACGACCGACGTGATGATGACGGTCAAGGCGATGTTGATGGGATACGCGCGCGAGAGTTCCGCCCGAGAGAGGATTTTAATCCACATAATCATTCCTACGGCCAGAAGCGTGATTGCTCCCGCCACAAACGGATTCGTTAAAATTTTTATAATCTTTATAAACGCGGAATCCCCGCTTGCAAGCGTCTTATTTAAAAGCAACGAACCTTTTTTCAAAAGGAGCTGGGCCGCGGAATTAAAGCCGGAAACAATAAGAAATAAAATCGTAGTCATGGGCCAAAATGTTTGTTATTTATAATTCAGGATTTGTTTTTCTTAATGAAGCGAGAGATGGAGTCCGCAATTTTCGCCGGCGAGAGGCCGTACAGATCCCTTAGGTAGTCTTGCGTGCCGATGCATTTGGGGAACGTGTCGGGGACTCCCAATTTCATAAGGGCAGAACGCGAGCCGCTTTCCGTCAACACGTCGGATATTGCGCTCCCAAGCCCTCCTATTACGTTGTGTTCTTCAAGGCTTACAAGTAGTTGGCATTCCCCGGAAATTTTTTTAATCATTTCCTTGTCTATGGGCTTTATGCTTGAAGCCCCGATTACCTTGCAGGATATTTTTTTTGCGGCAAGAATGTCCGCCGCTTCGAGCGTGTTTTGAACAAGCGGTCCTGCCACAAAAATAGCGATATCGCCCTCTTTAGCCAAAACGGAAAACTTTCCCAATGCAAATCTCGGGACATTCTTAAAAACATTTTTTTCACCCGCTTTTCCGAGGCGAATGTACATTGGGCCTGGATACGTAATTGCATACTCAATTACTGCTTCCGTTTCGTTGGGATCGACCGGGGCTACAACGGCCATATTGGGCAACGCTCTCATAATCGCCATATCCTCCATGGCGTAATGAGTAACTCCCAAATACCCATACGAAAATCCACCACCCACCCCCACGATTCTCACCGGCAAATTTTGGTACGCAATGTCGTCGCGTATTTGTTCGAAGCCGCGCATGGAAGCAAATGTCGCGATAGAATAAGCAAAAACAGTTTTTCCGGAAAGCGCCATTCCTGCAGCTACGCCTATCATATTCTGTTCCGCAACGCCGGCATTCAGAAATTGTTTTGGAAATTGATCGCGCAAAGGTTCGAATGCCGAATAGCCGAGATCTCCGGTAATCAGAACTACATTCTTATTTTTCATACATGCGCGCGAAAGCGCCCTTTGAAAAGCAATTCTCATAATGAAGTTTGGATTTCTTTTGTTGCCTTATTAAACAATTCATCCGTAAGATTTTTATAGTGCCAGTCAATAGTGTCCTCCATAAAGGAAACTCCTTTCCCTTTCACGGTGTGGGCGATAATCACGCTCGGCTGGCCTTTCTTAAACGGAGCACGCGAGAGCATGGCTTCGAGTGCCAACATGTTATGTCCGTCTACTTCGCGTCCCGACCAACGAAACGAATCCCATTTTTTTATAAATGGCTCCAAATCCATCACTTCTTTCACCCGTCCAAAACTTTGGATCTTATTGTAATCGACGATGACCACCAGGTTATCAAGATGCCACTGACCAGCTGCCAGGATCGCCTCCCACGTTGATCCCTCATCGCATTCTCCGTCAGAAAGAATAGCGAAAACACGGCGCGCGTCTCCATCTTGCTTTGCGGCGAGAGCCATACCAACCGCGATAGACAGTCCATGGCCCAATGAGCCGGTTGCCGCTTCAAGACCAAAAGAAGGTTTGCATATAGTATGAGTGGATAACAAAGTGCCATTTCTCGTGTACTCGTCTAAAAACTTGCCGGGAAGCAATCCGTATTCAAAAAGCGCCGCGTACAGCGCCAAGCCCCCGTGCCCCTTGCTCAAGACCAGCTTGTCTCTTTTTTTAAATTCTGCTTTGGTTGCTGATTTGATATTTAAAATACCAAAATAGAGGACCGTGAGGATTTCAACCAAGGAGAGCGCCGAACCGATATGGGGTGTTTGTGCCCCGTGAGAAACCGATAAAATTTTAGTTCGGATTCGGGCCGCTTTTTCTTTGTAAAAACGGGCTGATCTCTTTTTCATATTGTGTAGAGCGATATATTATTCTTAAACCATTGTACCGTTTGCCGCAAACCGTCCCGCAGATTTGTCTTTGGTTTCCATCCTAATTGTTTTTCCGCAAGCGTTATGTCGGCTACCCACCGATTCGTGTCGAATGAGCGAGCCATTTTTTTATTCCAGAGAGGCTGAACGTCCACATTTATGATAGCTTTTGTGATAGAAAAGATTTCTTTAATAGTAACCTGTTTTCCTCCGCCGATATTAAATACCTTCCCTGCGTACGGTTTTTGCGCTGCTTTAAAATAAGCGTTAATCACATCATCAACAAAGACAAAGTCCCGCGCGGTATCGGGAGGTGCCAGCTGAGGGCTTTTATCGCGCAGTAGCGATGTAATTACATTAGGAATTAATCTGCCGAGCGGCTCGTAAAATCCGTACACCGAAAAAGGGCGCAAGGTAATTATGGGCGTTTTTTGGTCGGATGCCAAATATTGTCCATATAATGTCGCCCACGCTTTACTTGCGCCATATGCGCTTAAAGGATTTAGGATATCCGACTCTCGCATTGGTTTGCTTTTTAACCCATATTCCGAAGAACTGCCCGTGTTTACGAAAGCATCGAATCCATATTTCAAACAACCCCGAAGTAAATTGAACGTGGAAATAATGTTCGTTTCGATTATCTCTTTTTCGTCATACTGCTCGCTGGGATACGCCCCGTGCGTTGCCAGATGGAAAATAGTTTTTGGTTTTATTTCTCGCACGAGCCGGTCAGTTGCTCGCTGATTCCGCAAATCAACAACATGCACCGCCATATTTACTTTTTTTAAAAGATCGTTGATTCTCCATGTTTTAGAGTTTTTTCGCAATAAAACGTGTATTTTTTTAGGAGGTGTTTCTTGTATAAGCCGCCGCAAAAGATTCGAGCCCACAAAGCCACTCCCGCCGGTAATCAGAATCGGAGTTCGCAATGACATTTTTCAATAGTATCAAAAAAATGCGGCGTGGTCTATAACGAAATCTTGCCGGAAACCATTAAGTTGATTATTATATTGGACGTATGAATCATCTATCCATTACGATTGTAATGACCGCCTACAACGAAGAAAAAACCGTTGCGGAGGCGATCGCGGCGACAGAAAAATCTTTGAAAGAAAATACGTCCGATTACGAAATTATTGTGGTTGACGACGCAAGCACCGACAGGACAAAGGAGATAACGGGTGCGCTCATGAAAAACAATCCTCGGCTCATAGTAGTTCACAATAAAACCAATATGAATATCGGTTATGCCGTGCGGCTCGGCACATCGATGGCGAGTAAAGAATATTGCCTTACGTTCATAAGCGCCGATAATTACCCGACCGAAGAATCGTTTCGCAAACTTTTCGCTTCGATCGGACAAAAGGATGTTATCCTTGGCTATCTCATGGACTACGGTGATCGCCACTGGACGCGCCAGCTTGTCTCCTGGCTTTTCGTAAAGATTATGAACGTTCTTTTTGGCTTACGCATCCGCTACTATAATGGTCCCATCATCGCAAAAACCTCAGAACGTAAAACTATTTTCGTGAACACGGACGGCGTGGCGAGCCTCGCGGAAGTTACTACCACTCTCTTGAAACGAGGACTTTCTTATATGGAAGTTCCGATTGAGCTCTCTCCCGAAAAAAAGGGGCTTAACTTGAAAACCCTCAAACGCAATTTTCCTGACGTGCTAAAAGCAATCCTCCCCTTTTTTTGGCGCTTGAGAATAAAGAAAAAGCTGTATATATGACAATCTTCGATTTTTATTACTGTGCCGGTTCGTTTCTTTGGTAGAGGCAAAGGTTTGTCGAGCAGTCGAGCGGTTTTAATTTATGTTTGTCGATGAACGCCTGGGCGATTTTCGGGGCGCGGATTCTTTCATTGCGAGGCCCGCGGTTAGCCAATATCGTATCGATTTTGTTTTTTAACGGCGGGATTGATTTCGCGACTTCCGCGAGGGTTGCCTCGAAAAAGCTTATTCTGCGCGCATTTTGCCAGAAATCATCTATTTGAAAAGTTTGTCCGATGTTGAACAGGGGATATATGTTCGCGAAACTTTGCGGTTGCCGCAATATGAAATAAGAAGAAGCGGGGCAGGGGAGATCGATTACATTCCGGATTGGGGTTAGATAAAACTGCATGTCCGGATACGCGATGCAGATGGTTGCGGATGCGGGCACAAGGGTATTGGCGCGTCCGAAAAGCGCGATATCGTCCGGGGCGAATTCTGAATATGAAAATAGAATTGAGCCGTACCAGACGGAACTTATAAGGAACAATGCGGCAATGAGTGCGGCATGCGCGGTTTTTCGTAAACGGCTTAATCCATAGCCAGCCAAAAGCGCAATCGCGGGCACAATATAAAAGCCATAGAATTGATGGGCGGTGGAGTGCCTATGGAATATGAAGTAGGTTAAAAGTCCCGGAGCGGCAAACATCAGAAGAAAAAAGATTTTTGTCCTGTCTTTTTTGTTGTCTCTAAGATAAAAAATGATTCCGACGAGAGCGAGAATTAAACCGATCTCGGAGAAGCCAATGAGATCGAAGTTCAGACGCATATTCAAGAAGTGGTACATGCCGAGCGGGTCCGCTTCCGCGACAGTTCTATTCCAGAAAAGGGTAGCAACGATTGTGATCGGATTCGCGCGAGTAATGCTCCAGATCTGGAGCATGTATAAGGAAAGAGAAGCGGCGAGAGTTCCTATGATGGAAAATAAAAGGAGCTTTTTTCTTGGGTAGTCCTTTACGAGCAGAATGTACAACCACGCGGCGGCGGCGGCGAATAAGAAGTGCCAATCCGCAAGACCCCCAATGAAGGTTATGACGCATATGGCGATGAGATTTCTTCTTTGCCGATCCTGCTCAAATGTTATAACGGCAAGGAAAAGGGCGAGTATAAAAAAACGAGCAAAATAAGTATTCTCGAAAAGGCTGCCGTAAAAAAAACTCATGGGAAAAAGAGCGTAGAAGAAAGAGCTTGCGGCCGTAAGCCAGGGAGTCTTAAAAACGCGCGCGACCAATTTCCAGAACACGACAAGCGAGAGGAGCGAGAAGAGTATTGGCGCAAGTCGCGTTTGCCATTCACCAACTCCCAAGAGCCAGTATGCGAAGGCGGTGGGAGCGATAAAAAGGGATGGGTGATCAAAGAAAAATACTCTGGTTACTTCGGCGGGAAGCGCTGAGCTCGTGACAAGCGTCTTCATCGCGAACTTAATTTCGAGCGGCCCATGTATGAGCCAATTCCACGCCGAAGTGGCGCTCGCGCCATTGGATTCATCCCGCAGCCGCATAAAGGGCTCGTTTATTTTATACGTGAGCGCGAAAGCATATACAACAAGAATCGCAATCAAGACATACCTCTGTCGTTTTGGGGTGAGGTATCTATTCAATTTTTCCTGCCAGTTCGGGACGCTCGTTATCATATATTTATTATAGTGGACAGCTTGTTTTGGCGCTGGATACAGAAAACCATGCGGCGTTCAGTTCAGTCGTCGCCCTCCCCCCTATCGTCCAAGGGATTTTTGAGATACTAGTATTAAATTTAATGCATGCTCCTCCGGTTTTAAAAGTTCTTGCGGATAGAAATCAAGATGTATCGGCTGAGTTTTTGTGTCTAAAGTATCAACGACTCCCCTCAGCACACGTAGCCTTCTTAGTTTTAAAACATCAAATCGTTTCAATAAATTCAAAAACTTCCGCGTCCCCGAATGCCCTTCATTCTTGAGAAGCCCCTGGCCATAAATGCCGAGGATTTTTAAGCCATGATTTTGCAGCAATTCCTCGAATTCTTCTCTGCTTAATTCGCGTACGTGGTTGGGTTGTAATCCTGCCGTGCCCTGTAGTTCTAAAATGAAACGGTCGGGGGTTGAAATAACTAAAACACCCGCCGGTTTCAAAATTCTTTTGAATTCACCAATAGCTTTTACTTGGTCTTCCCCGTTCAAATGCTCAATTACCTGGCAGCATAAAATTGCA
>CAZZGX010000039.1:0-8555 GCA_964653715.1 uncultured Candidatus Saccharibacteria bacterium
GGCAATAGAATTAAACTTAATGTCTGAAATTCTAACCGTCAAAAATCTCTCGGTGCGCTTTGAGGATGCCGAAGTATTGAAAGACATAAACCTGTCGCTCGAAAAACACGATAATCTTTCTATTATCGGGCCGAATGGATCGGGGAAAACAGTTTTGCTCCGCGCGCTTCTCGGCATGATTAAGCACGAAGGAACGATTGCCTGGGCGCCGAATGTCCGTTTGGGGTATGTGCCTCAAAAGATCGACGCTGACCGACACCTACCGATTACCATCAAAAATCTTTTGTCTGCAAAAGGATCCGTTTTGAAACTCCCTGAATCGGAACAGCAACGCGCAATTAATTCCGTGCGCCTCTCGGAGAAAATTTTAACAACCCCCATCGGCCACCTCTCGGGCGGCGAATTCCAGCGAGCGCTCATCGCCTTCGCGCTCCTCGGCAAGCCGGATGTCCTGATCCTCGACGAACCGACCGCAAGTATAGACACGCCGGGAGAGACCATGGTGTATGAACTCATTCACGAACTCCAGGACACATACGATATGGCTGTTATCGTAGTTTCGCACGATTTGAGCTTCGTCTACCGATATGCCACAAAAGTTTTATGCCTCAACAAAACTTCCGTCTGTTTCGGCACACCCGAAGAAGCGCTCAACACGAAAGTTCTGGAAAAACTCTACGGCGGGCCACACAAGTATTATCACCATTTACATGAGAAATAATTTTCAATTAGCAATTACACAATTTTCAATTAAAAACTACAATCATTCAAAAATTCCATTGAAAATTAAAAATTGAAAATTTTAACTCTATGCTCAACGAAACATACTCAATCATTTTGGCAATATGCGCGGCGGCGGCGGCGGGCGTCATCGGCAGTTTCGCGCTTATGAAGCGCACAGTGCTCGCCGGAGACGTGATGTCGCATATCGCCATCCCAGGACTTGGCCTGGCGGTTATCTGGCACATCAATCCCCTCGTCGGAGGCGGGCTCACGCTTCTTATCGGCGGCATCATCATTTGGCATCTTGAGAAAAAAACCGAACTTTCAACCGAGGCGGCAATCGGCGTGATTTTCGCGAGCTCTGTTGCCCTCGGCGCGCTTCTTATTAACTCAAAAGAAGAACTGATTGACGCGCTCTTTGGCGGATTCGGTAATTTATCACTCAACGAATTTATATTCGGAGTTGCGGCAAGTATTTTTGTCATCGCTACGGTCTGGACACTGCGAAACAAATTGATTATCGGTTTGTTTTCGCCGGAACTCGCCACCGCAACGGGAATAAACGTGAATCGCCTTAATTTGTGGTTCCTCCTGCTTTTCGGGCTCACGATACTCTCGGGCCTTCGATTCCTTGGTGCCCTGCTCGCCGGGTCGCTCATCATCGTTCCGGCGGCGGCGGCGCGCCAGCTCACACACACGCTCGGCGCATTTCTGTCTGTGTCAGCACTGCTTAGTATTCTTTCCGTCATTCTGGGATTTCTAATTTCCGGCGCGTATAACCTTGAACTTGGCCCGACAGTAGTTGTGATCTCCGCGGTGTTTTTCGTGGTGAGTTTGTGTAAGAAGAAACGATAAAATATCGGGCGTGGAAAACTAGGAAAACTAATACGATGTAGTTGATGGCGGTTCGATAGGAGTCGCCCTTATAGGATACCCTGAATTAAAGTCGACTCCATAGACGTAATACGGAGCGGAAGCAGTTGGCGTAACATCAACTCGCGATTGCCCTCTACCGCTTACGATTACTTGGCACACATCGTTTCCCCATGCGTCTTTACCCACGCTCGTGGCGGGTGAACCGCCAGCAGTTATATAAGTGCACGGCACTAAACCAAGATCAGTAAACCTCCCCTCGGTATCTACAAGTTTTCTTTTTCTCGCCGACACAAAAAGCGCCATGGTATATGTATACGCATTACTCCCCTGCAGTATCAGGCTCGTCCTGCCGTTTTCCGATATGCTAAAGGTTGTCTTGCTTTTGTCTGGATTGTTCACCGTTATTGTTGCGCTTCCTACTATTTTGTCTCTATTTATTGTAGGAGGATAATGCACCGTTTCTGTAGAACCAGTGCCATCACTGCACTGTGATGTAATAGTGCCTGTGTTTGTCGAACCGACATAGATCCATGTCGTAGTACATGACGTACTATTGTATCTCGGTGATGCAACCGACATAACTACTTGGGAAGCGTTTTTTGTGTCAGTCCACCCATTAGCGGTATGCACCAATGGCATCCAATTCCATTCTTGTGTTACTTTTAAACTCGTCGGATACGGGCCAGGCTGTTGATATTTGCTGCAATCACTGCCTTCATTGCTTTGCGCTAGGTGCAAGAAACGAAAAATGCCTGCAAGCATGGAGAGCGGAGAAGATTTTGGACTTGGAAGCGGAGATGCTGGGCAATAATTAATGTGATTCGTTTTTGTGGTATAAGAAGTGAGCACAAGATCCGGGTTCGGCCATGAGAAATCTCCGGCTAGGCTCATGCTGGGCAATAAAACTACTAAAACTAACAACGGAAGAAAAAACAGTCTTATGTTTCGCATAAGGCCAGTTTACCCCCCCCTCACCGCCGTCAAGTGCGTCTGTGGATAACGATTTGAGCGAGAAAGGGGAACCTCACGCGCTCACATACGTTCGCTTTTCAAAACCCTCCACTGTTCGATTCCTATTAATTTGTCCTTCGACTTCGCTCAGGACACTTGAAAATCTAACCCCGACACAAGGTCGGGGAAGATTTTCTAAGTGAGCGGGATACGAGAATCGAACTCGCGTCTGTTGCTTGGGAAGCAACCGTACTGCCACTGTACTAATCCCGCAAAATTCGCATTGTTAACTTACCTGACTCATGATACCTGATCCCTGACCCATCGTCCTCTACCCTCCGCCGGAATCTGTTATAAGCGGCACAAACCGGAAGCCGGAATATTCTGTGACGGTAAAATCAATCGGAGATTTTTTGTCTAGCACTTTAATCGAGTCTTCAATGGGGATAACAATTCGGCCGCCCACGCGAACCTGCTCTTTCCACGCATGAGGAACAGAACTTCCAGCGGCGCCAGCAATAATCTTATCAAAAGGAGCCTGTGACGAATATCCCTTCGACCCGTCACCGTGAACAATCGTTACAATACCCTTTTCTATAAAACCAAATTTTGAAACGTTCGTAACGGCATTCCCGTGAAGTTGTAGAATCCGTTCAATCGCAAGTACGTGCCCTAGCCTTGCCAATTTCTGTTCTTTCTTACCTCGCCCGCTTTCTGAGTCTTTTAAATCAAAAACGGGCTTCGTCCCAACGATATGAGCGATAAGCGCGGTTTTCCATCCCGAGCCGGCGCCAACCTCCAGTACTCGCTCCCCTGGCTGGGGATCCAAAAGCTCAAGCATGAACGCGACAGTAAGAGGTTGTGATATCGTTTGGCCAAAACCGATCGGCAACGGCTCATCCACATACGCCCTACTCTTGAATTTCTCCGGCACAAAATGTACCCGATCGATTTTTTCAAATGCGTCGATAATCCGCCTGGATTTCAAATGGCCATCCCTGACCAATGTTCCGATGAGTATTCGATTTGAAACCATATGTATTGAGTTATCTACGCACCAAGACCTTTATGTCATCCCAGCTGAATTTCAAAGAAAAAAGTATGATGCTCGCGGATTTTTTTGCACCCTCAAGCCAATCATCAGCTTTTTCTTTCTTCAAAAAAAGGTGCTCGGAAAGAATATCTCTCATGGCTTGAGAAATCAAAATGTCCCGTTTGAAATCATCCCACCTCATGCCGAGCGTTGCCGCCACTTTTTTAAGATCCGGAGAGTTATCTACGGCGCCAAGTTTATCACTGAGTAGGTATGGCAACTCTTTCCCTAAATCTGTGTTCAATTTTTCGGCAATCAGTTCATTTTCAATGAGATCGGTCAAAGTTCCGGCTTCGAGCTCGGCTTGATGCATACGTTTGGGAATTTCCTTCCCTTGCCCATAAGAGGTAAGCACATTCTGATAGTACGTCGAAGCGCCCGCGGAAGCAATACGAAACTGCCGTGCGGTTATGACACGTCCGTTAACTATCGCAATCGGATATGTTCCGAAAAAAAAGAGTGTAGAAAAAGTAAGTACGGCAACGCATCCTAAAAGAAATACAACGCGGGTTTTACGGCGCCATATATTTTGAATAAGAATCATAAAAAAAATATTATCTTGGAGTTGATGAAGAAGTCGAAGAAGAACTTTTGTTTACCAAAATAAGCATTTTCTCGCCCGGCTCTTTGTAGTTAAATCTTCCCTTCAGTTCCTTTTTCAAATTTTCCGGGTTGAGGTAATAGTTCATGTCTGCGGTAAACCTACCTTGATCTTCTTTCGCCTGCTGAAGTTTATTTTGCAATTCAGTAAAATCTTTTTGGGTTTTATTCGTCTGCAATACAAACGAATAGATTTGAGTTCCCAGAACAAACAGAAACACCACCAACAGCATTACAACACCGGCTTTAATTATATTTCCACCCCCCATTGTTATTAGCATACCCCGTAGGAAATAAAATGAAAATAGAAGATATTTTTCGTTGAGACAATTATAAATGAGACTGGGTGCTATATTCTTGAATATGGCAGTAAGGCATTCCGGCCACGAAAATATCTTCGTTTCCTACGGGGCATACAACGAACAAAACTACATGAAAAGTGAAGCTTCACAACCTTACAGCCGTGGCCCCTTGGGAAACTGGATCCGTGGAGCGGAATCCAGCCCCAAAAAGCCACCGGCGTAAGCCGGCGGCTTTCTGGGGCTGCGGTAACTCTATCGCTGGATTTTTCTTAACCGCGAACTATTTATTTCTTCAAAATATTCCGGAAAATTTCCGGCGACAGTTTCACTCTGCCGCGCTCTTCGAGCCGCTCTTTTCCGCGTTGCTGCTTCTTCCACAATTTCATTTTACGTGTCCGATCGCCGCCGGTTTTTCCGAAATTGCCGAGAAGCTTTTTCATCGCAGGCACAGTTTCACGAGCGATAATACGCCCGCGTGACTTCGCCTGAATCGCCTGCGTGAATTGCTGTTTTGGTATAAGTTCTTTCAGCCGCTCGACGGTCGAACGGGCATCCCGCTCCAAGTCCTTTCTCGGCACAATGCGGGTGAGCTCGGGCATCACCTCCTCCGCGATCAATATCTCAAGTTTTTCAGCTTCAGCTTCCGCTTCGCCGTCTAACTCATAGCTGAAGGAGGCAAATCCGGCCGACGCGGACTTGAGCTGATCATCAAAATCACGGATAAGCTCGGCAAGCGGCATCCGGCCAGATACGATAAGATTTTCTCCCATGTTGATCACGTCTCCAATTTCAAGATCGAAAACATTTTTCAAGTTCACCACCTGCCCCACATACCGCTCAGGAGTAAGGATTTCTAGTTTTATCATCGGCTGCCAGACTTTTTCCGGATCGTCCGGAAAATCCTGCGGTTGTTTTATGACACGCTCTCCTTTTTTATCCCGTACTCGATACGCAATCGAAGGAAAACTGGTGATGAATTCGAGGTTAAACTCGCTCTCGAGGCGGCTTGCAGTAATTTCAAAATGAAGTTGTCCAAGAAACCCGACTTTGAGACCTCTCCCTAGCGCCTCATTCGCGTCTGGCTCAAAACTAAGCGCGGCGTCGTTGAGCTGCAAGCGCCCGATTGCCTTGAGTAAGTCGTCAAATTTCGTCGCGCCGTCAGGATACAAAGAAATAAAAACAACCGGCGCCGCGTTTCTATACCCCGGCAATGCCCACCGGGCCGCGGACTCACGCTGACTAGACGCTGACTCCCGCGGACTCCTATTTTCCTTTTCCGCGTTGGTCTGCGTGTAGCCTGCGACTGTCTGCGACTTCGTGTCCGCGTCGTTCCGCGTAAAGTCCGCGTTGGTCAGCGATAAGACGGTATCCCCTATTTTCACAAGCGCCGGCTCCTTAATACCCGTGGCTATATACCCAATTTCGCCCGAAGAAACATGGCGAGAAGGTTTGAAATCAGGAGAAAAATATCCAAGCTCCTTTATTTTGAATTTCTCCCCGCTCGCCACAAGACGCACATCGTCTCCTGCCTTAAACTTCCCGTCAAACACCCTCACAAACGCGATGATGCCTTTATGGTCGTCATAGAGAGAATCGAAAACCAATGCTCGTGCGGGCATCGCAGACTCGCGTTGACCTGATGCAGACCCCCATAGATTATTATTTTCGGCGTTTGTCTGCGTGTAGTCTGCGACTGTCTGCGACTTCGTGTCCGCGTTTGTCCGCGCGTTGTCCGCTATAGTCCGCGGCGGAGGCACGACGCGGGCAACCTCTTCCAAAATTTCCTTCACGCCTCTGCCGGTCTTTGCCGAGATAAGAAAAACTTCTTCTTCTTGTATTTCGAGTAACCGCGCGACTGCGGTAATGATTTTCGGGAGATGCGGCAATTGCAAATCAACTTTATTCACCGCCCCGATAATCGTGAGTCCAGCCCTTCGCGCCGCGCGCAAATTTGAAAGTGTCTGCGCTTGAATTCCCTTGGTCGCGTCTATCAATAAAATCGCGCCTTCCACGGCAACAAGCGCGCGCGAAACTTCATATGAAAAGTCGGAGTGGCCGGGAGTATCTATCAGGTTGAATATATATTCACCCTGCGCTGACTCCCGCGGACTCTTATTGTCTGTGTTGGCCTGCGCGTAGTCTGCGACTGTCTGCGACTTCGTGTCCGCGTTGGTCTGCGTTTCGGTCTGCGTAAGTCCGCGGTCAGAATGCCATTGCATTCTGACTGGCGCCATTTTTATGGTAATCCCCCGCTCGCGCTCCAAGGGAAGACGGTCTAAATACTGCGGCATCATATTCCGCGCTTCGACGGTATGCGTCACCTCCAAAAACCTGTCCGCGAGAGTCGATTTGCCGGAATCAATGTGAGCTATGATGACGAAATTTCTTATATTCGCGTTTTGATCTAAATTTTTATCCATTTTAAAAAAACCGCTTTAACCGGCTCGTAAAACTACAATATCACATGAAACCAAAAACGGAAATCAATTAATATAAATAAGACAATCGCAAAAGAGCAATAATTCGGTTTGCCCTTTTCACTATGGTATTATCAAGATAATGAACGACATCACGCAAAAAATTTCTCCTGAATGGTCCCTTCGAATCGGCTTTGCGGCCATGTATATCTACTCCGGAACCGATCTCATAAGAAATCCCCACAATTGGACGTGGGCAGTGCCCGGGTGGTTCAACGGAATCATCTCGCGCATCCTGCCGATTGACACATATCTCAGATTCCAGGGCGCAGGAGAATTAATCTTCGCGCTCGTATTTCTTGCGTGGTTTCTGAGCCCGAAGATAGTAAGCTGGGTGGCGCTTCTCGGCGCGGCGGAGATGGCGGGAATATTATTCTTGGGCGCTGGAGGAATAGATGCGACAACCTTCAGAGATCTGGGGCTTTTAGGTGGACTGATAGCGTTGCATTTAATTTCAAAAAGGAGGGGTTAATCAGATTAAAAACCCCGCTATGCGAAATCCCGCAAAACGCACAAGCTTTTTGAATCTTACCCGGAATTTTTCTCAATAATAATCGGCGCATGGCTGAACTCGCGATTCGCAAGGTACCCCAAGCCGAAGCTCAACGCCGCGACAAAGAAAATAATTACCGCGAAAACTATTTCTTTTCGGTAAAGTCTTGCCCACTCTCTGAATTTTTCAAAACTCTCTGTCATTGAAAATTGATAATTTAATAATTGGAAATTAGAAATTTAAGTAGGTCTGCCATTTTTCATAGAGTTCCCGTGTCGCCCGCAGGTCACCCACATTATATTTCGCAATATCCAGAAATTTTTTCTCCTTAAACAACCTACCAACATCATCCCCGGTAATCCCTCCTGATTTCGGGCTTTCAATGCCAAACGCCCGGCTCCAGAGATGCAAACCGCCCTTCCTGCGCACCGCGCCGTAAAACGTGAGTTGATCCAAGAGATCAATATGGATCGCGTCGTACGTGTGTTGGGAGAGATAACGCCCTCGCATCAAATCCTTCGTCGGCCGAATGCCATGAATCGCTGACCGAACCATGAGAAACGGCATATCAAAACCGCGCCCGTTAAACGTTATAAAATGCTGATACTGTTTTGCCCCATCCCAAAACTTCACAAGCATTTCTTTTTCCGACATCTGCTTGAACGTTATCCCGCCCTCAGAGGATTCTTTGATCTTTTCTCCGGGCGCCTGAAAATACACCACGCCCTCGTTTTTGTAGTAATCGAGCACGCCGATCGCGACTATTTCTCCCGTGAGCGGCGAAAAACCAAGCCCATTTTTCAACTCTTCAAGAGCAACGGCAAACTCATCCCCGTCTCCGGATTCTTTTTTGATCCACCGGGTTAACACGTCTTGCGTTGACGCATCGAGAGTGCTGAAATCTTCACCAATAGTCTCGATATCCACGATAAGCTTTGCCGGAGTTGACATGATTTCAGATTATAAGCTATAATCTGATAAATTGAAAGTGTAAATATCAAAGTGCAAAATGACAGTTTAAAATGATAAAGTTACTTTCC
>CAZZGX010000040.1:0-31660 GCA_964653715.1 uncultured Candidatus Saccharibacteria bacterium
CATTCCATAGAAGCCAACAAAATAAAGGTTTTTTATCTTCTCCGGCTTGAGAGTTTTACCTGCATCCGGATCAATAGCAAAAGCTAACACACGCAAACCCTCATGCGACATTGTATAAAAAACAGACTCAAGATTTTTTCGTTCTTCGTTTGTGAGCTCTTTCCATTTGCCATCTGACCATATCGTCTCGGATAATTCCAAAATAACTTCGGGGGCACCGACGGCAGTCAGAAAATTCTTACTATTGACCGCATGAAGCATGGCGTGATATTTGAGCCGGTAGTCAAATGGGATTTCTCCGACAACAGCAGACTCTCGCTCAAGGTCTTCCTTATGAAAACCGAGCTTCTGAGAAAGCACGAGCATGGCCGCTTCAGTCGGATCTCCGCTTATTCGAAAACGTTTGTCTTCCTCTGAATACACAACCCGGGCACTGGCGCAAAAAGCACCAATCTTTCCGGCAAGCAAAAGTTCGGGATGATTTGCGGCGTCGATGACACGACCATTCAAAGTTATATTGCCTTTGGACTCATATCCAACGCCACCGATATCAAACATCCTCTCTCCCACACCTGCCTCGCCGGCAGGCAGGTACACCTTCTGAATTACTAACTCGTTTTTGGTGATCGTGCCGGTTTTATCAACAGCAATGATGCTGGCTTGCCCCAAAGCCTCGACTGCCTGCAATTTTTTTACAAGAGCGTTGCGTCTGCTCATACGCCATACCCCCATTGCCAAAATAAGTGTCACCACAATAGGAAGTCCTTCTGGCACGATTGATACCGCCAGAGAAACAACCGTCGTGAACATGTCTTTGACCGGTTTGCCAACAGCGATGCCAAGGGTAAAGATCACCGCAGAAACAACGGCTACCGTAATTATGATGAGGCGTGAAAGATACCGAATGTTGCCCTTAAGAGGAATTTCGGTATTAACAAGCGCGATCTTACTTGCAATTGCACCAATAGTGGTTTGCGATCCAGTTGCGATGACGACAGCTCGGCCATTGCCAGCGACGATGTTCGTCCCTTTGTACGCTATATTCTTATACTGTCCGGCTGTTTCGCCGGCGGCCTCTTGCTCGCTTGTCTTATGCACGGGTTCTGATTCTCCAGTCAGAGCCGCCTCGTCCACCTTAAGATTATGGGAAACAATGACACGCGCATCAGCAGGAATTTTCTCTCCTTCTTGGAGAATAAGAATATCACCGGGTACCAGTTCCGTGTCCGAAATAATAACCTCTTTGTCATCCCGCAGTACGGTGGCTTTGGTCTCAACAAATTTCTTGAGAGCAAGTAATGTGTTCTGCGCTTTGCCTTCCTGAATTGTCCCAACAATGGCGTTAAAGAGAAGGACGGCGAGAATGATCGATCCATCAACCACTTCTCCGATTACGAACACCACAATACTTGCGGCTACCAGTATGTAAATGAGGGGACTTTGGAATTGGCGCACGAATATAGTGAAAATGCCATCTACTTTTGTTTCTGGCAGTTTATTCTGGCCGTATTGTTTCAGTCGCAAGGTTGCTTCTGCGTTGCTCAAACCGCGCTCGTTGGAACGCAATGCCTCAATAATGGCTGTCGATGATTTTGTATGCCATAAAATTTGTTGCGTTTTTGTCATAAATCTATTTTATTAAGTCATCAACGCCACCTTCAAGCACCTTGGCAATCTCCCACACATGGCGGAGAGGGCGAGATTTGAACTCGCGAGGGAATTGCTTCCCTGCTCGCTCTCCAAGCGAGTGCCTTAGACCGCTCAGCCACCTCTCCGCCATGTAAAGGATTACGATCGCACTAGGCCACCCACCGCCTTCGTGTTTCAGAAAAAGTGTATATTAAACCCGCATTCCGCGCAAAATTTTGATTCGTTCTTCGATGGGCGGGTGGGTGCGAAAGAGATTGGTAAACCACGACGTTGAAGTTTTCTTCCCCTGATAGGGATCATCAAGCCAAAGATGCGCGGTCGCATGGTTTGCCTGCTGCATCGGAGTATTGTCCGCGTGCAATTTTTCAAGGGCAGACGCGAGCCCTTCGGGATATCGCGTGAGAAGCGCTCCTGAAGCATCAGCCAAAAACTCGCGCTTTCGAGAGATTGCGAGCTGAATGAGTGTCGCAACGAGCGGAGCCAAAAGCGAAAGAACAATTCCTACGATCATAAAAATCGCCTGCGCGTTGCCTTCGCGGTCGCGGCCTCCACCGCGCCCCCACCAGAGCGATCGCATAAACATATCAGAAAGAAGCTGCAAAAATCCCACGAGCACCACGACAACGGTGGAGACGAGCATATCACGGTTGCCCACATGAGAAAGTTCGTGCGCGAGCACGCCCTCAAGCTCGGTTTTTGAAAGCCGCTCGAGAATACCGGTTGTGACGGCAACTACCGCGTGCTGGGGATCGCGCCCTGTCGCAAACGCGTTTGGCTGCGCGGAGTTTACGAGATACACTCGCGGCTTTGGAAGCCCCGCCGTAATCGCGAGATTTTCAACGATATGATGGACCGCGGGCGCCTCTTCTTTCGAAAGAAGGCGCGCGCCGGTGGAAGCGATGACAATTTTGTCCGAATACCAATAGGAAACAACGCTCATGCCAACGCTAAAAATAACCGCGAAAAACAAAATTGCGGGGTTGCCATAAGCGCGCGAGATGACCCAGCCGACAGACATCACCACGATAAAAAAAGTGGTCATCAAAAACCAAGTCTTCCGGATATTTGAATCCTTGTAGGTCCAGAGTGTTGCCATGCCAATTTTAAAACTTCACTTGTACTGGTTCGCGCGCGCCGGGCGTCTCATCAAGATCGAAAAACTCTTCTTTCTTAAATCCAAACATGCCCGCGATGGCGTTTGACGGAAATTGCTCCACGCGCGTATTGATCTCCATCACGTTTCCATTATAGAAACGTCGCGCGGCTTGAATTTTGTTTTCGGTATCGGAAAGCTCTCCTTGAAGCTGTAAAAAATTTGTATTTGCTTTGAGCTCGGGATACGCCTCCGCGACAGCAAAAATACTTTTGAGAGCGCCGGAAAGCATATTTTCTTTTACCGCGCGGTCATGCGCAGTACCCCCGCCCGAGAGCGCCTCTGCCCGCGCCTTGGTCACGCTTTCAAATGCCTGCTGTTCGTGCTTCGCGTATCCTTTTACCGTTTCGACAAGATTCGGAATGAGGTCATAGCGTCGCTTGAGTTGTACCTCAATATCGCTCCACGCCTCTTTGACGCGCTGGCGCAACCGCACAAGCCCATTGAAAATAACGACGATCCACAGGATGAGTAAAACAACAACAGCTAAAATGATGTACATAACCATAGGACTATTATACGCCGCGACAAAATGGAAACAAGGTTTAGTAATCCCCCATGCCCATACCGCCTCCCATACCTCCAGGCATACCGGCTCCGGCAGTTGCCGGATTCTTTTCGGGAATATCGGTCACGGTAGCTTCAGTTGTAAGGAGCATCGCCGCGGCGGATGCCGCATTTTGCAATGCTGAACGGGTTACTTTGACAGGGTCAATGATACCCGCGTCTAGCATATTTACAAAGGCTTCTCCCGTAACATCATACCCGAGCTGTGGCAATTTTGTGGCATGACCCGGATTCAAATGAAATTCTTTTACTTTTTCATGAATCGCCCACTTTTCTTCGAGTACCTGAATCAAATCAGCGGGGGCTTTGCCGGCGTTCAGCATGATCTGCTCGAAGGGAGAACGAAGCGCGCGCGTCAATATCCGATGAGCGGCCGTAATCGCTTCGCGATTCTCGCCTTCTATTTTTTTGGAAAGCATTTCGGGTTTTAAAAGATATGACATGAGAAGGAGTGCCACACCGCCGCCGGGGACAATTCCTTCCTCGATTGCCGCTTTTGTGGCGGAAACCGCGTCCTCAATGCGATGCTGTTTTTCTTTTTGCTCGACTTCCGTCGCGGCCCCCACGCGGATGACGGCAACTCCGCCTTTGAGCTTCGCGTAACGTTCCTGCAATTTTTCCTTGTCGAAATCCGAAGTCGTGTCGGCAATTTGCTTTTTGATTTGCGCCGCGCGTTTCTCGATATGTTCTTTGTCGCCCTTGCCATCTACAACGGTCGTATTTTCTTTTGTGGCAATTACCTTGCGCGCCTCGCCGAGCATTGCAAGCTCTGTTTTTTCAAGCTTGAGCCCGAGCTCTTCGGAAATAACCGTGCCGCCCGTCACAACCGCAAGATCCTCAAGCATCTCTTTGCGTCGGTCGCCATATCCGGGAGCTTTGATGGCAAGCGCATGAAACGTTCCTCGGATTTTGTTGACAACAAGCGTCGCCAACGCTTCGCCTTCAACTTCTTCAGCAACAATGACCAGTTCTTTTTTACCCGATTGCGCGAGTTTTTCAAGAATCGGTAAGATATCGGCGATCGCCGAAATTTTTCGGTCGGTGATCAAAATCTTTGGATCTTCGTAAATCGCTTCCATCCGATCGGGGTTGGTAATCATATAGGGCGAAACATATCCTCGATCAAACTGCATCCCTTCGACTACTTCATGCGAAACACCGAACGTCTGCGATTCCTCCACGGTGACCACGCCGTCTTTGCCCACTTTTTCGATGACGTTTGCGATGAGTATTCCAATTTCAGGATCTTTGGCTGAAATTGTGGCCACTTGTTGCCATTTTTCTCTCGAATCAATCTTTACAGCATAGCTTCTCAAAATTTTTACGATCTGATCTACCCCCGCAAGAAGCGCGTTTTTGAGACTGACGAGTGGCATAGTCGCGGAACCCGCGAGCTCTAAAAGACCCGTCGTAAATATCGACTGTGCCAAAAGCGTCGCAGTCGTCGTCCCGTCTCCCGCAATATCGTTGGTTTTTGAGGCAACTTCTTTGACGATCTCAACTCCCATATTTTCAACTTTGTTGGCCACCTCGATTTCCTTCGCGATGGTCACGCCATCGTTGGTAATCGTCGGAGGGCCATAGCTTTTATCCAAAACTACGTTGCGACCTTTCGGTCCCAGCGTAATTTTGACGGCGTTTGCAAGCGTGTCCACTCCGCGCTTGAGCGCTTCGCGAGCTTTTTCATTAAATAGTATTTCTTTTGCCATATTTTTATTTTTTTTACTGCTCTATCACGGCGAGAATGTCCTCTTCGCGCGCAATTAAATATTCTTTCCCGTCGACTTTGATTTCATTGGGGCCGTATTTTGAAAACAACACGCGATCCCCGACTTTGACTCCCGTAACTGGGACGAGAACTCCCTCTTCGGACTTCTTGCCCGGACCAATCGCCACAACCCGTCCTTCCTCTGGCCGCTCTTTTTCCGCGGTATCGGGAATAACAATCCCTGAAGCGGTCTTACCTTCCCGCTCTTCCTGCGAAAGCGCCTGAATTAAGACGCGATCACCCAATGGTTTGATGTTCATAATAACCTTATATAGTAATAGTTTTTTAATCCCCCGACGTTCTAGTCGGGGCTCCGACTCCTTTTTTGATACTTTTTCGATAGTTCGTCGGAGTAGCACTCTCGACTTTAGAGTGCTAACCTTTCCCATTGTAGAAATAAACCTTCTTTTGTCAATAGCCCTTGAATAATAAAAAAGCGGCATGAATCTTCATGCCGCTTTACGCCCGTTGTGCAGGAGCCCCATCAGCTCCTTTCGAGCATGGTACGGCAAACCAGTATGACTATCCCAAATGGACTCATCGCCCGTGTGCCGATTGATTGGAATTTCTCGGTACGCACCCGGGAGCGTAGCTTCACGGAGCGGAACAATGGAATCCGATGATGTCACGATGGTTGTTATTTTGCGAAGGATTTTTTTATCCTCAAGCAAATCTTTATCGATCGCATGGCCCGGATCGTGGTGCATAAGTTTTATAAAAAAGGTGAGCGCGTTGAGTGATGAGCCGCGAAGCGGGGCTGCGATAAGATACGCATGTTTGATTTCCTCGTGCCGTCCGAGAATGCCCAAGATATCCGTTCCGCCTTTCGAATGCCCCACTAAATCAGGAACCACGCCAAAGCGATCCTCTACGTCTTTGATGGAATTAGACAAAAGATTGCGTGCCTGCGTATAGCTGACAACATTTCTGGCAAGCAAAAGCGGACAGACAACACGTATCCCTCGAGTATCAAAAAATTCCAGAAACCGCCGATAGTAGATGGTATTCGCGAAAAAACCTTGCATAAAAATAACGGTTTTTTCGTACGGCACTCCGGTATTGCCCTCTTTTGCTCCCTCTCTGTTACTAAATGCATCGGCAAACATGGTAGTTGCAATGCGAAGTTCCCTCCACAAGCTTTTGAAATTGCCGATTCTACTGATTTCTACAAGAGCATCAAAGAATCCTTCCATAGAGCCTCCGTTGGTAACGAGCTTCTATAGAGAAGGATAGCAGGATCGTGATAGAAATTACAAAGCCTTTTTCAACCAGCGGCCTGTGTATGAATACGGACTTTGCATGATAGCCTTGGGTGTCCCTTCGGCTACGATTTGCCCGCCCTTCTCCCCGCCTTCAGGGCCAAGATCTATCATCCAGTCGGCGTTTTTTAGAAAATCGATATTGTGCTCGATGACCAGCACCGTGTTCCCCCGTTCCACAAGAGCATCCAGCACCAAAAGCAGCTTTTGAATATCGTCAAAATGGAGTCCTGTGGTCGGCTCATCCAATATGTAGAGCGTCTGGCCCGTGCCGCGCTTGGCAAGCTCGGTTGCAAGCTTGACGCGTTGCGCCTCACCGCCCGAGAGCGTTGTCGCGGGCTGCCCAAGCTTCATATAGCCAAGCCCGACTTTAAGCAGTGTCTCGAGGCGCTCGCGAATCGCGGGAATGTCGGCAAAAAACTTCACGGCTTTCTCAATCGACATATCGAGTACCTGGGCAATATTTTTTTCCTGATATTCGATTTCGAGCGCTTCTTTGTTGTACCGCTTGCCGTGACACTCTTCGCATTCTTGATAGAGATCCGGCAGAAAATACATCTCAATTTTTTTCACACCCTGCCCTTCACACTCCTCGCATCGTCCTCCTTTGACGTTGAAACTAAAGCGGCCGGGCGTGTAGCCGCGGGCGCGTGCTTCGCGGATCTTTGCGAATATGTCGCGGACGGGGCCAAAGGTTCCCGTGTAGGTAGCGGGATTTGAGCGAGGGGTACGCCCGATCGGCGACTGGTCAACCACAACAACCTTATCGAGCTTCTCAAGCCCTTTTATATTTTTGTACTCTCCCGGCAATGCCCGTGCCCCGTAAAAATGTTTCTGCAGAGCGAGCGCGAGCGTATCGTTGATAAGCGTGGATTTGCCAGAGCCGGAAACACCGGAAACCGCGACAAATTTTCCCAGCGGGATTTTGAGTGTTACATTTTTTAAATTATGAGACTTGGCTCCATCGAGCGTTATCCAATGCTTGGCTCTCTCCGCTCGGGCTCTGCGCCGAGGAAGTTCTACGTTTTTTTTACCCGATAGGTACTCGCCTGTAAGTGTTGCGGCTTTTATTATTTTCGAATATGGACCTTCGAAAATAATATGTCCTCCGTGTTCACCAGCGCCTTTCCCCATATCAATAATCCAGTCGGATTCCTCCATCGTTTCCCGGTCGTGCTCCACGACAAGCACTGTATTCCCCAAGTCACGAAGATCCTTAATGGTACGAAGCAGCATCGCGTGATCGCGGGCATGCAGGCCGATCGAGGGCTCGTCAAGCACATAAATGACTCCCGTTAAATGCGAGCCAATCTGTGTCGCCAGTCGCACGCGCTGTCCCTCGCCACCCGCAAGCGTCGTTGACTCGCGATTGAGCGTCAGATACTCGATCCCGACATTGATCAAAAACTCAAAGCGCCGAATGATTTCTTTGAGAACGAGTGCTGCCTCGCGTGGCGCCTTTTTTACGAAAGCGCGGAAAAAATCAAGCGCGTCTGTTGCCGCAAGCTCCGACACTTCCGCGATATTTTTTGATTCGACGGTAACGGCAAGCGCCTCTGGCTTCAATCTTCGACCGCCACACACATCGCATTTTTGGATAAGCATATATTTCTCAATCTCACCACGAGTCCATTCGGATTCCGTCTCTTTCCAGCGCCGCTTGAGATTGGGAATAACGCCTTCAAATCCAGCATCATCGCCGTAGAGTATCGTATCGATGACTTTTTTTGGAAGGTCACGGATTGGCTTCTCGAGAGAAAAATGATGCCTGGAAGCGAGATCTTCGAGCATCCACCAGTACCATGATTGCCGCCCAATTTTGTGAGAAGCGCGTGCCCATGGCTGAATTGCGCCTTCAAGGAGCGAGAGACGCTCATTGGGAAGAACGAGCTTCGGGTCTACCTCAAGTGTCGAGCCGAGACCCGTGCACACGGGACACGCGCCGTATGGGCTATTGAATGAAAAGGATCGCGGCTCCAAGTCGTAGAGGGAAATACCGCAAAAAGCACACGCCAAATGTTCTGAAAAAAGAATGTCCTCCGAAGTATTGTTGGCAACGAGAAATCCTTTGCCGATCTTGAGCGCGGTCTCCACGGAATCACGAAGCCGCACACGGTCGAGCTCTCCATCAATAACGAGCCGGTCAACCACAGCCTCCACCGTATGTTTTTTCTTTGGATCAAAGATCTTGTCTTTTGCTTCTTCAAGACGCATCACTTCGCCATCAAACCGGACGCGCAAAAATCCCGCGCGCTCGATCTCGGCCAATATCGATTTGTGTTCTCCGCGCTTGCCTCGAACAACCGAGGAAAGCAAAAGAACATGGGTCCCGAGGGTCATACCCGCGATGCGTTTTACGATTTCGTCCACCGTTTGGCGTTTTACCTGCTTGCCGCATTGCGGACAGTGTGGAACGCCGATGCGGGCATAGAGAAGTCGAAGATAATCGTAGATTTCAGTAATGGTTCCTACCGTGCTCCGCGGATTTTTGGAAACGCTTTTTTGGTCGATGGCGATTGCCGGGGAAAGACCCTCAATGGACTCAACGTCGGGTTTCTCTTTAAGCCCCAAAAACTGTCGCGCGTAGCTTGAGAGCGATTCGACAAAGCGCCGTTCCGCCTCAGCGTAAATAGTGTCAAAAACAAGCGATGACTTTCCCGAACCGGAAAGACCAGTGATCACCACGAGAGCGTTTTTGGGAATATCAACGTCAATATTCTTTAGGTTGTGCACCCGCGCTCCGCGAACTTTGATAACGAGCTCACTTTTTTTCATACGCCAGGTTAAAGTAAGGTATCATAGCGTGAATTTTAAAAAAAATCAATACAGAGAGAAAGCATGGTATAATTTCAATTCAATGAATCTGAAGTACGTTATCCGCAAGGTCCCCTCTGACCCCGGTATCTACATATTTAAGGGGAAACATGGGCAAATACTGTATGTGGGCAAGGCGGTAAACCTGAAAGCGCGTCTCGGCTCCTATCTTCGTCCAGGATGGAAAGAAGGGATGCTGCGGGAAGCAAAGTCGCTTTCATGGGAAAAACTCGGCTCCGACGTTGAGGCACTCATTCGCGAAGCAATGCTTATCAAAATGCACCGGCCTCGGTACAACATCGTCTTTCGAGACGATAAAAATTATTTTTTCGTAGCCTTTACCCGCGATCGCTTTCCACGGATATATCTCACGCATCAGCCTCTTAAAGAAAAAAATACCTACATCGGCCCGTTTACCGATGGTGCCGCGATCAAGCATGTTTTGAAACTTCTGCGCCGAGCGTTTCCATACTGCACCTGCTCAAATAAAAATCTCCATCGCCGACGCTGTATCAATGCGGAGATCGGGAGATGTCTGAGCTACTGCTGCGTAAGCAAGCCGCATACAAAAAGAGAAGAGCGGCTCTATCGTGCGAACATCTCAGCAATCAAAAAAATTCTCGAAGGAAAGACTCGCTCTCTCACGCAGGCGCTTGAGAAAAAAATGAAACAGCTTTCAAAAACCCGGCATTACGAGGACGCAAAAATTGTGCGCGATCAGCTCTCGAGCCTCCGCCATATTTTTGAGCATCAGCCGTTTCTTCAAAAAGAAATTTCCGAAGAGCGGCTCCGCGCGCTCTCGTCGCTCAAAGATTTGCTCCACTTAAAAAATATCCCACGTCGGATCGAAGGATATGATATTTCTCACCACCAAGGTTCCTCATCGGTCGCTTCCATGGTGGTATTTGAGAACGGAGTTCCCAAAAAAAGCGACTACCGCAAATTTATCATCCGATCGGTTGCGGGGATCAACGATCCTGCCATGATCGGTGAATCTTTGCGACGCCGGATGAAACATCCTGAATGGCCGACCCCTGATTTTATATTGATTGACGGCGGGAAAGGTCAGCTCAACGCAGCGCGCGTGGCCTGTAAAAATAAAAATATCGCAATCGCGTCAATCGCGAAACGCGATGAGGAGCTCTACAGCAAAAATCAGAGAGCGCCGTATGAGCTCAAGAAACTCCCGCCGCCGCTCTTGTACCTTCTGACGCATATACGGAACGAGTCTCACCGCTTCGCAATTTCCTTTCACCGCAAACGTCAAACGCGCTTGATGCTTGGTTAGTTTCTTGCCCGGAGGCCTAACTTCATCTATACTAATCAAATGCGACAAATTTTGCCGATTATCCAGATAATCCTTTCTGTGCTTCTCGTTATAGCCGTTCTTCTACAACAAAGGGGCGCGGGGGCAGGCAGCGCCTTCGGCGGCGGCAACGGTACCTATAGCTCGCGTCGTGGATTTGAAAAAACCCTTTTTATCGGGACAATTATTATCGGTACACTTTTTTTTCTCTCAACCGCCGCCTCACTTATTTTGCGTTAATTAATGAACAGATTTTTGCCGTCAAGCCAAGAATGGCAAACAGCAGTTAATATTTTATCCAAAAAAGAGAAGATAATTTTTCTTGTTTTCTTTCTGGCGGCCTGGATAAGCGCGATCGGTATTCTTATCACCATTGACCGCCACTTCTCATTAAAAGTTCCCGCGAGAGGTGGCGAGATTACAGAAGGCGTTGTCGGTGCCCCAAAATTTATCAATCCCTTACTTACCATCTCCGACACTGACCGAGACCTCGCACACATTGTCTACGCGGGACTACTCAAAACAGATGGTGAGGGCAATCTCACTCCTGATCTTGCCGATCACTACACCGTCTCCGAGGACGGGCTCGTCTATATTTTCATCCTCAAAGAAAACCTATTTTGGCAGGATGGAGAAAAACTCACCGCTGAAGATATCGCGTTTACCATTAATCTCGCGAAAAATCCGAAAATCGGAAGCCCGAAACGCGCCAGCTGGGAAGGCGTAGCTATTGAAACGCCGAGTGACCGTGAGGTACGCTTCCGCTTGAAAAAGCCGTTCGCGCCCTTTCTCGAAAATACAACGCTTGGTATTATGCCAAAACATATCTGGTCAAAAATAACCCCAGAAGAATTCAATCTTTCGGACTACAATCTACGCCCGGTCGGCGCAGGTCCCTTCAAAATCGAAACAGTTAACAAAAGCTCTTCCGGCAACATTACGGATATCATTCTCACGCGTTTTAGCAAATACCAGCCGCGCCCGGCATATCTCGACCGGATTCATTTTGTCTTTTACTCGAGCAAAGATGAACTTGGCGCGGCGCTCCAAGCGGGCACTGTAGATTCTGCTGCCATTGGACTTGAAAACCCGAATGAATACGGCGAAACGCTGGCAATCAAACTGCCGCGAGTGCAAGCGCTTTTTTTCAACCAGGATTCGTTGAGTCTTTTTAAGGATCTCCCCGTGCGAGAGGCGCTCGCCCTTGCCGTTGATCGCGATCGTATTATAAAAGAAGCAACCGGAGGACGCGCGACTCCGACATCTCTTCCCATTCCGCCCGGGACGTTCGCCTATGATGCGTCGCTTGAATCGCTCGGACACGATCCGCAACAAGCAAAAAATATTCTTGCGAAAGCTGGCTATAAGGATGCCAATGAAGACGGCTTTGTTGAAAAATCTTCAAAAAAAGATACCATCCCTCTCAAGTTTCGGATCGCCACGTCAGACATTCCTGAACTCATCAAAACCGCGGAGCTTTTAAAAGAGATGTGGCGGGAAATTGGGGCTGATGTTTCAGTCGAAGTCTATGAACTTGGAGATCTCGAGCAAACTATCATTCGCCCGCGAAATTATGACGCGCTTCTCTTCGGCCAAGTCGTAGGATACGACCCTGACCCCTATGCCTTTTGGCACGCCTCCCAGCGTAAAGACCCTGGACTCAATATCGCGCTTTACGCATCCACCAAAGTTGATGATCTTTTGGAAAAAGCGCGCACTACGACAGACAGAGAGCAACGCAAAACACTCTATCGCTCATTTGAAGGGGAGCTGTCAAAAGACAAGCCTGCGATATTTTTATATAGCCCTCTCTACCTCTACACCATCCCCAAAAATTTATATGGCATTCATCTCGAGCAAATTCCCCTTCCACAAGAACGGTTTAGCCAAATTGCGTCATGGTATAGAGACGAAAAAACAGTATGGAATTTTCTCTTCAAGCGGGGCTGGCTGTTCTAAGCTTGCAAAATTATTATAATAAGGTATAATAGAGGCACTATTTAGAGAAAAACTACTATATTGAATACCACGCTATGTTAGATTGTAATAGCGCGCCGAGGTGGTGAAATTGGCAGACACGCTAGCTTCAGGAGCTAGTTCCCGCAAGGGATTGAGGGTTCGAGTCCCTCCCTCGGCACTTATGATTATACAACCTCATAAGGAACGAGAGGGGCATAGGGGGCCACGCAAATTTCAACGAGCGCCTTCGGGGCGTCCTCACCGACACCCAACTCCCGCAGCAAAGGTGCATATCCCCGCAAACAAAGCGGGAGTACTCCGCGTGGTACCGCTCGGCGGTGTTGAAGAGGTCGGCCGCAATATGTCGTTTCTGGAATACGGAAACGACATTCTCATCATAGATATGGGACTCCAATTTCCCGAAGAAAATATGCCGGGGATTGATTATATTATTCCTAACGTCACATATCTCAAAGAGAAGAAAAAAAATATTTGCGGCGTGATCATCACGCACGGCCATTACGATCATATCGGTGCTATTCCATACCTGTCTGCGGAGCTCGGAGCGCCGACTATATACGCCATGCCACTTACGCGCGGCATCATCTTAAAGCGTCAGCAGGACTTTAAGCATCTCCCAAACCTCAACGTAGAAGAAATTCGCAGAGATTCGAAACTAAAACTTGGTGTATTCAATGTCGAGTTTTTCCACGTAAATCACAACATATTTGATACGGTGGGGGTCGCGATTCACACACCGGTCGGCGTTGTCTGCCACACTGCGGACTTTAAGTTTGACGACCACCCGGTCGGCGATGTACCTGCTGATTACGCAAAGATGGAACAGCTCGGAAAAGACGGGGTAGCGCTTCTTCTTTCCGACTCGACGGGAGCCATGCGGCCGGGTCACTCAATTTCCGAGCGAGATATCGAGCAAAACCTTGAAGAAATATTCAAATTATCTGGAGGACGCATTATTTGCGCTACGTTTTCATCACTCATATCGCGTCTCCAGCAACTTATTCACTTGGCAGAAAAATATGAGCGCAAGGTCGCCATCGACGGGTTCTCAATGAAATCAAACGTGGCGCTCGCACAAGAGCTCGGGTATTTGAAAGTACCAAAAGGCATCATGATTGATGTCAAAAATATCAACGACTACCCGGACAACAAAGTCCTGTTTCTCTGCACCGGCGCGCAAGGAGAAGGCGGCGCTGTCCTCATGCGCGTGGCTACGCAAGAACATCGCTATGTCCGGCTGAAAGCCGGTGACACCGTCGTTTTCTCTTCATCGGTAATTCCAGGAAACGAACGGACGGTGCAATCGCTTAAAGACGTTATCTACCGCGCGGACGCGGAAGTATACCACTACCAAATGATGGACATTCACGCGGGAGGGCACGCGCAGGAAGAAGACCTCATGGAAATGATACGACTCATGCAGCCAAAATTCTTTATGCCGATCCACGGCAACTATTACATGCTCAAACTTCACGCGCGACTTGCCGAACGCCAGGGCGTTCCGAAGACTAATATTGTCATACCCGAGAACGGTGCGATTTTGGAGCTCACCCGCGACAAATTTGTGATGACAAAAGAAAAGGTTCCCTCAAACTATGTATTTGTTGATGGACTCGGTGTAGGCGATATCAAGGAAGTTGTTTTGCGTGATCGCCAGATGATGGCGGCCGACGGCATGTTTGTCATCATCGCAGTCATTGATGCGCAAACCGGCAAAGTGCGTGGATCTCCGGACATCATTTCGCGCGGATTTATTTACCTCAAAGAATCGAAGGATCTTCTATATGAGACGCGCTCGCGGACAAAACGTATTATTGAAGAGATTACGGCAAAAATGCACCCGGTAAACTTCCAATACGTCAAAGAAGAACTTCGCGACAAAATCGGACAATTCCTCTACCAACGCACCGAACGCCGCCCGATGGTACTCCCTGTCGTCATAGAAGTTTAGGAATCAAAAACCCCCGCCGCGGCGGGGGTTTTTGATTTATGTTTTGGAACGCTTAGAAGAATGGAAAATAAGAGTGATTCCGGCGATATACGCTAGGACGCCAATTACTACAAATACCCAATAAAGCCAAATCGGCATCGTCGGCGTGCATGCGCAGTGTGTTGCGATATAGACGCTAAGCGCGATCAGAAAAAGTAAAACCACGATAAGCGCGATTCTCTTTTTCCTCATACATCTGAATTATATCAGAAATTCTAGATATAATCTTCTTATGCCAAAAACGATTCTTTTAACTGGAATGCGGCCAACGAGCCATCGCTGCGCCCTAAGGCTACTTGGCGGTCGGACCGCCAAGTTAATCAAGAAGTAATTGCTCGAGTTCCTTTAAGGATTTTTTCCGTTCAATGATAGCGGGCATAGAAGTTTCACAGAACTCCTTATACTCTTTGTTATTTTCGAATTGATTCAGGATAATTCCTTTTTTACATAATCCCCGCTCCCCGCTTTCGATATACTCCTTCCAACTTGAGTGCGTATTTTTTGATTTAACCCCGTGTACTCGATCATTGAGATTTATATACGCGCTCGCATGGAGAAGATATTCATTTGAATTTATGTGTGCCGATTTAAATTTTCCTTGAAACAACACTCCATTCCTTCGATATTTAATATTAAAATATCCTGTATAACCCCCTGATAATCTTTTTATAAATTCGCTAATTCCGCCGTTCGCGCGCTGTTCAAGAATAAAATGGTAATGATTTGCGTTTAAACAATAGCAGATAATGTTCGCAAGCGGCGATCTTGGGATGCGATTTTTTATAAAAGAGTTTTCATAAAGGCTTCCTACTGGACGAGTAGCATTGAATTCATTCATACTTTTTATAAATCGCTTGAAATCGTCTTCATCGAGAAAAATAGTCCTTTTTTCTACCCCACGATTATAAATATGGTAAAACTCGCCCGTTTCAAATAAATGTTTTCTCATAGTAGTAGCATACCATACTTGGCGGTCCGACCGCCAAGTTGTTTTAAAGGATTAATTTTTCCTGTATACTACCAATCATGCCAAAGAAGATTTTATTGACTGGAATGCGGCCGACGAGCCACCTGCACGTAGGCAACTATTTTGGCGCGTTAAAACCACTGATGGAGCTTCAGAATAAATACAAAACCTATCTGATGATCGCGGATCTTCACGCGCTCACCACTCTTGAAGACACGAAGTCGCTCCGCGATCATACGCTTGCGATTGCAATGCTCTATATTGCCGCGGGAGTCAATCCAAAAAAAGTGACACTTTTTGTACAATCACAAGTTCCCGAGCAAGTGGAGCTTGCAACCCTTTTTAGTATGATCGTCCCCATCTCGATGCTCCAGCTCAATCCCGTATACAAAGAAATGCTCTCGGAGCATCCAAAAGCGACCAATCTCGGGCTTCTCGCCTATCCAGTACTGCAAGCTGCCGACATCCTCTCCTACAAGGCGAGCATCGTCCCCATAGGCCGCGACCAATTGCCGCATGTGGAGCTCGCCCGCGAAATTGCGCGACGATTCAACAATCGCTTTGGAAAAATATTCCCGGAACCCTCGGGTCAGATACAAAAAGAGCTTAAAATCCTTTCGCTACAAAGTCCCAGCAAAAAAATGTCAAAGTCTCATGGCGAAGCAACGCAGATCGGGCTTCTCGATGAACCAGAAACAATCCACAGAAAAATAAAAACGGCGGTCACCGACTCCGGCAAAGAAGTCATCTACGATCCAAAAACCAAACCTGCCATTTCAAATCTTATTATGCTTATGCATTTGGCCTCGGGCGAGAGCCTTCAAAAGATCGAAAAGCGCTTTTTTGGCCGAGGATACGGCGAATTCAAGGACGCAATCGCAAGCGCGCTCGTTATGGCGCTCATGCCAATTCAAGTTGAATACCAAAAACTTTCGAAAAATAAAAAAACGATTGAAAAAATACTTTTTGAAGGCTCAAAAAAAGCTCGCGTCGTTGCCGCTAAAACACTCGCGGAAGCTAAACAAAAAATCGGGCTTTTTTAAGTTTGTATAAGTTTTTTTAGTTCTTCGACCTTTTTAGCAAGTAATTCATCTGTGCGGGCTTCTACATTGAGGCGAACGAAGGATTCCGTGTTTGACGGGCGGATATTGGCCCACCAGTCATCATAGAGAACGGAAAGACCGTCGATCCATTTGGTCTCGCGCGCGTCGTGAAAACGAGCCGCGATCTGCTCAAGCAAACTTGGCTTTTCTTCAATTTTAAACGAAAGCTCTCCGCTTGAAGGATACACTTCAAACTGTTCAAGAAGCTCGTCTGAGGTTTTACCGGCTTTTGAGAGAAACTCAAGAAAATAAAGAACCGGCAAAAAATCGGAATCGAGATAGAAAAAATCCTTGAAATAAAAATGTCCCGAAAGCTCGGCCGCAAATACCGCATCTTCTTTTCGCATCAGCGCTTTGATAAACGAATGCCCCACACGCGACTCGATCGCGCGCCCGCCCGAAGCAACAACCGTCTCACGGAAAATGCTTGAGGAGCGAACATCGTGTATTACTGCCGAGCCGGGGGCGCGCTTTAAAAATTCCCGCGCAAAATAAGCAGCCACGTAATCAGACCGAAAAAATCGCGCGTTTCTCGTCACGAATCCGGATCGGTCGCCATCCTGATCGAGCGCCACGCCGAAATCCGCGCGCTTTTCAAGCACGGCGTTTTTGAGCGTAGCCAAATCCTCTTCTTTGGACGGATTGAGCGACTTGAAAGCCGAAGCATAGGTCATCTCTTCATTGAGAATAATTGTTTCGCAAGGAAGTTTTTTAATTAAAAGCGGAAGCAGGACGGACGCCATCCCACCTCCGACATCAAAGGCCACCGTAAACCCTGCCGCACTCGAAAGATCCACTTTTGAAAGAAGAAACTGAATATATTCCCGCGCAAGCGATTGTGTTATCACCGTTCCCGGATGGGGACTTTTTGTCTGAAAAATTCCGCGGCGCGCAATATTTTTAACGACCTCCATTCCCTCTCCCAAAGGCTCAGCACCCCGCCGAGAAAGCTTGAGACCGTTCATCCGCTGGGGATTGTGAGAAGCGGTCACCATGATACCCGCGTCGGCTTCCGCTTTGATCACGGCAAAATAATGAAACGGCGTCGTTGAAAACCCCATATCGACGACCGTCATGCCTTCTTCGAGTAGCCCCTGAAGAACGGCTTTTTTAAGTTCGGGTGAGGAGGGACGGCCATCTTCGGCAATTACAATCGTGAGTGGCCGCGATTTTGAATCTTTCGCGCGCAAAAACTCGGCGTACGCGCGCGCAATCGTATAGGCGGCTTTGGCATTTATTTCATCTGGAAACTCTCCGCGAATGTCGTATGCTCTGAAAATACTTGGATTTACATACATTACAATCTATTTTACCATTCAAGCTATGTCTCTCAAAATCGGAATCGTGGGACTCCCCAACGTCGGTAAATCAACTCTCTTTCAGGCGCTCACGCGCAAACAGGTTGATACGTCAAACTATCCCTTCGCTACAATAGAACCCAATGTCGGTATTGTAACGGTCGAGGACCCACGGATCGAGAAACTCACGCACCTCATGCAAAGCCGGCGGACAATTCCCGCTATCATTGAATTTGTCGACATCGCCGGGCTTGTAAAAGGCGCCTCGGAAGGCGAAGGGCTTGGAAACCAGTTTTTGTCGCACATCCGAGAGGTAGACGCGATCGTTGAGGTTGTTCGAGACTTTACAGATGCCAATATCATCCACGTCGAATCGTCCATCAACCCCGACCGCGACCGGGGTATCATAGAAATCGAATTTTTTATGGCAGACCTTGCAACCGCGGAAAAAGCACTCCTGCGCACCGAAAAAGACGCGAAAACCGGCAATAAAGAAGCGCTCGAACATCTAGAAAATATAAAAATAATTGTTGAGCATCTGAAATCTGGAAAATCAATCCCACCTGAATGCAAAAACATGGCCAAAGAACTTTCGCTTCTTTCCATAAAACCCGTCCTCTATCTTTACAACATAAAAAACGATCCGTCCGAGATAGACGCAGAAAACAAAATTTTCATCAATATAAAACTTGAAGAGGAACTTTCGAACATGAGCCCTGAAGAACAGCGCGAGCTTGGACTCGAGCCGCGCCTTGGGCAACTCGCTCAAAAAGCATACGGGCTTCTGGATCTCATCAGCTTTTTTACCACTGGTGAGGACGAGACACGCGCGTGGACAATCCCCTCCCATTCGACAGCCCGTCGCGCCGGGCGCGCCATCCACACGGATTTTGAGGAAAAATTTATCCGCGCCGAAGTTATTTATTGGGAAGTATTGCTCCATGCCGGCTCTTACGCAAAAGCACGCGCGGAGGGACTCGTCCGGACAGAAGGCAAAGAATATGTTGTAAAAGATGGCGACGTCATCGAATTTAAAGTATGACCCTTGCGAGGTCTCTTCGAGCGTGCTATCATTTTGCCATGCAAAAAGACTCTAAATTTTACGAAATATTCTATCTCATAAAACCTATCGTATCAGAAGACGAAGCGATTGATACGGAAAATCGGATACGAACGATCTTGGGCGCGCATAAAGCAGAAATTGAATCGTGGGATGCACCGCGAAAAGCACGTCTTGCCTACCCTATGGGCGAAGAAGGGGAAGCATACCGTGGAGCAATCCGTTTTCATGTCTCCCCCGAACATACAAAGAGTATCCAGGATAAGCTAAAAACAGAAAAAAATATTATACGGACCATGCTCTCCGGATGGAAAAAAATCCCAGAACGCGTTCCCGTTTTTCCGCGCCCAGTAGTTCGTAAAGAAGAACCTGTCCCCACGGACGAAAAAGCTCTCGAGGAAAAGCTTGAAGAAATCTTTGGTAAAGACTCTCCCCATGAACCTCAATAAAGTTTTCCTCATCGGCAATCTGACGCGCGATCCCGAAATGCGAACGCTTCCATCGGGAAAGCCCGTCGTATCCTTTGGTCTTGCTACCAATCGCACTTGGACCGATGAATCCGGCAAACGCCAGCAAGCGGCAGAGTTTCATAATATTGTAATGTTCGGACGGCTTGCCGAAATCGCGAAGCAATATCTTTCAAAAGGCAAAGGTGCCCTCATTGAGGGTCGTCTGCAAACGCGAAGCTGGGAAGCACAAGACGGCGCCAAACGCTCGCGCACAGAAGTCATCGCTGAGCGTATGCAACTTGGTCCACGCGGGGGCGGAAGCACGAGTACTCCCGGAACACCGACGCCCGCAGCTCCTCCAGCGGTTGAAACCATCGAATACCCTCACGATGAAGGAGAAATAAATCCCGATGAAATACCATTCTAATAAGACCGCCCCCGTCATTCCGGCAGTTCGAAAACAATGCTATTTTTGCACTACAAATAGCGTGCTCGTAGACTATAAAGACAACGAGCTCCTGCGGACATTCATGAATCCCCAATCTAAAATCATGTCTAAGCGGCGCACCGGAGTGTGTGCTACGCATCAACGACAACTCTCGCGCGCCATTAAACGCGCGCGCGTGATGGGCGTTGTGCCTTTTACGACTCGCTAGGCGCCTCTATAGCTTTTTCAAGCGCAGCTTCAAGCTGCTTGGTTTCTTTTTTGTTTTCTTTCAGAAAGAGGCGCGAAGCGTCATACCCATGGCCGAGTTTGATGTCCCCGAATGTATGCGAAGCGCCGTTTTTTTTGACAACATTAAGTTTGATGCCGAGCGTAATGAGATCGCCTTCATAAGAGATGCCTTCGTTGAACATAATATCGAATTCGGCAATCTTGAAAGGCGGCGCTACTTTATTTTTGACCACCTTCGCTTTAACGCGGTTTCCGATAATTTCTTCGCCTTTTTTGATTTGTGCGGCGCGGCGAATATCAATGCGAACAGACGAATAAAATTTGAGCGCCTTTCCGCCAGGAGTCGTCTCGGGATTGCCGAACACAATGCCGATCTGCATCCTAATCTGATTTATAAAAATGACGGTCGTCTGGGTTTTTGCAACGATCGCGGTCAGTTTCCGAAGCGCGTGAGACATGAGACGCGCTTGCAACCCCATGTGCTGCTGCCCCATATCACCCTCTATCTCGGCGCGCGGCGTGAGAGCTGCAACCGAATCTATTATGATCAGATCGATGCCACCTGAGCGAACCAGGCTTTCGACAATTTCAAGCGCCTGCTCTCCAGTGTCTGGCTGTGAGATTAAAAGTTCGTTGATGCGAACACCGATTTTCTTTGCGTATTCGGGATCAAGCGCGTGCTCGGCGTCAATAAATGCGGCGACCCCGCCACGCTTTTGGCACTCGCGAACGATATGAAGCGTTAGTGTTGTTTTGCCGGATGATTCTGGCCCAAAAATCTCTACGACCCTTCCGCGCGGAATCCCGCCGACGCCAAGCGCTAAATCGAGTGAAAAAGACCCTGTGGGGATAGCTTCAATATTTACCTTGGGAACATCGCCGAGACGCATCAAAGATCCTTCGCCGTACTTCTCCTGAATGGCACGAACCGTTGACTCAAGCGCCGCCTGCTCCTGCTCTTCTTTCTTATCCTTTTTTGGCATGGAGGTATTGTATGCCAAGACCTACTGAATGACAATATGCCGGCTCACCCGCGCCTCTTTGCCGAGCTTATTGCGCACACGGATATCCAAGAGATGATATCCTTTTTGCAACGGCAGCTCTATTGAAAACTTTCCGTTTTTGTCGCTGAAAGCGGCGTAATCGTTGATGGTCATATGAGAATCGGGCTCGGTTTTTCCGTAAATTGCGATGGTGGCGCCTTTCAAGAGCGCCCCTTCCTTCGGTTCATCCAGAGAGATACCCGGCGCGCGGTAGAGCGAGGATGTTCGGTACCCAATATACCCAAGCACCAGTATAAAAATAAAAAAAATTGTCATAACATAGGCACCCTTATGCCGCCCCGGGAGTGCCATTGGAGTTTTGAAAACGATATCGGTAGTACGGTTAGGATACATGGGCGTTTTCATCCTTTGGCGACTGGCTGATTAAAATTTCACGGGGTTTAGCGCCGACACCCGGTCCGATGACACCACGCTCTTCCAAGATATCAAGAAGGCGAGCGGCACGCGCGTACCCTACCTTCAGCCGGCGCTGAAAAAGTGATGCCGAAGCTTTTTGCGCCTCAAATACCAGCTCGTAAGCGGCGTTATAGAGCTCATCGTCCGGCTCATCGTCGTCGCTGGCTAAACCTCCGGAGCTCCCTGTATTAATTTTTAAAACGGCTTCATCATATTCAGTCGCCGTTTCTTGATCACGGATGAAGTCTGTTACTTTTTTAACCTCGGTATCGGATACGAAAGCACCTTGCACGCGTCGTGGCTTACCCACATCGCCCGCTAAATACAGCATGTCGCCGTTGCCCAAGAGTTTTTCGGCACCCGACATATCAAGCACAACGCGAGAATCGATTTGCGAAGCTACCTGAAACGCGATGCGGCTTGTAATATTTGCTTTAATAAGACCTGTGATGACCTCGGCAGAAGGCCGCTGTGTTGAGAGAACAAGATGAATGCCAACGGCGCGCGCCATCTGTGCGATACGTACAATCGAAGCTTCCACTTCGCGTCCATAGGCGGCCATTAAATCCGCGAGCTCGTCTATCACGATGACAATATAGGGCATAAACTCCTCGCCTCTGGCGTTGTACGAAACGATATCGCGAGCACGTGAGTCCTGCAAAATTTTATACCGCTCCTCCATTTCTTTGACAGCCCAGCGAAGAGCAACGATTGTTTCTTTTGATTGCGTGATGACTGGAGTTAAAAGATGGGGCATATCTTGGTAGTGCGCTAACTCCACGCGTTTGGGATCAATGAGCAGCAAACGAAGCGAAAGCGGAGTATTTTTGAAAAGAAGTCCCATGAGAAGTGAGTGAACGGCGACTGATTTGCCGGTACCCGTGCTACCCGCGATCAAAAGATGCGGCATCCGCGCCAAATCCGCGAAGAGCGGTTTGCCTGCCACATCCTTACCAAGCGCGAAGACAAGCGGACCGCCCCGCTGGTAATCGTCTTGTTCAAATAAATTGCGAAGCCCCACAAGCGAGATAGATTTATTGGGGATTTCAACTCCAACAAATGACTTGCCCGGAATTGGTGCCTCTATTCTCAAAGGATGAGCCGCCAGCGCCAAAGACAAATCTTTTTGGAGTGCTTCTATCCGTGAGAGCTTAATCCCTTGCGCGGGCTTAAGCGCGTACTGCGTTACGGAAGGACCAATGTTGACCTCGGCAATTTCCACAGGAATTCCAAAATCCTGAAGAGTCCTCTGGATAATATTCGCGTTTGCTTTCACGTCGCCCGCCGACGGTTTGCCTTTGTCGGAATCAAGAAGCGCAACGGGCGGGAGCACGTACTCTTTTGCCTCAGCTTTGAGCTTCTTCATGATCTCAAACGAAATATCTTTCTTCGGGTCTTCTTTTTTGGGTTCAATAAGAGACGCTATCGGCTTTGCGATTTCCTTATCTGGCTCTTCCTCTCCAAGCTCAGGTATGGGCATAGAAAGAGGCGCGGGGAGAATGGGTTCTTTTTCTTTCATCCAAAAACTCCGGCGCAGCGATGCGTTAAAAATGACAAGAACCGCAACAATCATGGTCGCAATAAAAATGATACCGCTCGCGAATTTATCAAAAAGATAGACAAACGGCTTGGCCATATATTCCCCCACAAATCCGCCGGTCCGGTTAGCAAAAATAATGTCGGTAAAAGCAAGCGAAGCGAGAAGCAGAAGAAACGCGCCCGCGAAAGACGTTCCGATGATTTTTTCCTTGAGCGAAAAAAGAAGTGCCAAACCCGCCAAAAAAAGAACGAGCGGTAGGAGAAAATATCCCTTGCCCAAGAGAAAAGTAAAGGCGCCAAGCATCCAAACGCCTACTTTGCCCGCACTTCCAAAGTATGCGAGCACGAAAATAAACGCCGCCAAAAAGCTCAAAATCGCCGCAATACTCTCTATCGTTTCCTGCCGCAAGAGAGGGCCTTTCTTCGTGTTTTTCTTCTTAGCCACCATTTTAGTATAGCCAAAAACCCTCACTCCCGCAAAGGATTTCAGAGCAAACAAAAAAGACTATTTTATATCATTAAGATTGAGAGGCTTTACAAAAATTAAAAAAACATTAGACTGACAACTGGATAGGAGGGATAAATGCCTCACTTGCATAAACATATCGACTTCACCGTTGCTCTTTATATTGTCTGGGGAAAACAAGTACTCCTTGTACACCACAAAAAACTGAAGAAGTGGCTTCCTATTGGAGGCCATATCGAACTTGACGAAAATCCTGAAGAAGCACTTTTTCGTGAAGCAAAGGAAGAGTGTGGTCTTAAAATTCAACTCGCAGGTTCAATAAAACCTCGTCTCCAATTCTCTGGCCATCGGTTTCTATATTTGCCAGTGTACCTTGATATCCACGAGATTACTCCCGAGCACCAGCATATCGGCCTTGTCTACTTTGCAAAAGCTTCGTCGAGCAAAGTAAAACTAAACAAAAAAGAACATAATGACATAAGATGGTTTTCGTTGTATGATCTGGAAGGAAATAGATCAGAAATGCCGGAAAATGTCTTTTTCTACGCTCGAGATGCTATTTGTAAACTGGGCCCGGTAAGAATTTATCGGAGACAGCCTCAAGTAGTAAGCACGAAGCTATCAACGAAAGACTGGTTAAGAATTAATAGTCTACCGTGGACTCCTAAATTCAAAAGAATAATTGATGTTTTTCGTAAGAAGCGCAACAAGGATGTTGTTGTGCGAGAACTCGGGCTTGCATGTTATAGCTCAATTCAAACGGTTAATACGCTAATGAGTAAGCATGGCCTGCCCTATAGTATCAGAAAGATGGGTGACTATGCTGCGCATTGGGAAAACGAGACTCTGCATCTCTACGTTGTCGACAGAAAGTAAATCGCTCCCAGAAGAGCGATTTTTTATTTTTTCGCAAACCCACAACAAAAAACCATCCCCCAGCTGTGGGATGGTTTTTTTGAGCGCGGCTTGCGAGATTAGCGATTCTCCATATCGCGAAAGCCGGTGCCGGCGGGAATCAAGTTGCCAATGATGACATTTTCTTTGAGACCCAAAAGCTTGTCTTCTCTTCCTTCGAGCGACGCGCGAATCAAAACGCGCGCGGTCTCCATAAACGAAGCGGCTGAGAGAAAACTTGTGGTCGTGAGTGCTACTTTGGTAATTCCCATCAGCACCTCCGAGCCTTTCGCGGGGATTGCCGCCTGCTTGTTTTCTTCTGCAAAAGCGCTTCGCTCCACGATTTCACCAATGGCGAATTTTGTATCCCCTGAATCCTTGATTTTTACGCGCGAGAACATTTGTCTCACGATGACTTCAATATGCTTGTTGTTTATGGTAGCGCCCTGCAATGTATACACCTTACTTACTTCGTTCAAGATATAGTTTTGCACCCGATCGCGCCCGCCAACGGTATAGAGCTCGGTAATATCAACCGGCCCATCAGACAAACTGTCACCAAAGGAAACCTTGTCGCCTTTTTTTACTACAAGCATACGGCCAAATGGGACTATATATTCTTTTGATTCTTCAGCTCCTTTTTTGTTTTTTCCAAAAACCAAAATTACTTTTTCACGGTTTTCTTCCCGAATATCCGCGACGGTACCTTCGTGCTCCGAAATAATCGCTTTATTGCGGGGAATGCGTACTTCAAAAATTTCCTCAACGCGTGGGAGACCTAATGTAATATCTCCTTCCGCACCCGCCGCCCCTCCCAAATGAAACGTGCGCATCGTAAGTTGCGTACCTGGCTCGCCAATGGCTTGTGCCGCAACAATTCCCGCGGCCTCCCCGAGCGCGATAGGCGTATTTGATCCCAAATCATATCCGTAGCAAGACTGACAGATACCCCGGACATTTTTACACGTGATCGGCGAGCGGATTTTAATCGACGAGATTTCTTTTGATCCAACCATCTCGGCTTCCTCGATGGTAATTAAATGTCCTTTTTTCAAAAGCGCCTTGCGCGATCCCGCCTCCTTGATATCTTCAACCAGTGTGCGGCCAAAGATTCGTTGCGAAAAATGAATGCCAAACATTTCGGCATCTACCCGATGCACTGCAATTCCCTCTTCCGTACCACAATCGGATTTTGAAACGACTATATCCTGCGCCACATCAACAAGACGGCGCGTCAAATACCCCGCGACCGCCGTTTTGAGCGCGGTATCGGCAGTTCCTTTTCGCGCGCCGTGCGTCGAGATGAAATATTCGAGCACCGAGAGCCCCTCTTTATAGCTTGAAAGCACCGGAATTTCAATAATTCTTCCCAAGGGATTTCGCACGGGACCCTTCATGCCGCTCATCATGCTTACGGATTCCCAAGAACCTCGCGCGGCTGAGCTTACCATATAGTAGACAGATCCTTCTGGATCAAGCGTTTTGGGAACAAGCGCCCAGACCTCTTGTTTAACCCGAGACCAGACTTCGATAACTTTTTGATACCGCTCTTCTTCGGTCAAAAGCCCATTCCCATACTGACTCTCAATGAGATCAACCTCTCCCACGGCTTTTTTGATAATTTCTCCCTTCTCCTTCGGCACGACTAAATCATTCATCCCCCAACTGATGCCGGAACGTGTCATATATTCAAAACCAATGTCTTTTATCCGATCGAGAATGGGAGGAAGTACCGCCTGCCCGTACTTGCGAAGCAGTTTGCCAATGAGCTGGGTAAGCTGTTTTTTGCCAAGCTGTTCGTTAATAAAACCAAAATCGTTGGGGATAGCAACGTTGAAAAGAACTCGGCCAACTGATGTCTCAAGAGGATCTTTACCGGCAGAAACAATTTTTATTTTTGCGCGAAGATCGATTTGGCCAACATCATAGGCGAGCACCGCTTCATTTTTGGAAGCGAAAATCTTGCCTTCCCCTCTCGCCCCCTCTTCAATCCGTGTTAGCCAAAAACAGCCGAGTACCATATCTTTCGTCGGCACGGCAATTGCTTCACCCGATCCGGGCTTCAGAAGATTTTTTGTCGAGGCGATAATTTCCGCGGCCTCTTTCTGGGCTTCTTCAGTCAGTGGAATATGCACTGCCATCTGATCCCCGTCAAAATCGGCGTTAAATGCCATGCAAACAAGTGGATGGAGCTGAATCGCGTTTCCTTCTATAAGAAGGGGCTGGAACGCTTGAATACCGAGACGATGGAGGGTCGGAGCGCGATTTAAGAGCACATATTTTCCTTCGATAACCTCCTCAAGCATCGCCCATACCTCTGATGTCGCTTCATCAATGAGTCGTGAAGCGCCGCGAATATTGTGCGCAAGTCCTCGTTCAATAATTTTATTGATCACAAAGGGCTTAAAAAGTTCAAGCGCCATATGTTTGGGAAGGCCGCATTGGTGGAGCTTTAATTCAGGTCCTACAACGATTACCGAGCGCGCGGAATAGTCGACGCGTTTGCCGAGCAAATTCTGGCGAAATCTGCCTTGCTTACCTTTGAGCATGTCGGCAAGGGAGCGAAGCGGGCGGCGCTGTGCTTGGGAAGCAACCGGCGCGGTTCCACGCTTGATTGAGTTGTCAATTAAAGCATCCACGGCTTCCTGAAGCATGCGTTTTTCATTACGCGTGATAACCTCCGGAGCCTTTAATTCAAAGAGGCGTTTTAATCGGTTGTTGCGATTAATCACGCGGCGGTAAAGATCATTTACGTCCGAAGTCGCATGTCGTCCCCCGTCGAGTGGAACCATCGGACGGAGATCAGGTGGAATAACCGGAATAGTGGTAATAAACATCCACTCGGGACGGATCCGTGCACGCTCCATCGATTTTATCATGCGAAGACGCGTCAAAAGCTTTTTCTTAGCAAGAGGTGAAGCGTCTTCGAGATCCTTTTCGATCTCTACGCGCATTTGGGTAAGATCAATTCCTTCGCAAATTTTGCGGAGTATTTCCGAGCCTGTACCCGCTTGAAACACATTCCCGTATTTGAGAGAAAGCCGATGGTAATCAACCTCTGAAAGGACCATGTGAAGATGGATGTTTTTCAGCTCGCCTTTAGCGCGATCCATCGCTTCTTTGAGGGCTACTTTATCTTTAGCCATTTTCGATTTCGCTTTAAATTCACGCTCAATATCGCGAAGCATTTCCTCGCGCGTCTTCTCATCGACAGATGTCACGATATATCCCGCGAAATAAATAACGCGTTCGAGATCGGCAACCGAAAGATCAAACAACATCCCGATCCGCGACGGTACCGAGCGGACAAACCAAATATGCGCTACTGGGGATGCCAACTGGATATGTCCCATCCGCTCTCTACGCACCTGAGACTTGGTCACCTCGACTCCGCAACGATCGCAAATAATGCCCTTGTAGCGAATCCGGCGGTATTTGCCGCAGTAGCATTCGTAATCCTTTGTCGGTCCAAAAATACGTTCGCAAAAAAGTCCATCGCGCTCAGGCCGCTGGGTGCGATAATTGATCGTCTCGGGCTTGGTCACCTCGCCAGAAGACCAGCTCAAAATATCTTGTGGAGAGGCAAGGCGAATGGTGATTGATCCAAAATCTGTTACTCTATTTTCCATATTTTTAAAAAATTATGTATTTCTCCGCTCCGCTGGAACTCTGCGGGCAAAACGACCTTCCTCTTCGGCTTCTTCATTTGCTTCTTCACGCTGATACGCCGTAGCGCTTGGGGTAATGATAATATTGAGAGCAAGTCCCTTGAGCTCGTTGACAAGCACATGGAACGACGCCGGTAGATGCGGATTTTTGAGCCGCTCCCCCCGTACTATCGCGTCATAAATTGCCGCGCGTCCAAGAACATCATCGGATTTAATCGTAAGCATTTCCTGCAACGTATGCGCGGCGCCGTATCCTTCAAGCGCCCACACCTCCATCTCGCCAAATCGCTGACCTCCGCCTTGCGCCTTCCCACCCAGAGGTTGCTGAGTAATTAGCGAATACGATCCAATTGAGCGCATGTGAATTTTATCTTCCACCATATGGCTTAGCTTCAAAATATAAATCTGCCCTACAGTGACGTTCTGATGAAACTGCTCGCCCGTGCGGCCATCGAAGAGCTCAACTTTGCCATCTTCCGGAATTCCCGCTTTTTTCAGCTCGCCTCGAATTTCGTCCTCGGTAGGATCAAGGAACGGTGTGCAAATTGCCTGATATCCGAGCCGATCCGCCGCCCAGCCAAGATGTGTTTCCAAAATCTGTCCCAAATTCATGCGTGAGGCAACACTAAGCGGATTGAGAATAATGTCAACGGGTGTTCCGTCTTTCAAATACGGCATATCTTCCTCCGGCAAAATCTTTGCGATTACTCCCTTGTTGCCATGACGACCCGCAAGTTTGTCGCCTACGGAAATTTTGCGAAGCTGGGCCACCTCGACATGAATCCGTTTGATAACGCCGGTTTCCAGTCGATGTCCTTTTTCGCGAGAAAAAACTTTAATGTTGACAACGCGCCCCTGTTTGCCGTGTGGCATGCGAAGCGACGTGTCTTTCACTTCTTTTGCTTTCTCACCAAAAATAGCGCGGAGTAGTCGCTCTTCGGGCGTCAAATCCGACTCACCTTTGGGCGTAATTTTCCCAACCAAAATATCGCCTGCGCGCACCTCGGCCCCAACACGCACAATGCCGTCTTCATCGAGATCCTTAAGCTTTTCCTCGCCGACGTTTGGAATGTCATGTGTTGTTACTTCCTCTCCAAGCTTGGTGTCACGAACATCCAGCGTAAATTCTTCTATATGAATAGAAGAGAAGCGGTCATCCTTCACCATATTTTCAGAAAGAATAATCGCGTCTTCAAATGTGGCGCCGCCCCATGAAAGAAACGCTACAAGTAAATTCTGACCGAGCGCCAGCTCCCCTCCTTTGGTCGAAGAGTTGTCCGCCAGTACCTGGCCTTTGGTGACGCGATCGCCGTTAGTGACAATCGGCGTTTGATGAAGGGCCGTATCCTGGTTTGAGCGGATAAAATTTACTAGATTGTATTCGCGATCGTGCCGTCCGGTGCGGACAATAATTTTTCTTGCGTCTACATAGATAACTTTGCCGTCCTCTTCGGCAATGATAAGAAGCCCCGAATCTTTTGCGGCACGCTCTTCAATGCCCGTCGCTACAAGGGGTGCCTGTGGCTTGATACAGGGGACCGCTTGTCGCTGCATGTTTGAACCCATGAGAGCGCGATTTGCGTCATCGTGACCCAAAAACGGAATGAGCCCTGTGCCGATACTAAACGCTTGAATCGTTGAAACGTCGATATAGTTGATCGCATTTCGCTCAACACGCTTGGGCTGTCCTTTGATGCGCGCCTCAACGTCTGTGTCGAGAATTTTGCCATCTTTGTCATAATGGATGCCAGCATGCGCGATAACGTATTGAGTCTCTTCAAGCGCCGTTAAGTAATGAATCTCGCCAGTAATTCTACCTTTTTCTACTTTTCTATACGGTGTCTCAATTAAGCCAAAATTATTGACTCTTGCGTAGCTTGCCAAATGGCTTACGAGGCCGATATTGGGGCCTTCAGGAGTCTGGATTGGGCAAATACGTCCATAGTGCGATGGATGCACGTCGCGAACTTCAAAACCGGCTCTTTCGCGAGTAAGACCCCCCGGGCCAAGAGCTGAAAGGCGGCGCTTATGTTCAAGTTGTGAGAGCACATTAACCTGATCCATAAACTGGGAAAGTTGGTTTGTCGTAAAAAACTCTTTGAGGACGGACATAAAAGGCCGAGCATTGACAAGTTGGACGGGAGTCAGCATTTCGCGTTCAAGCGTGGACATGCGGTCCTGGATATTGCGCTCCATCCGAGCCATTCCAATACGAAGACGATTTTGCAGCATCTCACCGATGCCGCGTACGCGACGATGGCCCAAGTGATCGATATCATCCTCAACCTCGTCGGGCGTGTTGTTCTTTGTAATAATTTCGCTGATCGTATGGATAAAATCTTTGGATGTTAGAACCCGCGATTTCTCCTCTTCCTTAAACCGCATATTCATTTTATACCGTCCCACGGGCGAGAGATCATAGCGATCAACGGAAAACATCGCCATGATAAGTTGGCGGGCATTGTCGAGTGCTGCCATTTCACCGGGACGGATCTTTTTGTAAATCTCAATATAGGCCTCATCGGCGTTTTTAGTAGTGTCTTTATTAAGTGTCTTCTCAATAAAAGAAGTTTCTCCGATATCAACTTTGCCAAAAGCGTTTTTGATCTCTTCATTCGACGTCAAGCCGAAAATACGAAGCAGTACCGTCACGGGGAATTTTCGTTTACGGTCAATTTTTGCCCAGATAACTCCTTCTCCGTCGCTTTCGAGCTCAATCCAAACGCCCCGATTAGGAATGACTTTCGCGCCGAAGCGTTTTTTGGCGCGGTAATATTCGGCGGTAAAATAGACGCCAAAAGAACGCGCCAACTGCGAGACAATAACCCGCTCGACGCCATTGATGACGAACGTACCGTATGACGTCATCAATGGAAAATCAGCAAAGAAAATTTCCTGAGTTTTGATTTCCCCGGTCACCTTATTAGAAAGTCGTACCTTTACTCTCATCGGCGCTTCGTATGAAACGTTGTTTGCCTTAGCATGGTACTCGTTAGACTTCGGCTCCTCGAGAACATAGTCGAGAAATTCGAGGACAAGTTCTTTGCCGGTAGTGTCTTCAATCGGCGAAAATTCCGCGAGCAGCTCGCGAAACCCTTTATCCAAAAACCACTGATATGAATTGAGCTGAACTTCCGGAAGGTACGGAAGCGGGGCAAGCGCTTCTTTATAGCGCGAAAAGTATTTTTTATTCATAAAAACACAAAAAATAAGACAAAAAGCCCCTTTTCTTCTTCGTTAAAAACGGGCCTCTCTGACTTACCTGGTTATTATTGGCGTATAACCACCGCTATTATGATAATTTTTTGAAAGCACCTGCTTCCTTTGAGCCTTTCAGGACCTCCGTAACAGCTCAAGAAGATACTATGCTTTATAGTTCCACTATACTCGGCAGAAAATAATCTGTCAATAGCCAGGACGGATTGTGGATAACATGGCCATTTCATCAATGTCCTTTGCGCTTGGCGACGGTCACTAGAAGGGTACTTGCGATAAATATGGAAGAATAGGTGCCAACAACAATGCCTGCGATAAGGGCAAGCGCTAAGTGCTGTGTCGAGTATCCCCCGAAGAAATAGACTGCCAGAAGCGAA
>CAZZGX010000041.1:0-30353 GCA_964653715.1 uncultured Candidatus Saccharibacteria bacterium
CACGCCGCCAGCGTTCGTCCTGAGCCAGGATCAAACTCTCAATAAAAAATGAGAATTGATTGCTCATTCTAAAGTTCCTTAGACGGATTCTTTATGTTACTTTTTTACCTCGTCTGTCTCGCCAAATAATTTAGCGGACAAGACGGGTCGCACATTTAATTTTCAATGTTCTTTCTAAATAAATCCGCGATTGGTCTCGACAACAAGAACAATCGCGGATCTACTGGCTACTTTTTAAATGTAATTAATTGCCGTCGTCCATATTTCTCCTAACTAAACCCTATTATAATCGGAGCAAAAAACCTGTCAACCCCTCGCCCAAGGCGGGCAAGCCTTATGTTTCAATGATTTTCTTGTATTCGAGGGCGCTTGAACGTATGCGCCGCTCCATTGTTTTGTAATCCATCTCGACAAGTCCAAATCGCGGGCCAAAGCCTTTATCCCATTCAAAGTTGTCGAGAAGAGACCAGTAAAAATACCCGCGTACATCCGCTCCTTCGTGCATCGCTTTTTGTATTGCCGCAATATGGTCTTGAATAAATTTTTCGCGTTTTTCATCTTTTGCATCCGCGATCCCATTTTCTAAAACGTAGATCGGTTGTTGGTAGCGCGCCGCGTCTTTGAGTACTTCGTAAAATCCTTCAGGATCTATCGGCCAACCCATGTCAGACCGGGTGCTTGTATCGCGATCAGAATGATAGTAATTGACCCCCACAAAATCTTGATTTTTTTGAATCGAGTTTAGAAAAAAATGGTTCCAGAAAAATTTTTTTAATCTTGCCGGAAATTTCATGAAATAAATCATGCTGTGAGCAACACCTACCTCCGATCGTGGGTTTATTGATTTGATAACCTTATACGCTGCGTGATGCGCTTGCGATAAATGATGATTTGCTACGATATATCGTACTAACGAGCCTTTGCCTGGCGGCCACGATCCGTTCCAATATCCCTGGCCAGTGTACACATTCGTTTCATTGAGCGTAATCCAAAACCGTACGGCATCAAACTTGGCGGTCGGACCACCAAGCATAGAAACGACTTTCTCAACATAACGCGCAAATAGTTCTGGTGCGTCTTTTGCAAGCCACCCGCCGCGATCGCGAAACCAAAGCGGGATAGTCCAATGCCATAGTGTTACGAATGGTTCAAGTCCACGCTCGCGGAGTGCTCGGACTATCTCACGGTAATGCTCAATCTCTTTTTCATTAAACTTTCCTTCTTCAGGCTCAACGCGCGACCATTCGATTGAGAAACGATGCGCGTTGTGCCCAAGTGAACGTGCAATATCAAAATCCTCCCGAAAACGATGATAGTGATCACACGCCTTGCCTGAGTGCTCAATTCCTTTTTTCTTCTCCCATTCCGACCAGTCGTTTGTATTTCCCCCTTCAACTTGATGAGCAGACGTCGCCGCTCCCCAATAGAATTTATCCATGATTGAGAGTTTGAATTTTCTCTTTCATTATGTTCCAAATTTCGGGATGGCCGTGCTCTTTTAGCCAATACCACCACTCCACTCCCCAAAGATAATAAGTATCGAAACCGGTGCGTGATGATAAATCTAAAAGGAATTGGAAATATTTTGGATCCACGGAAGTGTACTGCTCTTCTATTGTTGCTTGCTCGACGGGTTTCGTAAGCCATGGCTCTCCTTGCAGTTCCACCACAATCATAGGCTTTTTGCCTACAAGCATCTGGACAAGAGCCCGTTTGATCCGAAACGCTTGGGGCGGCCAATGGTAATCGACATAACCGAAATACCTGCTGACGACACGGCGATACATTGTGGTGCCAAAAATATCTCCGCGGCGCGCCGCCTGAAGCCATATCGAGATCTCTCCCGAATCGGTCACTAAGATCTTTCGCGAAGAATCAAGCGAACGGACTAGCGCAATTTCCCGGTCGATCACTGAAGCGGGAGAATATTTACATTCTCCAAAAGCCAGAAACGGCTCGTTTTCCACTTGCCACATTTCTATTGCCTGAGAATCCTTGTAACGACTGATAACTTGGGGGACAAATTCAAGAAGCGCCTTATTTTGCTCTTCCTCCGAAAGAAGGTTAGCCCACGGCGGAATATGACACTCGGGCCAGCGTGGAACTTTTTTGCCTACAGCTAAAATAAGCTTTGCCCCATATTTCTCTGCCTCGCGGACTTCCCAATCAAGGTCACTAAAATCGTATGTGCCACGCTCGCGCTCAATCTGATCCCAATACGCTGAAATACGGATATGCTTTACTCCGAGATCTTGAAGAATAGCTTGGTAAACCTTCTCGGGTTGAAAGCCAAAATTTTTGGCAACTGAGGGAGCAAATGTTACTCCGAGAATTTTTGTTTTTTGTATGGGAACCGACGCAAGCAAAAACCATATGAACAGAATCATAAGAATAATCAGGACAAGTAACACTACCCTTACTTCCTTGCGTCGCTTCATCATACGCAATTAAACGCTCAAATACATAAATCCGACGCTGGCTAAAAACACTCCCATAATTTTTAAGAGCACCGAACGCCGCCCCAATGATTCGCGTAGTATCAGAGGAAAAAAGATTGTCAAAAAGAGTGCGAACAGAAAGACAAATAAATTTTCAAGGCCGCGCATGGCGTTGATAATCGAGACAGGTCCCAACTTAATCGCGTAGCTCTGCAAAATGAATCCGAGAGCGGCGGTAACCTTGTTTACGGCAAAAAAAGCATACGACGACGGCTCTGTTTTCTCAGATCCGAGAAAAATTCTTTCGCGCAGTCTCGGCAGTACGAGGAGTACCACGGCCGCAAAAGCCGCCCAGAGCCGAGTCCAGATAAAACCGGAGATAAAAGAAGATTCATCGAAAACTACTTTGGCATAAAAAAGCGTAAGCGCCAAAAAAAACGCGGAGGCGAGCGAGTAAAAAAGTGTTGAAATTTTGAAATAAGAATTGGATTTTTGCGAGCTTAGATCGATTGTCAAAAAAATCCCCGCGGCTATAAAGAAAAAAAGCGCTCCAAATTGTGAGCTCTGGAGATGCTCGCGGGCATATATATAATTGAGGCTTAAAATAAAAAGAGGTGACGCGAGACCTACGAGCGGCACGACTCGCGAGGCCTCATCCTTGCGAAGCGCTTGGTACAAAAAATAGACAGAGGCGAGAGACGCGACTCCTGAAATACAGGCGGCTACCATGCCATATAAAGAGATAAAAGAAAACCCAAACGGCGCAAGAATGAGAACTCCAAGACTTGTAATTCCCGTAAAAAAAGTGAAAACGAGTGGATCGGGTAAGCGTTTGCCAAGAAGAATCTTATCAAAAACAGCCGCGAGCCCTGCCAAGAAATAAGACACAATGGCTACAGGAATCCATAACGCCATGTCTTTAGAATAGCATGAGCAAGACTATTTTCTATTATTCTTCCTCCACTCGTCGATTTTTTTATGATCTCCTGAATGAAGTACTTTGGGTACTGAATATTTTTTCTCTTTGTATAGGAGAACCTCGGGGCGGGTATAGGTGGGAACACCCACGCCGTGGCGCGTGGACTCAAGTGATTGGTACTTCCCCAAGACGCCCGGAATATAGCGCGAGATCGCATCAATGAAAACCATCGCGGGCAACTCCCCGCCTGTCAGCACATAGGGGCCTACAGAAACTTCCTCGGCTTTCAATATTTTTTTAACGCGCTCGTCAATTCCTTCGTAATGCCCGGCTATCAAAATAATATGGCCGGCGCCTTTTGCGTATTTTTTTACAAGCGTTTCTGAAAACTGCTTGCCCGCGGCAGAAAGGATTACAACTTTGGGTCGCGCGGCGCTTTTTTTGATACTCTCAATTGCTTTTAATATCGGCTCGGCTTTCATTACCATGCCCGGACCCCCACCATATGGTTTATCATCTGCAGTATGATGTTTGTCGCTCGTAAATTTTCTAATATCAATAACATCAAGCGAAATGATTTTTTTCTCCCGCGCGCGCTTCAAAATAGACTCGTTCATATACGAATCAAACGCTTTGGGAAACAAGGTTAAAACAGTAAAACGCATATAGTTGAGCGTATCATAGACACAACAAAAAACCGAGACAAATTGTCTCGGCGTATGGTCTCCGGAGAGATTACTCTAGGGAAATCTTTTTTGTTCGCACCTCCCTGATTGCAAACACCTTCTGATTCATGAACCTGGCTCTAATTTTTGCCACGACCTGTCTTTCATCCATGTCCAGCGAAACGCCTAACGCTTCAGCACTTACTTGCACCGTGCATCGAGCTTCTTCCTGTTTGGCATCATCGACATCGACATGAAATACTACTTTTTCCATTTAGCCTCCTCCTTTCTTGATCTTCCCTGCTGGTTGTTGCTTCGCTTACGAGACTTTTTACTACAGTATACTGTAGTACTATTACTATGGTCTCGACGCGGAGTCTCCGAGGGGAAAAACATTATACTCTTTCGCCGTCAATCAATTCTACTAAAAGATTGAGGCGAACAAGAAAAGCATTGCATTGTGGACAATGGAAATCTCGATTCCCATTATCTCTGTGCATACCCCAAGAAGATTCTTTACACTGCTTAAACTTTCCTTGCCAGTTGCATTTCTTGCAACGGATGATTTCTTCCATGCTTATTCTCCCCTGCTGATTGTCCGCACCGGACACTTTTTTACGCGACTTTCTTGAAAAGTGTTGTGCGTACCCAGAATACTCCCCAAGCGCGTCGCTCCTTCCTTTCAATTTCTTGTTTTCGTCGGCGCGCAGCTTTATCGTTAGGTGCCTGAAAACCTCTTTCGAATTGCACGATGGAGGGCTTGATAAAGCTCGCTCGATATAACTGCGCTTTCATCCTTACTCGCAATAAATAATGTTGCATTGCTACCTCCTTCTAACTACTGTCAAGCAACTCCACGGAAAGCAAAGCATTTATTGAGCCCGAAGTCAAAACAACCCCGCAGCTGCGGGGTTGTTTTTATTCTAAAAATGATTTATAGCTGCAAATCACCCAAATCATCCATTTCTTTCTTTTGTGGCTGCGGGCGCACGCCTCCTTCCGGCTCTTCTATCTTGAGGTTCACGCGCGCGTTGTGTTTCATACCAACCACGCGGAGCAGCGTTCGAAGCGCCTTGGCGGTGTTGCCATTGCGGCCGATCACTTGACCCATGTTTGCCGGGTTGACTTTGAGTGAGAGCAGTACTCCCATCTCGTCCACACGGCGATCAATCTTTACATCATCCGGAGCATCCACCAAGGACTTTACCACGTATTCAAGAAAATCTCGGTCTGCTGTTTCTGTATTCATAATGGTTTTCTTACAAACGGTACAACGACCTTTTCAGTAATAAATTCACTATAGCAGAAAATGAGGACTTGGGCAAGCGGCAAAAAGTTCTTATTTTGCGGTGTTTTTTCTTAAAAGATCTTTCATCGTGTCCGAAGTTTGAGCGCCTTTCGAGATCCAATACTCGATGCGCTCGCGCTTCAAAGCCACCTTTTTCTGGCGCGCGTTGTACGAGCCCAAAATTTCGTTTACTTTGCCTGTCTGCGGACCGCGCTTGGATTCAACTAAAACAACGCGAAATGAGGGATCATTCCTGCGTCCTACTCGTTTTAGCCGAATCGTAAGCATGTGAAGATAGTATAGTACTTTATAAAACTGGTCAATTAAAAAGATGAGAGATTCCAAATACAGGCGCTTGATCAACTCATACCGTTAGATCCTAAAGGCAAAATGCACTCTGTTTTAACAAGCAAATCTTTTCGACCAAATCTCCGCAAAACTATTTATGAGTGCTTTGAGGCCTCAATCCCACCTCGAGGAACCTGCTTTTTTGTCTTGCATGACAGTCTTGCATCGGATCAAAAACGTCTCCGCGCATTGGAACTTATTCTCAAGCACTACGAACCGACTAAGGGCGAGATCTCTGCTTTTCTCTGGGTTCTAAGAGACGCCAGTAAAACAATATCGGATTTGCTCTGGGAACCTATTGCCAAAATATTTACTATAAAAGATCTTATAAGAATGCGCGACATCTATCTCGAGATTGGATGGGAATATAAAGAATATATCGAGCGCATCAACAATATTATAAAAGAAAAAAGCCCCTCTTGAGGGGATTTTTTATGCCTGCTCCCCGACAAGCTCTTTCGCTTCTTCGAACTTGAGCGAGATGATGCGGGAGATGGCGTCGGAACCCATGGTGACGCCATAGAGCGCGCCACATCGGCGCATCGTTTCGCGATTGTGGGTGATGACAACGAGTTGAGATTTTTTTGAAAGGCGCTCGAGGAGGTCGCCATAACGCTGGGAATTTGCTTCATCGAGCGCCGCGTCGGTTTCGTCAAGCACAAGAAACGGCGGCGGATTTACGGAAGACATTGCAAAAAGAATCGCGATGGATGTGAGCGCGCGTTCGCCACCCGAAAGCATGTCAAGTGAGCGTAGGCGTTTTCGCGGCACGTCAAGCGTTATCTCTATCCCGCCCGGATCTTCTTCCTCTCCGTCAGCCGACGGATTCTTTACGGGCTTGCGATAGACAAGCGCCGCCTTTCCTCCGCCGAAAATATCTTGAAAAACGATATGAAATTCTTTATTAATTTTTTCAAGCCCCTTCTCAAATTTTTCTTTAAGCGTTGTTGAGAGCTCTTCCATGAGATCCTCGAGAGATTTTTTTGCTTTTTCAATATCCCCTTCTTCGCGCGCGAGAAACACATCACGCTCCGCAGTGTCTCTGTACTCTTTCACCACCGAGGTATCAATCCCTCCCGCTTCCTCAAGCTTAATGCGCAAACGATCGATCGCACGGAGTGCTGTTACACGCTCCAAATCTGTCGCGAACGCTTTACCGTCACCCAATTCCGATCGCGCGACTCCTATTTCCTGGATAAATTTTTGAAATTCGCTCCTGCGCGCGCTAAAACGCTCTTCCCCAAACTCAATCTCGCGAAGTTTCTTGGCAACAGTCTCATAGTCATGTTCGGCATCCCGAAGCTTGTGCTCCCGATCGCGAAGATCGGTCATGATATCCTCGCGGACTACCTCTTCTCCCTCTCGCTTTGCTTTAAGCTCTCTCATTTTGCCTTCGATCTCGCGAAGCTCCGCGCCAAGCTCACTTTTCTTAACGGCAAGAGCCTTGTCCGAACTCTCCGACTCTCCACTTGAAAACATCTTTACGATGCCCTCAAGACGCACTTTTATATCGTGAAGGCCGGATTTTAAGCTTTCAAAACTATCTTTTGCCGCAAGTTCCCCTACATAGGAAAGCGTTTCGCGAAGTGTGTGCATAATTGCTGGAATCGGAACATCTCCTGCCACGTCACGCACGTGCGTCATAATAAGCCCCTCAATCCTGCCGAGCTCGCGATCAAGCTCGCGGCGTTTTTCTTCAAGCTTCTCGATTTTTTTGTTTGTTTCAGATCGCACGGGAACATGGGCAAACTCTTTCTCCTCTTTTTTAATCTCCTCCTGAAGCGTTTTAATAATATCTTCCCGTTCTTTTTTCAATTTCATAAGAGGCGCCTTTTCGGACTCCGATTTTTTCTCAAGTGCTACAATCGAGGTTGATTCATTTTTGGCATAGGCAAGCGTTTTTTCCTTGAGCTCGTCTCTATACTCTTCGTGCGCCTTCATTTTTTCAGCTTGAGAGCGCAAAAATTTAAGATGCGGCTGGATTTCCCGCCGTTGGACCTCTACCTGCTTCATATTCGTGGAAACTTCCGCCAGCTTTCGTGCGGCTTCGCGCGCCTTTATGTGGTATTCGCGAAGCCCAAGCGCCTCTTCCACCATCTCCTGCCGTTCAATGGGCGTGGACCACAAAATGCGATCGACCTCCCCTTGTGAGATTACGTGGTGCTGGGTTGAGCCAAGACCAACTTTTGACAAAAGCTCAAAAATATCTTTGAGGCGCACTGCCGAGCCGTTTAAAATATATTCATTCGTTCCATCGCGAAGAACACGGCGCGAAATAATGACGTCATCAAATTCGAAGGGAAACTGTTTTTTTGAATTGTCGAAAACAAGCTTCACCCCCGCACGTCCAAGGCGCGAGGTTTTTTCCGAGCCATTGAAAATAAGATCCTCACCTCGTTTTCCCCGGAGCGATTTCATCGACTGCTCACCCAACACCCACCGAATCGCCTCAACAACATTTGACTTACCCGATCCATTGGGACCCACGACACCAGTAATCGGCGTGGGAAATTCAAAAATAGTCGTTTTCGCAAAAGATTTAAATCCCGAGAGTGAAAGACTCTTTAAATACATGCTATTTAAGCCATCCTTTTTTCTCGAGCGCAGAGCGAGCGGCTTCAACTTCCGCCTCCTGTTTTGAATGACCCGTCCCTTCGGCTACAAGTGTTGAACCAAGATAGACCCCTACCGAAAAGCGTTTCTGGTGATCAGGGCCAATTTCTCCTACGACGCGGTAGCTCGGCGTAACACCCAATTTCTCCTGTGCTTCTTCCTGAAACGTGCTTTTGGGATCCTTCCATAATTTTTTTTCAACCACCTCGCCAAGGCGTTCGAACAACGTGCGATCGATAAAAGATTCAGCCACAGCATAGCCTTGATCAAGATATGTGGCGCCCACGATCGCTTCATATGCGTTTGCCAAAATATAATGTCGCGCGCGGCCGGTGTCTTTGCGCTCTCCACGCGAAAGGAGAAGAAAATCATTGATATCCATGCTAGAGGCAACCGCGGCAAGCATTTCGGCATTCACAAGTGCCGCGCGAAGCGACGTCAGTTCCCCTTCGGGTTTTTCAGGATACAGGTCATAAAGACGCGCGGTACTAATCAATTCTAAAACCGCGTCTCCCAAAAATTCAAGGCGTTCGTTGTGCCCTACCTCAAAAGTTGGATTTTCGTTGAGATACGAGCGATGTGTAAGCGCCTGCAAAAGCAATTTTTTGTTTTTAAATGTGACCCTTAATTTTTTCTCAAGCTTCGTAAAGTTTGTCATATCGTGGTGAAAATCACTCTAATATCTTCGTACATCTTAAGCGAAGAAATTTCATCTTTTTTAAACCAACGTGCATCATCAAGCCCGCCCGAAACTTTCAGATGCAACTCTGTGTCAGTAGTCGTTCCCAAAAAATAGACGACGCGCCGCCGAAGAGCCCCTTTTTCTGGATCATGCGCCACATATTGGTTTTCGCAAAGCTTATCAGAAAGCTCAAGATGCTTGAACCCAAGCTCGAGCATCACCGCGCGCTTGGCACCTTCTTTTTCATCTTCTTCTTCTGTGATCCGTCCTTTAGGAAGCGTCCAGTAGCCAAACGCATCGTGCACGAGTGCTATGTGTGTTTTTTCGGGCAAGCGTAAAACGACCGCGCCTCCGCGCCGCTCAAGCGGCAGTTTTTCAACCTCATCTGGGTTGTATTTTTTTGATGATTCGTCTTTACCAGGCTCCCCGAGCTCGCGGTAGACCGTGCCCAAGACCCCGTTTACAAACTTTCCAGAATTTTCACCGCCAAAGGTTTTAGCAAGTTCAATCGCCTCGTTGATCGCAACCTTGGGGGGAACATCTTTGTAATTGCCGAATAAAAGTTCCCAAAGGCCAATCCGAAGCACATTGCGATCCACAATCGCAATTTTTTCAAGCGGCCATTCGGGAGCCGCGTTTCGAATGATGGCATCAATCTCCGTGTGTTTTGAGACAACATTTTGCACCAATGTGTAGGCAAACTCCTTGTTCTCAAGACCCGGCCCAAATTCATCTACAATCCGATCGATAATAGGACGGATAAATTCCGATTTCTGCCCCGAAAAATCCCATTCGTAGAGGGACTGCATCGCCAGAGACCGAGCCAGATGCCTTGATGCCATACTATTTTTGTGTAAAAGAACGAATCCTTACTATAAAATTATTTCTTTGAAAGAGCTGCGGCATCAAGTGGTTTTTCGCGTGCCGAGTTCTCTTCCTGATCGCGGAGTTCTTTTTCCTTTTTTTTCTTTTCTTTTTTGGTTAATTTTTTAAGAACATCGACCACCTGCCGTCCTGCGTACTGCCCGCAGTTGACGCACATTGCATGGAGACGGATTTTAAAACCGCAATTGGCACATTGCGTAAGGGAAATCGCCTGAAGCGCATGATGCGATCTCCGGTTTCCCGTATGAGAGCGGGTATGCCGCATTCGGACTGTCATATAATGAAGATACCATACTCCCACGCTCTAGGCAACTAAAATGATATTTCTGCAAAAAGATTTTCTGTGAATTTGTGAGAGGCCATGCTTCTCGATTGCCCGCCTGTGAGCAAGCGTCCCGTAACCCTTGTGTTGTGCAAATCCATAGCGGGGATATTTTCTATCAAACCGTATCATCATCCTGTCGCGCGTCACTTTAGCGATAATAGACGCGGCAGCAATCAGCGGGATTTTCTCGTCTCCTTTGATGATCGTTTGCTGATGATATGTGGCAGGAGCAAAGAGACCCCCGTCGAGCAAAACTTCTCGTGGTGTCGGATTAAATTTTTGAAGCAGCTGAGCGACAGCGTAACGCGATGCAAAACCCAATCTGCGCTTGTCAATCATCGTATGAGAAATCGTTATATACTTACAAATTCCGTGCTCCATCAAAAGCGCGTACCATGCCTCGCGCGCTTTTGGGGTTAATTGTTTCGAATCTCGAATGCCTCGCAAAAATCGTGGCCGAATCCCCGCAACACCCGCTACAATCATCGGCCCCGCCAAAGGACCCCGCCCCGCCTCATCGATGCCAACGACAATCCGCCCATGGCGGATTTCGCTTCGCTCAACTTTTCTGTTCATCTTCTTTACGATACAATAAGCCTGTGAAATTCGTCCATCTCCACGTACATTCGCATTACTCACTCTTAGACGGTCTCTCAAAAATTGACGCGCTTGTGGCAAAAGCGGTGGAGCTCGGTATGGAAGCGTTAGCGCTCACCGATCATGGAAATCTTTACGGCGCGATTGAATTTTACCAAAAAGCAACCAAAGCCGGCATCAAGCCGATTCTCGGGATTGAAACATATGTCGCGAGAAGATCCCGTTTTGACAAAGTCGCGGGAATCGATGACAAACGCTATCATTTGACACTTCTCGCGATTTCTATGGAAGGCTGGAAAAATTTGATTAAGCTCGCAACCGAGGCAAACCTTGACGGCTTCTATTATAAGCCGCGGATTGACAAGGAGCTTTTGCGAAAATACTCGCGAGGACTTGTCGCTCTCTCGGGCTGCATGTCGGGAGAAATTCCACAAGCGCTCCTTTCAAATCAACCCGAACGCGCGAAAGAGTTGCTCGGTATCTATCAAGAAATTCTCGGGAAAGAAAACTTTTTCATCGAGCTCTCGCATCATCCTAATATACCGGGACATGAAAAACTTCAAAAAAGTCTCCGTGAATTTGCGGCGCGTACCGGAACGCCAGTTGTCGCAACCCAAGATGTCCATTACTTGGAAACGGAAGATGCCGACGCGCAGGACGTCTTGCTCGCGGTCCAAACCAATTCAAAACTTGATGATGAAGACCGGCTGACGATGAAAAGCGATAATTTCTCACTGCGAAGCGCGGATGAGATGACGAAACTTTTTGAGGATATCCCCGACGCGATTCAAAATACGGTGCGGATTGCCGAGCGAGCAAATGTCCAAATCGAACTTGGCGTTCTCCAACTTCCCCAGTATCCCTTGCCCGCGGGAGAAACTGCGAACTCATATCTTGAAAAGCTGACGATGCAAAATCTTGAAAAACGCTATCCAGATGCGTCGAAAGATGTCCAAGATCGCCTCCGCTATGAGCTCGACGTCATAGAAAAATCGGGTTTTACGGAATATTTTCTTATCGTATCGGATTTCGTCAACTGGGCAAAGTCAAAAAATATTGTTGTGGGGCCAGGACGCGGCTCGGCCGTGGGATCACTCGTTGTCTATGTGCTCGGTATTACAAACGTGGATCCCATAAAATATAATCTCCTTTTTGAACGCTTTATGAATCCCGAGCGCATCAGCCATCCCGACATAGATCTCGACTTTGCCGACACCCGGAGAGACGAAGTATTGCTTTATGTATCTGAAAAATACGGCAAAGATCACGTAGCACAAATTATCACCTTTGGAACCATGGCTGCGCGCGCGGCTATTCGGGACGCAGGGCGGGCGCTCGCTTTCTCATACGACTTTTGCGACCGCCTAGCAAAAATGATTCCTTTTAATCCAAACCAAGGACAAAAAGAAAATTACCTCCGAGAGTGCCTCAAGCATGTGGCCGAACTTCGTGAATCATATGAACGAAATGCCGACACCAAAAAATTGATCGATGCGGCAATTCGCCTCGAGGGCGTCGTACGACACGCTTCCACTCACGCCTGCGCCGTGGTTATCACGCGAGACCCGCTCACGGCCATCGTACCTCTCCAGTACGCCACGGGACAGGAAGACAAAAAAGAATCTGTCGTGACACAATTTGAAATGCACGCGATTGAAGATCTTGGTCTTTTGAAAATGGATTTTCTCGGACTTTCAAACCTCTCGATCATTGAGGAGACAATTAAACGCGTCAAAGCACTCTCGAAAATAGACATTGATATAGATACGCTTCCCGTTGACGATCCGAAGGTTTTCAAAACGCTTGCTTTGGGGAAAACAGTGGGAGTCTTCCAACTTGAGGGATCCGGCATGACACGTTTTCTCAAAGAACTCAAACCAACCAATATCGAAGATATTATCGCCATGATCTCGCTCTATCGCCCAGGAACACTGGACGCGGGCATGATCCCCCACTACATCGCGCGAAAACATGGCAAAGAACCCGTAGAATACCTTCACCCGAAACTCCAGCCGATTCTCGCCCCAACCTATGGCATCATGATCTACCAAGAACAGCTGATGCAAGCCGCGCGAGCGTTAGCTGGCTTTACGCTTCCGCAAGCGGATACGCTCCGAAAAGCAATCGGAAAAAAAATCAAAAAATTGCTCAACGAACAAAAAGAGAAACTCGTCGAAGGTATCATCGAGACGGTTGGTTCGCGTCGCGTGGCAGACGAGTTCTGGCGCCTTGTTGAGCCCTTTGCGCGCTACGGCTTCAACCGCTCGCATGCGGCAGGATATGCTATGATTGCCTATCAAACCGCTTGGCTCAAGACCTATTATCCGACAGAGTTTATGACCTCACTTCTCAATGCGGATTCAAAAAATATCGACCGGATCGCGTTTCTTGTGGGAGTTGCGGCTGCCGAGGGTATACAGATACTCCCGCCAAACGTCAACGAATCCCGCGCCGGATTTACCGTAACGGGAGAAAAAACTATCCGCTTTGGGCTCGCGGCTATTAAAAATGTCGGACATAATATTGTTTCTATAATAGTAGAAGAGCGAGACACAAGAGGTCCATTTACGTCAATCACTGACTTCATCGATCGAATCTGGACGAAAGATCTCAATAAAAAATCTCTCGAAGCGCTCACAAAATCCGGCGCGCTCGATTCGTTTGGAGAACGCAACCAAATTCTCTCAAATATGGATAGAATTCTTGAATACTCGCGCGAGCTTCATGCTCAGGCAAAAGAGCAAAATTCGCTCTTTGGGCTCCTCGCGGATAAAACTTCACTCCCGGGGCTCACGCTCAAAACAATGCCTGTGGCAGGAAACGACGACAAGCTTAAATGGGAAAAGGAACTTCTGGGACTATATGTCTCCGGGCATCCGCTTCAAAAATTTGAAAAGATGATGGGCGCTTCAAAATCTATCAAGCTCTTGAAAGAAAAAATAACGAGTCAAAATGTCCGCATCTATTGCATGCTCACAGAGGTCAAGCGTATTTTGACAAAGAAGGGTGATCCTATGGTATTCTTGAAACTACAAGACCGTTCGGATGAAATTGAGGGAGTGGCCTTCCCGCGAACACTCGAACTCTACGGCCACTTGCTCACACCAGACCGCTATGTATTGATTGAAGGCAAGCTAAACACCCGAAACGGCGTCCCCAGCATTATTTGCAATAAGATAGAAGAACTGACTGCTTAAAATGAATCAAGAACTCTCTGACAATGACCATCGCGTATTGGGTCAAAAACTTGATCTTTTTTCGTTCCACGAGATTGCTCCCGGGGCTCCTTTTTGGCACCCGAAAGGAATGATAGTGTTTCGCGAACTTGAAAGTTACGCGAGACGCATCAACGATCGAGAAAGATACGCGGAAATCTCGACGCCTATTATGGTAAAAAAGGATGTTTTCGAAAAATCGGGCCACTGGGAACACTTCCAAGACAATCTGTTTTGGTTCAAAAACCACCGAGATAAAAATGAAACACTCGTATTAAAACCCATGAACTGCCCGGAAAGCACCTATGTATACAATGCAACCGTGCGCAGCTACCGGGATCTGCCACTTAGGCTTGCGGAACTGGGAAGACTGCACCGCAATGAACTTTCAGGAACACTGGGTGGCATGTTTCGAGTGCGGCAAATAACGATGGATGATGCTCATATTTTTGTTAAAAAAGAAGATGCCGAGGAAGAAATTGTGCGTGTTCTTAGAATCATCAAAGATTTTTACTCAATGTTTGGATTTGACACGACATACTATTTGGCAACGCGGCCCGAAAAAGCTCTTGGTGAGCACTCCCAATGGGATCTTGCCGAGAAGGCCCTCGAGAACGCGCTCAAAAAAAGTGAAATAGAGTACAGTATCTCAAAAGGAGAGGGGGCATTTTACGGACCGAAAATAGAAGTACATATTAAAGATTCGCAACAGAGAGACTGGCAGATGGGCACGGTACAGCTTGACCTTGTAATGCTTCCTGAAAAATTTGATTTAGCGTATATCGACGAGGATGGCAAAAAGCAAAAACCATGGGTAATCCATCGCGCCATTTTTGGTTCTTTTGAACGTTTTATCGGTATTCTTCTTGAACATACAAAAGGAGCGCTTCCTCTGTGGCTCGCCCCTCTGCAAGTAAAGATTTTGGCGATCAATGAGAAAGTTTCGGCATACGCAGAGGATATCGGCGAAAAACTCGCCGCAGAAAATGTCCGTTTTGAGCTTGATCTTCGTAACGAATCAATCGGCAAAAAAATCCGCGAAGCGGAGATGCAAAAAATCCCCTACCTCCTTGTCGTGGGCGACAAGGAAGCGGAAAATAGGTCTGTGAGTATTCGTGAACGCGGCAAAGGAGATCTCGGCTCCAAATCCATCGAAGAATTTCTCAACATCCTGAAATAAAAAAACCGCCCAGTTGGGCGGATTCTTCAGTTTTATTTTACGAGCTGGAGCGAAGGCTCTTTATCCTTCTCTGCCCGTAGCTCCTTAATATACCGAGTGAGGGTTTCGCGCGTTATGCCCGAATGAACTCCCTCAATTCTTGTCGCAAGCTCAAAAAGAAAGTTGAGGCGGCCTTCATCAAGATTTCCTAAGCACTGGAATCGGTTGATGATATTACTGTTATACCTGCGGAAGTTATAGGCTCCCTCTTCAAGCGCATGTATCTTCTCTTTGAGAAGCTTGACTTGCTTCTTCAACTCATCTCCATCCTTTTTGAAAAGAAACAAGCCCGCTAAGAAAACGATGGCGATACAGAGAACCCATATGAAGCCGCTCCTAAAATGCTCATTCGCGTAAGCTTCCGAAAGACTCGCGTCCCGCTCTTTTTCAAGATCACGAATTCGCGCGTCCTTTGCCTTAAAAGCAGTAGCTGTTTGCTCGCCGCTCTCGGAAAGAATTTTCATCTCTGCCTCTTTTATGCCAAGCGCCTTACGCAAACGATCAATCTCGGTAAGCGACTCTTTATAATCAGACATCCGCGCAAGAGGCACTTCGATGACTGATCCTTCGTGAATCACCCCAAGCCTTCCAGGATTTTCTCTTTCGAGATCAATCAGCGTGGGACAGAATTGCCTCAAGATTTGAGTTGGCGTATCTCCAGCCTTCACGCGGTAACTGAAGCTATCTGCGGTCGTGGCTATCAACGAACAAAATCCGAGTACAATCAAAAAGGTTTGTTTCATGGGCACCCCCTTTTTTCTCATCCGAAATTGACTATACTATGTTTTAATGTCCCTGTCAAAAAAACCACTGGTTGTAATTGTGGGTCCTACAACTTCAGGCAAGTCAGAGCTCGCTATCCACATGGCTAAAAAAATAAACGGTGAAATTATATGTGCTGATTCAAGGCAAGTCTATCGCGGACTTGATATCGGGACTGCTAAAATGAGTAAGAAAGAAATGCGCGGTGTTCCGCATCATTGTATCGATATAGCGGATCCAAAAAAAACTTCTTCAGTTGAGAAATATCGGCAAGCGGCAAATCGTGCCATCGAAGCTATTTTTAAAAAACAAAAAACGCCGATTCTCGTCGGCGGAAGTGGTTTTTACATTGACGCGGTTCTTTACGATACTCGTTTCCCAGTCGTTGCACCCGATTGGAAACTTCGTAAAAAACTCGAAAAAGAATCTCCTGAAAAATTATTTGCAATGCTTCAAAAACTCGATCCTCGGCGCGCAAAAACAATTGACCCGAAAAATCCGCGGCGTCTTATTCGCGCAATCGAAATTGCAAAAAAACTTGGCAGAGTGCCTATGTTTAAAAAAACCAAGCGGTTTGATGCTAAAATTATTCTGTTAAATTCCCCGTCCGCAATACTCAAAAAGCAAATAGCTCGTCGTACCGACAATATGCTCAAGCGAGGACTGCTCGCCGAGGTCAAAAAAATCGCAGAAAAGCTTCCACGAAAGCGTATCTTAGAACTTGGCTTTGAATACAAATATCCGCTCTTGTATCTTGAAGGCAAAATCTCAAAGCCCGCGATGGTAGAACGCATCAATATTGAAACCTGGCACTACGCCAAACGCCAACTCACCTACTTCAAGAAAATGGAAAATGTTCGCTGGGTAATATCGTCCAAAGAAGCCGAGAAGCGTGCAGAAGCATTCCTCTACGATTAAAGCCAATTGGTAGTCCGACTACCAATTGGCTAATCGAGAAGCATTTCCTGTAATTCTTTGGCAAGTGTTTTCTTTTCTAAAATATTCTCAAGAGCGCGATGTGCGAATTCTTTATACTCATCGGCAGTAGCAAACCGCGATAAAATAATATTCTTTTCACACATCCCTTCTTCTCCTTTTATATATTCGCCCCAGCTTGACTTGGTAGTCGGACTACCAATGTGATGTACCCTGTTGTTGAGATTGATATATGCGCTCAGATGCAAAAGATATTCATCCGTGGTAACTGGAATTGATTTATACTTAGCTTGAAACAATACGCCACTTCGGCGATATTTAATATTGAAATATCGCGTATATCCTCCCAGGAGACGCCGCATGAATTCTGGAATACCGTTGTCATTGTGTTGTCGAAGAAGTAAGTGAAAATGATTTGGATTAAGACAGAAGGATATAATATCTACGAGTCGCTCACTTTTTGCTCTCCTGATATGCTTCTGGGAACGTAATTCTAATAAACTACCCACGGGATTTTTAGTATTGAACGAAATCATACATGTGATAAATCGTTCGAGATCGGGCTTATTCGGAAAAATAATACGTTTCTCAACGCCACGATTGAAAACGTGATGATAGGTATCGATTGCCATAGCGCGCTTATTCATGGACGCTACCCTAGCACAACATAAAAAGAATTGGTAGTCCGACTACCAATTCTAATCTTTTTTCTCTTGGACTTTCTTTGTCTCTCGTTCTACAGAAACAATAGAGCGCATCGACACCAAGACTTGGCACTACGCCAAACGCCAACTAACGTGGTTTAAGAAAAAAGTAAGGGCCGCCCGAGGGCGACCCAAAAAATATTTGTAACACGAACACTAAGCGGGCTCGTTCGCAATAAAAAAATACTACTTTAACTGACAAACTTTGTCAATAACTCTCTAATTACTTCTGGATTTCCTTTGCCTCTTGAGGCTTTCATTGCTTGCCCCACAAGAAATTGAAGGGCATTGGTTTTGCCGCTTTTGTATTCAGCAACAGCGGTAGGGTTTTCCTCGAAAACTTTTTTGACAATCGCCTCAAGCTCGCTTGAGTCGCTTGTCTGAAAAAGATCCTTATCTTTGGCAATTTCGATAGGATCGCCTCCGTGTTCAACCATATAAGAGAGAAGGTCTTTGGCGCCTCGTGAGGAAATTTTCTTTTCGTGGACAAGCGTTATGAGCTCGGCAAAGTTTTCAGGATCCATTTTCATAATTTCAATGGACAGGTTTCTTTCATCAAGCGTACGGATCAGATCAGAAAGCATATAGTTGCGAAGAAGCTTGTACGCCTCAAAAGCATTGTTTTCACGGGACTCCGAAAGCCATTCTTTGAGTTCGGATGCCGATTCCTCGAAAAATTCCGCCATCTTTTTGCTCCGGATAAATATTTCTATGGCCTCGGCATCCAGTCCATACTCCTTTTGAAACCGTTCTCGTTTTTGAGCTGGTAGTTCCGGCAATAATTTTGAAACTTCTTTTTTTATCTCTGAAAGATACAAAAGCGGCAAATCGGGTTCCGGAAAATAGCGATAGTCGTGCGCGGATTCTTTGACACGCCTCGATACCGTCTCGCCTTTAGTATTATCCCACCCTCGCGTTTCCTGCCGCACCGTATCACCCTTAGCAAGAAGGTTTTTTTGCCGCTCGATCTCATATTCGATCGCGCGCTCAACTGCCTTAAACGAGTTGATATTTTTGAGCTCCACCTTGGTGCCGAATGTTTCCTCGTCCTTCGGGCGAATTGAAACATTTGCTTCTACGCGCATCTCTCCTTTTTCCATGCGCGCGCGAGATGCTCCCACGTACTGAAAGATAAGCTGTAGCTCCTCGGCCGCTTCCCGAGCCTCACTGGCTGAGCGCAAATCGGGCTCGGTTACAAGCTCCATCAACGGGATTCCCGCGCGGTTGAAATCAACAAGAGTGTTCCCTTCTTTGTCGTGCAGCAGGCTCGCCGCATCCTCTTCCAAGTGAACACGGGTAATTTGTATTTGCTTCTTTGATGAAAGTATTATCGTCCCTGCTTTTACAATTGGATGTTCGTACTGAGAAATCTGATACCCTTTTGGCAAATCAGGATAAAAATAATTTTTTCGGTCAAACTGGCTGACGTCGGGAATCGTACCCCCGAGCGCGAGCCCCACCAAAACAACTTTTTTGATCGCATCGGCGTTGGCCGCAGGCAGTGTCCCGGGATGACCAAGACATACCGGGCATACATTTACATTCGGACGCGCTTCATCAGGATTATTCGCGCACGAACAAAACATCTTGCTATGGGTCGCGAGTTCAGCGTGTATTTCGAGTCCGATAACCGGTTCGTATTCCATAGAGAGTAATATTGCATTCACTATACCTTTTCGATATACTTTTTTCCATATGCTATCGTATTCAGAACTGAAAGTCGGGACGTCATTTATCATGGACGGGGAACCCTACGAGGTCCTTGAGTATAATTTTTTGCGCATGCAGCAGCGAAAACCAGTAGCGCAGACGAAAATCAAAAATCTCAAAACCGGCAAAACGACAACGCGTATGTTCCACCAAAACGAGTCGTTCCCTGAAGCCGATATTGAAAAGCAAAAATCCCTGTTTCTCTACGGCCATCGGGGTGAGTATTGGTTCCAGAAGCCGCCATCTTCCACACGTGCGGAAGATGGCCCCCAAAAGCGCTTTATGCTGAGAGAAAACATTCTTGGCGAGGTTGCACAGTATCTTGTGCCAAAGACGGAAGTTGTCGTCGATATTTTTAAAGACGAAATAATCAATATTGAAATCCCGATCAAAATGGATTTCAAGGTGAAAGTTGCCCCACCCGGAGTCAAAGGAGACAGCGCGCAGGGAGGATCAAAAGAAGTGATTTTGGAAACAGGTCTCAAAATCACCGCTCCCCTTTTTATCAACGAAGGCGACGTTATTCGCGTCAATACGCAGAGCGGCGAGTATGTCGAACGGGTTTCAAAAGCCTAGAGCTTTACGGCCTCGCCGGGTTTCAAGACGCTCGTATCTTTTTCTGCTTGACTCTGCGGCTTGCCAAGAGCATCTTTGAGCGCCCGCTTGAGACCTGCCATATCTGGTCCACGCTTTGTGGAAACCGGAGGAGACATTTTTGAGAGATCTCCAAGTGAGAGCGAGCGTGGGGAGACAGGCTTCAAAACCGGACTGCCCGCACGAACTGAAAGAACGGGGGGTTTCCGCGTCTCCAAGGGAGTACTACCTCGTTCTTTTTCAAACTCGATACCGAGAGCGCCTAAACTTTCTCCGAAAGAAAGCTTCGGCAAGATGCCGGAGGGAGGCGAAATTTCACCCGATTGAACCTTCCGAAGACAGCTTGAACAATACACTGGCCGCTTGCCATCCGGCTTAAAACTGACATGCGTACTTTTGCCACAAATAGAACACGTGGCAGCATATCGCTCCGCGGTATCCTTGGGATTTTCCTTATAAGGTGGCGCTTCCTCGTCGCCCATAACCCCGCTCCTCTTAGCAATATCCTCCTCAACGGCCGCACGAGGCTTGCCATATTTTGATCGAGAAAATTCGACAATTTTTTGAGTCAAGTCCTCATTATCGTTCATTTCAATCGCGGGAATGGTCATCGCTGAAAATGGCCGTGAGGTAAGGCCGTTTACCATCAGCTTCAGATAAATATTAAAATTGGGGAGATTCACCAAATCTTGTATCTGAAACTCGGGTTCAAATTCCTTTTCGAGAAACTCTGCGTCAGTAGCGCCCACCCGAAAAACAATCATCGTGCCGACATTTCCGTAAACTGCATCGCGCACTTTTGTGTCTTGGTCGGTAACCAACTGACCAATATACTGGTGGGCAATAATAATATTAAGTCTATATTTGCGCGCCTCCGAAAGAATATCTGCGAATGAATTCGTGGCAAAATTTTGAAACTCATCCACATAGAGATAAAAATCCTTACGCTCCTCTTCGGAAATTCGCACGCGCTCCATGGCTGCAAGCTGGATTTTGGTAATAAGCATGGCGCCCAAAAGTTTTGAATTATCCTCTCCGAGACGTCCTTTAGATACGTTGACGAGAAGAATTTTGCCCTCATTCATAATATTGTAAATATTGATAGCGCTCTTTGGTTGCCCCACAATGTTGCGAATCATAGGAGTTGAAAGAAACTGGCCCACTTTGTTTTGAATCGGCACAATGGCCTCGTTGCGAAAACGAGGTTCCCAGCTTTCGTATTCCTGAACCCAAAATGAGCGCACGACCGGATCTTTCACGTTATCAATAATTTTTCTCCGAAAATCCTTATCAACGAGAATCCGCGGAATACCCAAAAGCGTCGTGCCCGGTGTATCAAGAAGGGCTAGGATACAATTGCCCAAGATATACTCCATCCGCGCCGACCAAACATTTGCCCAAATTTTTGTAAAAATACCTATCAAGTCGGAAGCTACCAAATGCTTGTATTGCGGATCCGGCACTTCAAATACGTTAAACCCGATTGGATAGTCGGCATCCGCCGGATTTATATAAATAACATCTTTCAGGCGATGCTCGGGAATTTTTGGCAGTACCTCCTCTACAAATGCTCCGTGAGGATCAACAATGGCAACTCCTGCGCCATTTGCAATATCCTGAAGCGCCACATTTTTCAAAAGATTAGTTTTCCCGGTACCGGTTTTTCCTACAACGTACATGTGCTGACGACGATCGGGCGTGCGAATACCAAACGTCCGTTCAACGCCACGAAAATTGGTTTTAGCAAAGTACACTGTATGCTGTTTCTGATCCATTGAAAATACTATACCATAATATGTATTCGATTTCAAGGAGTAGCTAATCGTTTGGCAGTCTCAAGAGATATTGAATAATTTTTTTGTGAAAAATCGGTAATATTTCTTTGAATTGACTCATGCGAAGGTGAGAAAACCTTTAGCGTTTCTGCTGAAAAGGGATCGTACGGGTTGCCGTCGATCATCATTTTAATATAAAACTCCTGCTGACCAAGATTAATCATGTCTTTTGCGGAAAAAACTGGAATCATTTCTTTTTCCAAAAGTTCCGCTTCGGGTCCCGTGAGGCGGAAAGCAACTATCGTACCGACACTCCCCAGCATCCGTCCAAGCACTGGATCGGAAGACTCAGCGCTTTGTTTATGCACAATAATACAGGCAATGCCTAATTTGGCGCCGTCATTTAAAAAACCTTCGAGCATCGCCGCTGAAAGAATAGTCACCTCGTCAAGATACAGATAAAAATCTTTCTGGCGAGTTCCGGCGGCACCGGCTTGGCGAAGCTTGAGAAGAAAAAGGGATCCAAAAAAATTCGCATCTTCATCGGTCAATTTCGACTGTGCCAAATGCACAAGAATGATTTTTTGAGAACGGACAACTTCCTCAAAATCAATTTTGTTGCCTTGCTGAGAAAAAATATTCTTTAGAAGCGGATTTGATATAAACTGACCTAATTTGTTGATGAGGGGGATGACAGTGTCAGACTCATATTTTTTAAGCCATTCATCAAACTCTTCAGACCAAAAACGCTTGGTCATATCATCCTCGATAGAACGCGAGACTTCTACCCGATACTCTTTACTCGTAAGTAGTGAGATAAATCCACGTACCGTTGCATTGGGATAATCGAGAAGAGCCAAACACGCGGAGCGAAGTATCAGTTCCATCTGAGGCGTCCAGCTACTACCAAACTGCGCGCGAATAACATCAACAAAACCAAGCGCGAATTGATGGCGAAACTCCTTCGGAACATCGACGAGAGGATTAAATGAAACGGGATGCGCTATGTCTTCAGGATTAACGAGGACAATGTCGCGAAGGCGTTCTTCGGGAACAAAATCCAAAATAGCGTTGATAAGATCCAGCGAAGGCGCTAGGAGACAAAGACCATGCCCATAGGCAATATCCTGGCGGATTAGGAGTTCAAGCAATTTTGATTTGCCCACTCCACCTTTGCCGAGAATATACATATGACGCCGGCGATCAAGACGTTTTATTCCAAAAACAAATTTTTTCTCTTCGAGCGCCGCTTCGTAATTAGTGCGGCCGAAAAAAGAAACCTCGCGCGGGTCAAAGCGCTGATAGATTGGAAGCCGGGACGGCGGTGGAGCGTATTTTATTAAGTGGAGTTTGCCTTCCTTCGGCATACACTCAGTATAACATGTCGAGTTCTTTGAGCGCCTTCTCGTACTTTTCTATCGCCCAAAGAGCATCGCTATACCGAGCTTCCACTCCGACTTCATGGACAAGTTCATTGCGTAGTTTGTGTGCCTGCCAGAGATCATCGAGACTTCGAAGCCCCCTGCCAGAAAGAGCTTCAAGCCGCTCACCCATGGTCTCTCCCGGCAATTTTAGAAACCGTAGCGCCTTGTCTGTAATATTATCCGCTTCAATAATAAGGGCTTGCGCGTCCCGGTCGGATGAGGCCTCAAGTTTCTCGCGCAATTTTGCCCAATCATTTTGTACATTTTTAGATGTCTCTTTTGAATTTTCACTATCTTCCGCATCAGTCGGTAATGGTTTTTTTTGTGAGAGCCTTGGAACAAAGTGCTGTGTACTAGCACTAACATACAAAATACCTACTATGGAGGAGGTGGCCACAATCCCCGAGATAATTTTCAGAGTCAGGATTAATCGCGCGACAAAAATATTGCCCGAAAAACTACTCGCCGTATCGATAACAACGGCAGAGTATCGGTAGACTACGAGTAGCATTATGATGACAAATAATACAATCTCAATGGCAAAAAAATTACCCGGGGAAGAAGCCTGTTTCTTATTTTGAGGTTTATTTTTCGTCTCGGTTGCCATCTTCTTCAAATATCGGAAGGCCCGCGGACGGACCCATTTTCTTCGATTCGACCCGTTCGAGAAAGGGCGCGGTCAGTACTATCTTGCTTGGAGGATGATAGAGAGTAGCCAGCTCCTCCGTATTCAGGATGAAAGTTTGTTTGTTCAAATTGAAATGAAGAATATTAAGTGAAAAAAGACGCCCAACAATTGTTTCCTCTGGCATCTGGCGAAGGCAGAAATTGTAATAGAGTCGCTCTTTTCGAACCACAAGCCGCCGCTCAGGAAAGAAGTGTGGGAAATAGGTCCATTTGGTATCGGTCGATGCTTTGAAATTTCGCTTAAATGAATTGAGATGCTGGGCCGCGTATTGGTTGAGCGCGGAAACAATACCTCTGCTACCAAATTCCTTGTTGTACACCGCTTCATCGGCAATATACATCTGGCGAACCAGTGTTTCATAACCGGGTTTTTTCAAATTCTCCTCAAGCACCTTTAAAAGATCGGTTTCTCCTGGCGTTCTGATTGGCTTGTCTTCGTATTCGCCGAGGGGTCCTGCGAGTTTTTTTAGTCCCTTGTTTTTGAGCTCTTGGACAATTTTATCCCCGCGCTCCTTCCATACTGGATCAGCGGGACGGATGAGAATTTGCAACATTACGTTTTCCCGCCGGTCGACGCGCGTGAATATTTCGAGGATCGCGGAGATAGGATCGAGCGCCATCGCTTCTTCGATATTTTCAAATTGCATGTACGTCCGTATGGGATACACGTCCTCTTTAGAAAGAATAAGTTCCCCTCCCCATATTTTCATGCCTTTTTGGTAAATCCCTGCCACACCTTCTGGAAAGCGAGTCATATAATCAGAAACTTCCTCAACATCAATTGTCGGATAATTCGCGTAAAGATTCGCTATAATGACGCGTTTGTGCATCGTAGGAATCCGCATATAAAAATGAATATCGCCTCCCAAAGAAACTATTTCGAGACTTATCCATAAGGTTACCTCGCCCTCCCAGTATTTATCCATAAAATCTCCCGGAAAATTTCGAAGCGTATGAATAGCTGCGAAAAACTGATCCATGGCTCTTGGACTTTTATCAAGCTCTCGAGGAAACCGAAGCTCGAGAAATGTCCATTCAATATTTTGCTTATAGAGGCTCTGGCGCCAATTAAGCAATGTCATCGCGAACACGCCAAATGAAAGCGGCCCCAGCCAAACCCACCAAAAACTGAATAAAAACGCAAACACGTTCAGTATTGATCCAAAAAACTCAAGAAAATATTGCATTGTGCTTATTTATGAAACAAGCGTGAACGTACCGTCATCCTGCGGCTTAAAAAGATTCCTGTTTTGCAAATTGATCAAAATTGTACCCGGCTTCACCTGGCGTTTCTTTAATGTTTCTTCTACTATTGCTTCTTTGGTCAAGGGACCTCGGTCGTTCAAAAGCTGCACCAAAACATCTCTGATAAAGCCCGGCTCGTACCCCCATTCGCGAAGCGCGTAGAGTCCGCGCCCCACAAGCACAAAGCGCTCATCTTTGATGAGTTCGTTGTGTACCGTCTGCACATGGACATTACGCAAAGAAAACTCACCAATCCTTTCTGCGATCTCGCGGAAATGAAGCGGCTCTTTGGCCCGCGTCAAAACAACATAGGCGCCTTCGCGCATCCCGCGCGGGCGGATAAAAGGAGACTCAATATGTCCGTATTCGCCCCAAACATTTTGAGAAATTGCCTTGCAAAGACCTACGTATGAATCCAGCATCTCGGGCGCCTCTGCCTGAAAACCATTTTGTTTCAAATAGACCGAAAGCTTTTTCTGGATATCCACTTTGGCGAGTGTCGTTTTATTTTTTGAAAGTTCTAAGGCAAGCAAAGAAAGTACTTTCTCAACCGGTTCAAACCGTGTATCCCGCGTATGCCACCGTGCAAAAAACGCTTCGGTTTCTTTACGCTTTGCGACATCGGGAATCAAATCAAAAAAGAAAATAAGATAATTTTTATCTTTTACCGGAGCAAATTCGGATGCCGCAAGAAACGCTTCTTCTGCCGCGACTCCGCCGCGCCGCTTCATCGCTTCAACGACAAAAGCCTTCTCACGCGCGAGCTCGAGCAGTACCGAAGACTTTTTGAGACGGTTCATGGCGTCGTTTTCGATCTGCCTGACGCGTTCTCGGGTAATCCCCTCTTTCTTACCAATCGCTTCAAGAGTCATGCTTTCCTTCTGACCAAGCCCGTAGCGCCGTTTGACAATACTACGCGCGCGTTGTGGAAGTTCAGCAAGCAGTCTTGCGGCACTTTTTTCGAATGAATTCATGATTGTCATGCGATCTTAATGTACCATATTCCCCAAAAACAATCAAGGGACGGGCACCAAAGACCCTTCATCGGCATACCCCTTAATAGACGAACGCATGGCAATTGATTCAAGAAGGCCCAAAGAGGCCATGAGAACAAGGAGCAAAGAGCCTCCGTAACTCATAAAAGGAAGTCCGATGCCCGTAATCGGCAAAAGCCCCACATTCATCCCAACATTGATAATAATATGGCCAACCATTAAAAAAGTAACCCCGAGGCCGAAAAGTTTTGAAAAATTGTCAGGAGCCCGAATTACAATACGCAGTATCCGCCAAAAAATGAGACTAAACGAAAGAAAGATGAAGCTGACGCCAACAAGCCCCCATTCCTCAGCAAAAGCTGCAAAGATAAAATCGGTCTGGGATTCTGGCAAAAAGTTGAGCCGCGACTGAGTCCCATATCCGACTCCCTTGCCCCAGACGCCACCCGAGCCCACCGCGATCATGGCTTGGATCGCATGATATCCCGACCCACGCGGATCACTCTCGGGGGAGAGAAACGTGATGATACGCGTTCTCTGATACGGTTTGAGCAAAAATCCCCATCCGAGAAGTGCGACCAAAATACCAATGGCTGAAAGAATGCCGATCTGTTTGAGCGTCATGCCTGAAAAAAGCACCATGCACACCCAGATAAAAAATAAAATCGACGCGGACCCGAGATCTGGCTGCATAAGGATTAAGACAAGCGGGACGAGAAGATACAAAAAAGAAATAACAATATGGCGCATGAGGGCGATTTCAATATGTCGCCCTGAAAAATATTTTGCAAAGAGTAGAATGAGAAAAAATTTTACAAGCTCGACGGGTTGGAGCGTGGCCTCACCGAGCGAAATCCAGCTCTGCGCTCCATGTACTACGCGCCCGATGACACTCAACAAGATAAGAAGTCCCACGCCCCCGGCGTAGAAGAGAAGAAGTACGCTCGAAGACTTAAGCATGCGCCAATCGGCAAACATGCAAAGCACCATGACCACAAATCCTATTGCGATCCAAATGAGCTGCCGGTTAAAAAAGTAGTCGTTGCCGCCGAGAGACTTCATCGTAAAAAGACCAAAGATAAAAAGCGGAACTATTGCCGCTACAAGCAGCCAGTCGGCATGACGAAGCTGTCCCATATGAGCATGCTATCACCTACGGTAGCCGGCGGTAAAGAATATTGATCTTCACGGGCTCTTGAAAAACCACGCCGGGCCAAGTAAAAATGATGTCGTTTTGAGATTTCGCTTTGAGCGTATCGAGTCGGGTTCGAGACGCCGCGTATACGTTGCCGTCCGCTCCTTCAAGAAGCGCACTTACTTCGAGCGGACGCTCGTCGAACAGCGAACGGTTTGCGAGCGTCGAGCGAACGGCGCGCTCGGGATCGCTAGCATATTCCTTATGAACAACCTCTACCTGCAAATCTTTTACCGGCCGCATCTTCTCCCAATTGATCGCGTCCAGTGAGAGATCTACCGCCGTTGGTTTTTTACCACCCGTTCCCACAAGCGGCTCATAGAGAAATGCCTGTTCTTGGGGGTAGATAAATGTCATCCCCGCTTTCTGGGCAATCAAAACGCCCGATGAGTCGTATAGCCTAAACGTGTAGTGAATCTCGCGCGAACCCGCGTCAAAATTTGGATTTTCGATCATTGCTACCACATCATACGCGCTTCCCCGAACCAAAAAGGTCCGCGCCCATAACGTCTTGATATCTTTGGTGGCGATCGGGCAGGCGCGCGGGCAGACAGCTCCGCAATCAACCCCCTCTTCTTGCTTGTCTTTGATGCCATTCGTACAGGTATTTTTTGGAATAAGAAAATACGCAAATGTTACAAGTACTATCGCGATAAGCGAAAAAAAAGCGACCCCTACAAGTTGGCGTTTCATAGACCAGATATGCATGCAAGTATTGTAACAAAAAAAGCCCGCTCTGCCGAAACAGAGCGGGCGCTGCTTTGAGAAACCGGAGTTTCTCGTTACGAAAGTACTGCAAACACTAGGTTTACGACGATTGCCGCAAGCCCAACAAAGGCGATCCACGCCGGAACCGGCTTCTCATCAGCTTCTTCCGTTTCCTGCCTCTCCATACTTCCTCCTCCCCGGCCCCCTAAGGACCGTTTTGTGTACAAAAAAAATGTTAAAGTGCCTCCCACCAGAACGCTGAAAGTCTTTTCAGAACTCTGGTGAGAGGACGAGCGATGTTGATAGCTCGTCCTTGTTGAGGCGGGGGGTTAGGCCTTGAGCTCCCGTGTCGTGAGGTTGGGACGGCGTCCCTCCTGGTAAACCGCGATTTCGACGATATCTTCTCCGTCGTAATCGCGATCCGCGAGATACTCCTCCACGATCATCTCAACCTGAGAGATCGTGAATTTTGCCAAGCGGAGCATCTGCTGATGAGTACAGATACCCAAGCAGCAGTCGCAAGCCGTCGGCTGGCCTTCGCAACCACAGGCACACACGTGGTCACGCTGTGGCCCACGCCCGAGTACCCTCCCCCGCTTCTCGAACCCGACATACAAGATGCCGGCAGTTCCAAGAGCAGAGAGAAAAGTCTCGAACTTCCTCCACCCGCTTGTTCCGTCCTCACAGCTCATCGGTTCCTCCTTCCTCCGCTCGCGCAGAGGTGGTTGGCGGTATCCAGTTTCCGACTGGACGCGGTGGTCAGGATCTTCCTAACCTTTTCTCGAATAGAAACTAGATCATATTGATAACTGCTTGATCATGCTTCTCCGCCAACCAAGGAAAAACAACGAACCGAAACACGGAATTCAAAGTACAAATATGTGGGCATTATACACTATTATTACTATTAGTCAAGGTTCGCCGCCTCACAAGAAAAAAGAGCACGGGTTCGTGCTCATCGGACAGTGTAATATATACACTCAACGTCATCGAAGCAAACATGGACAAATTGGGTATTCTGCCAAAAAAGGAGAAATTCCGTTCGACCTTCGAGAATGTTTTCTCTGCGAATTTCGGCCCCACCCCTCAAAAGCACCAAAAACTCATCGTGGAAAATATACGTCTTATCATCATTGTTGAGTCGGCTTCTTCGAGCGCGGATCAAAAGACGTTTCTTTACAGTAAGCGCTTTTCCTTCATCAAGGGCGCTGAGATACGCGAGTTTTCCCATGCTGTACCCTCTTTCCAATTCCAAGATAATATATTTTCAAAAAAACCACCACTAGGGCGGTTTTTTGACCTTCAAAACTGAGAGGAAGAGCCAAGCAATTTTGCTTGGCATTGCAGGAAGAACAAAACGGAAAGCCTGTGAAGAAGAGGCTAGGGACAGTAGAGAGCTTGGGCCCTCCAACCAGAGCTTGAGTTTTTCACCCTATGCTAGACGCGCCACTTGCGCGGTAAGTCCAGCACGCTTGGCAGCTTTTTACCCCCGGGGATAATTCATCGGAACTCTCGTCCGACTACCTAGCTCTGTCCCTTTTTCGGAAACGCAGTCGTTTTCGTTGATTTCTCAACATTTGGACTTCGTCCGTACTTGCCTCCTTCATAGAAGAAAGATTGTATCGCGGTCTTACACAACCACGACCTCTCAGCCGCATTTGGCTCGAGACGCGCACTTTTCCTTCCTCCACGCTTTCCTCCTCTCAATTGTGAAGAACAATGTCATTGTGAATCCACTCGCAATCATGGTCAAGCGTCAAAAAACCGATTTCTTTGGAAGAACTGTGTATTATTTGTTGATAACTCGGCTCCCTCCGTAGCATCTGTTGAAATAAGGTGGCAGCTGCCTACTTTCCCCTTTTGAGTATCATCGGCAGTACAGCGTTTTACGACCGTGTTCGGAATGGGAACGGGTAGTACCACTGCCTCAAACCACCACCATATTTCAACACATACCTATTTCAAAAATAATTTACATGCATTGTCTAACGGGAAACTCGGACTATTAGTACTCCTTGGCTCAATGCCTTACGGCACTTACACCTAGAGCCTATCAACGTGATAATCTCTCACGGTCCTCAAACGGTTTCTAATCTTGGGGTGGGCTTCGCGCTTAGATGCTTTCAGCGCTTATCCCATCCGTACATAGCTACCCTGCGATGCCCTTGGCAGGACAGCAGGTACACCAGAGGTACGTTCCTTTCGGTCCTCTCGTACTAGAAAGAACTCCCCTCAAAAACCAACGCCTGCAGTAGATAGGAGACCAACCTGTCTCACGACGGTTTGAACCCAGCTCACGTACCCTTTTAATTGGCGAACAGCCAAACCCTTGGGAGCTTCTCCACCCCCAGGATAGGACGAGCCGACATCGAGGTGCCGAACACCGCCGTCGATATGGACTCTTGGGCGGTACCAGCCTGTTAT
>CAZZGX010000042.1:0-26916 GCA_964653715.1 uncultured Candidatus Saccharibacteria bacterium
ATCATCCAACTGAAATTCGCGCAACACTCGCGGCACTTCGCGCGCAGTATCCAGATCGCGAAATTATCGCGGTATTTCAACCGCACACGTATTCACGGACAAAGGCGTTGCTCAATGATTTTGCAAAAAGTTTTGGCGATGCTTCCACGGTAGTGCTTATTGATGTGTATGCGTCTGCTCGAGAGCAAAAAGGAGAAATAGGCGGTCGAGATTTATTTGAGGCGACAAAATTCAATCATCCTCGCGTTTTCTTTGCTGAAAACCTTGCTGCCGGGTATGAGATTCTCGAGCCTTTAGTGAAAAAAAAGAGCGCGGTTGTCACGCTTGGAGCGGGGGACGTATGGCATATTGCAGATCGCTTGCGATCTAGAGAATCGGGATCACGATAAGATTACCTCCATCCAACACGTAGATTTTGTTGTTTTCATTTGAAACCAAGAAATCAGGACGGTTTCCTTTATAAAGCGGATATACATTACGATTGCCTCGCCCGTCAAGCTCAATAATTACGACGGCGTTGCTGAAAGTGAGTAAGACCGCGTCTTGTCCCGGATAGAATTTTGCTTCACGGATACTATCGGAGCTTTGGAAAATTTTTTCCTCAGTTTTTTCGGTATACAAGGGCAAAAACTCTTCTCCCCGAAGCCAGTGGATGGAGAGTGAATGCTCGTTCCACCATAGCATACGTTCTCCTTGGAAATCATAATCATAGCCGATCGGTTTTTTTTCTGCGAGTATTTTTTTGACTTCTTCAGGAAGAGTAGGCGTTGAAGTGCTTGTAAGAAGGGGATTTGGGATAAACTTTATGTCAGTAAGAGAAAAAAAACGGTTATTATTTTTTGAATCCGAGAGCTTCACGATCGTCTCCGAACCCGGTAGAAAGGATAATTTTTTCCAGTCACCCTGAAGAATGACCGCGCCATCCGGTCCATCTCGAACGAGAAGCGCTTGAACATCCGTTACTCGTTCAGGACGGACCGGAAGAGTTTTTTCCCAAGAAAAATAACCTTCTTTTTCGATCCGAATTTTGTAGGCGTGCGGAGTCAGTCCCTGCAGAAAGAGCTTTCGTGAAAGAAGGGTCGTTTCTTTTACGAGTTTTCCGTCCACATAAATTCGAGTGCCAGTCGATGGGGTGGAAGAGACTGAAAGGCCTCCCGCATGGACAATCCGCCACGTTTCAGTAGAGAAGCGGTAGCCGAACGAGTAGAGGAGTACCGGGACGACGAGTAGGAGAAATAACCCCGTGGTTAGTAAAAACAATATCCGCCGCCGCCTAATGGTCATAGTTTTGAGTGTATGAATTCTTGCTCCATACCGCAAGAGGCCCTATGATACTTTTTATGGAGCGGTTTTTGATCAAAGGGGGAAAACGCCTACGGGGGAAGGTTTCCATACGGGGCGCTAAGAATTCATTTACAAAAATTATGGTGGGGTCGCTTCTTACCGACGAAGTAGTCGTCTTGGAGCATTGCCCATCAACCATTGAACTTGCTTTAACGACAAGCCTTTTAAGTGAGACAGGAGCTAAAGTTGGGGATCCAAAACACGGCAAAATCGTAATCCATGCGAAAAATATTAAAAACTACAAAGTCGAGCGACTTTCAAGGAAAAATAGGATTCCAATTTTGGCCTTAGCACCACTCCTGCACCGTCTTGGCAGAGCAGAAGTGCCATATGTCGGTGGAGATGCCATCGGAGCACGTCCCGTAGATTTTCATTTGGCGATTTTAAAGAAGATGGGGGCAAAGATTAGAATCAAAAAAAATTCTTATGCCGCAACCGCTCGTCGACTACACGGCGCAACCCTAGTGCTCCCGTATCCGAGTGTTGGAGCCACTGAGACAGGAATTCTTGCGGGTGTGCTTGCTCACGGCAAGACAGTGATCAAAAACGCGGCAGCAGAACCCGAGGTTATCGATCTTATCTCATTTCTCCAGAAAATGGGGGCGCTTATCGAGCTCGACACCAATCGCGTTATTACTATTGAAGGCGTCAGACATCTTCGCGGAACGGAACATACAATTATTCCAGACCGAAATGAAGTAGTATCGTTCGCGGTATTAGCTGTGGCAACTGGCGGAGATGTTTTGGTAAAGGGCGCGCGACAGGATCATCTCATAACATTTTTGAACGCAATTCGGCGCGTCGGTGGCGAATATCAGGTTGAAGCTAATGGAATTCGATTTTATCGAAAAGAGCCGCTTAGGTCATTATCTATTGAGACCTCACCACATCCGGGTTTTATGACTGACTGGCAGCAACCTTTTGCCGTATTGTTAATGAAGGCAAAAGGAGTTTCTAAAATCCACGAAACCGTATACGAAGATCGTTTCGGATACATTAAGGATTTTGTCGCGATGGGCGCAAAAATCGATCTTTTTAATTATTGTCTCGGGACGCGTTGTCGATTTGCAAAGAAAAACTATCCGCATAGTATTAGGATACACGGACCCTCCAAGCTCTCCGGTTCGCGTATTGTGGTTTCAGACATACGAGCGGGTCTTGCGCATATCGTGGCGGCTCTTGTAGCTACAGGAACTACTGAAATGGAGGGGATTGAACATATTGATCGCGGATATGAGCGGATTGACGCGCGCCTTCGCGAAATCGGCGCTGACATCAAAAGAATATGAGTTTTTTTAATAAAAAATTGGGGATAGATTTAGGAACAGCGAACACGCTGGTTTTTGTGCCGGGAAAAGGCGTTGTTCTGAATGAGCCATCGGTGGTTGCCGTATCTGTTGTCGGCAGGGAGGTTCTTGCTGTTGGAGATGAAGCTAAAAACATGATTGGCCGAACACCTGACAGTATTATCGCGTATCGACCGCTCAAGGACGGTGTCATTGCCGATTACCGTGTAACGGAAGCGATGCTTCAGTATTTCATTACCAAGGCGATGGGAAGTTTTCGGCTTTTCAAGCCGGAAGTGATGGTTTCGGCGCCCGCGGGCGTTACGTCCACTGAACGCAGGGCGGTAGTTGAAGCGGCACTCAAGGCCGGCGCGCGTGCTGCGTATGTGGTCAAAGAGCCGATTCTTGCGGCGATCGGAGCCGGGATTCCCATACAGGAAGCCCAAGGTCACATGGTAGTGGATATCGGCGGTGGCACTACTGATGCCGCGGTTATCGCGCTTGGCGGTATTGTGGCTTCAACTTCAGCAAAGGTCGCGGGCAACAAAATTGACCAAGCGATCGTAGATTATATTAAAGAGCGGATGAATCTTGCCATTGGCGATCGCACCGCCGAAGACATTAAAATTGCCATTGGATCGGCAGTCCCATTAAAAGAGGAGCTTTCCTATACGGTGAAGGGACGTGACTTTTTGACAGGGTTGCCGCGTGCTGCTGAGATCAAGACAAATGAAGTGGTAGAAGCGATCAAAGAACCATTGTCTGAAATTATTAAAGCAATTAAGATGGTTTTACAGGAAACACCCCCAGAGCTCTCGGCTGATATCAGCTCAAATGGAATTACCATGACGGGAGGGGGATCGCTGTTGCGGAATATTGATGAGTTGGTACTGCGCTCGATTGGAGTTCCCGCGCATGTAGCGGATGAAGCTCTTTTTTGCGTGGCACTAGGAACCGGCAAAGCCATCGAGCACCTCGAAACATATAAAAAGAGCATTTTAACAAAACACTAAATACGCAATGGGTATATCTCAAGCCAATCTTTTTTATGGTCCAGACAAAGAAGCTCGGAAGAAGCGCATTGAAAAATTTATTCACGAACGCCAGCCGCGCTTTATTCATATATTTGGAGATGAGAGAGCGGTGGGTATTGATGAGGTGCGCGAAATAATTCGAAGGGCGATGGTTTCCGTTGGAGAGGGGATCCAGCTATTTATCATTGAGCGATCGGATCAAATGTCACGTGAGGCACAAAATGCGTTTTTGAAAATTCTTGAAGAGCCACCTCGGAGCAGTGTTTTTATCTTAAGCGCGGAGTCTGAAAAGCCGCTTCTTGCGACTGTTCGCTCACGTCTCGCAAAATTCCCTTTTTTTGGTGGAAGAGATACACAAGATACAAGGAGAGTGAGCGCGCTCCAGGTAAAGGATCGGGATGAGGCCGAACAATATTTTAACAGTGAAATTACTGAGCTCAAAAAAGAGCTTGAGGCGCGCATTCGAAAAAATGAGGATTGGAAACTTTATGCGCGGCGACTCGAAAAATGTATCCGTCTTGAGGGGCTTTTAACAACGTCCCGAGTATCACCGCGGTATCTTATTGACTCTTATACGTTTCTTTTATAATGCCACGCGTAGCTGTCATATTGCTTGTCATTTTTGTCGTAGCGCTCGGTATTACATTCGCCACATTTTTTTTCTTTCCTTCGCCTGCTTCCCAAAGCCAAAAAATAATAGATCGCCCAAAAGGCAACCCCGCTCTCTATGTTTCAAATGACGGAGGGCTCAATTGGGAGGAGCTTGACGCGTCAGGCGGTCTCGTGCCGCTCTCGTTTGCCATTCAAGCAAACGAGAGCTCGCAGATATATTTGGGCACAAAAGGGGAAGGTCTTTGGGTCAGCGATGACGCGGGAAAAACATTTAAGCGCGCCCAAGATTCTTCCGGCGCGCTTGACCCAAAAGCTGATATCTATGCTATTGCGCAAAACGCTTCGGGGGATACGGTCTATCTTGCCACGTATGAAAAGAATTTTGGGAAACTGATTCGCCTTCGGAGAGAAGGAGCGGAAGAAATTTATTCAACACCACTTCCACGCTACGGTATATTTGGTGTAGTAGTTGATCCACGCGATGAGCGGCATATCAATATCGCCTCGGGTGATGGAGGATTTTTTGAAACAGTTGACGGGGGAAAATCGTGGGAAGTGATTTCGAGAACTGCTGAAGGACTCGTACTTCTTGCGAAAAACTCGGCCTCTCCCGGCAAGCTATGGGCTGTCGGCAACAAAGGAACATTTTACGCAAGTGATTCGGGGGGGCGCGTATGGAGGGAGTATAAGACTATTCATATAGAAGGAGGAAAGACCGCGAAAAAGATTTATCAGATTGCGTACAATCCTGCGAGGCGTTCCGTGCTTGCTGGAAGCGACTACGGATTTATTGAGACGACGAATGACGGCGAAAGCTGGAGCGCGTTTCGTACTATTGTCCCGCCCGACTCCCTTCCCATAACGACTATTGCCTCGCATCCCCGATTTGCTGAAGTGCTCTGGATGGCGGCTGATCGGCAAATATATCGTACGGATGATGGCGGTGTTACCTGGACCCGTGGTATCTTCCCGCAAACACTTTCGACTGTTAACATTTCATTATTACAAGTAGACGAAAATAATCCTAAGAAAATATATGCAGGACTTTCGCGATAATACAAAAAAAGAACTCGTGGGTATTACGGGTCGGCTTGCCGGGGAAATTGCACTTTTGCATTCATCCCGCGCGACACCCGCCCTTGTTGAACACATCACTGTTTCTGCCTATGGTCAGAAGTTACCGCTCAATCAGGTAGCTTCGCTTTCCACGCCCGATGCGCGAACGATTCTCGTGCAGCCATGGGATTCAAGTATTCTTGCGGAAATTCAAAAAGCTATCGAGGCCTCATCCGTTAGCCTGGGAGTAGTACCAGATGAAAAATTTATTCGTCTTACTATGCCACAGCTTTCAGAAGAACGGAGAGGAGAAATCGTAAAGGCGCTTGGGAAAAAAATTGAGGAAGCAAGAATTTCCGTCCGCAAAGTAAGGGATCGTGTGTCCAAGTCGTTCGAAGAAGCGTTTCGCGCGAAAGAAATTTCTGAAGATGAAAAGTTTCGTTCGAAAGAAGCACTACAGAAAATAATCGATGAATGTATAGGCGCAATCAGGGCGATGGAAGAAAAAAAATCCAAAGAGATATTAGGTCTCTAACACTATGATTCTTGAAACAATTGTTATCATACTTTTGATTATTATTTTGCTCGTGGTTTCCCACGAAATGGGGCATTTTTTTGTGGCCAAATGGTTTAACGTTCGTGTGGATGAATTCGGAGTTGGCATCCCGCCGCGACTTTTCGGTAAAAAAATCGGCGAGACGCTTTACTCGGTAAACCTATTGCCCTTTGGAGGCTTTGTGAAAATTTTTGGTGAAGACGATAGTGTGGATGAGCCAAGAAGTTTTGCGGCACAAAGCTTTCGGGTTCGTTCTCTGATTGTCGTCGCGGGTGTTCTTGCAAATATTTTTGTTGGGTTTTTGATTTTTTCCTTTCTCGCTTGGTACGGGATGCCGCAATTTTTGGTAGAAGTAGCCGGCGTTGCCGAAGGTTCTCCTGCCCAAGCGGCCGGTTTTCGTTCGGGCGATATTATTGCCGGTTTTGATGGCGTGGAGCAAAAAACACTCGAAGTATTTGCTGTCGAGTCATATATCGAAGATCGTAGAGAAAAAGACGCGTCATTTGTTGTTCGCAGGGGCAATGAGCGAGTTGTGCTTCATGGGATTCCCCGGACGAATCCTCCAAGCGGGCAGGGAGCGCTCGGAGTGGTTATTGGGCCAAAAGAAGTCGGTATCTCTCGCGTGGCATGGTATCAGGTACCTTTTGAAGGTCTCGCGGCTACATTGAAAATGTTATGGCTGATTGTGGCCGGACTCGGATATTTCTTCAAAGAGCTCTTTACGCACGGCAACGCCCCTGGGGAAGTTTTGGGTCCCGTGGGTATCGCGCAAGTAGCAAAAGAGACATTTCATATAGGCACATATTATTTTTTGCAACTCGTCGGGTTGTTGTCACTCAATCTTGCCGTCATGAATATTTTGCCAATTCCCGCGCTTGACGGAGGCCGGCTCCTTTTCTTTATTATAGAAAAAATAAAAGGCACGCCAATTCCCACGCATGTCTCTCGTGTTCTCCACTCATTTTTCATGGCGCTTTTGATGATGCTCCTTCTCTGGATTACCTGGCGCGATATTGCACGCCTTATCTAGGGAGTGCTAGCATACGAACATGCTGCAATCAAAAATTTTCGCTAAGACATTGCGGGAAGGGCCGAAAGACGATACGTCGCAAAATGCCCAGCTTTTGATTCGAGGTGGCTTTGTTGATAAGCTCATTGCCGGCGTCTGGACCTATTTGCCATTGGGTTTACGAGTTCTTACAAACATCAACACTATTATTCGCGAGGAGATGAATTCGATCGGTGGAGTTGAGCTTTATATGCCCGCACTTCAACCACGGGAAATTTGGGAGACGACCGGGCGATGGGGGGTGGAAGAGATGTATAAATTAAAAGACCGAAGTGGGCGCGATTTGGGTCTTGGCTGGACGCATGAAGAAGTTGTCACCTCAATTGCCGCAGGGCGAATACAATCCTGGCGCGATCTTCCCCAGTACGTTTACCAAATTCAGGATAAGTTTCGCGATGAGCCGCGCGCAAAGTCCGGACTCGTTCGCAGCCGTGAGTTTTTAATGAAAGATCTTTACAGCTTCCATCGGTCCAAAGAAGATCTTGATTCTTTTTATCAAACGGCAATCTCGGCGTATCAAGCTATTTTCAAGCGCGTTGGCCTTGAGGCTTATCTTGTTGAAGCCTCGGGGGGCGCTTTTACCAAAGAGTATTCGCATGAATTTCAAGTGCTTTCAAGCGCTGGGGAAGATATGATTTTGTACTGTTCAAAGTGCAGTTTTGCGCGAAATTCAGAAATTGCAGGAGAACTTGTCTCATGCCCTCATTGCGGGGGAGATCTCAAGAAAGGTACAAGCATTGAGGTCGGAAATATTTTTAAATTGGGGACAAAATTTTCGGAAGTGTTTAATCTTTCGTTTCAAAATGAAAACGGACAGAAAGAGGCTGTGGCAATGGGATCGTACGGAATCGGTCCAGGGCGGCTTTTAGGTACGATAGTCGAAGTTCATCACGATGATCGGGGCATAGTCTGGCCCGCATCGGTCGCTCCGTTTCAAGTACACGTGCTTGCTCTTACGAGAGAGGTCCAGACGCAGGCTCGCGAAGTATACGCGGCGCTCGAAGATAAAAAAATTCCCGTGCTTTTTGATGATAGAGACGATAAGACACCGGGCGAAAGATTTAGCGACAGCGATCTTGTGGGAATTCCATTGAGGGTTGTTATCAGTGAAAAAACAGCCGCTCTCAAAAAGATTGAAGTAAAAAAACGCAACGAGAGCGAAGCAACACTTATGGATCTCGAATCATTTTTGAAATCGTTATGATCAAAAGGTTTTTTAAATTTATTTCAAGCGATATTGGGATCGATCTTGGTACGGCAAATACGCTTGTCTATGTGAGCGGACGCGGTATCGTCATCAATGAGCCTTCAGTGATCGCAATTAACCAAAAGACGGGGCATGTGGTTGCGGTCGGATCTGATGCAAAAAATATGGTAGGGCGAACCCCAAGTCATATTGTCGCTTCCCGGCCGCTCGTCAATGGCGTTATCTCGGATTTCGAAGTAACCGAAGAGATGCTTCGTTACTTTATTCGGCGTGCGCAAGGAAATGATCGGCCGTTTTTATCCCGTCCACGCATCGTCATTGGTATTCCGTCGGGTATTACGGAGGTAGAACGGCGAGCAGTTAAGGACGCTGCGATCTCGGCAGGGGCGGCGGAAGTATATCTTGTCGAAGAACCAATGGCTGCGGCGATCGGCGTTCGACTTGAGGTGCAAGAGCCCATGGGAAACATGATCGTTGATATTGGTGGCGGGACATCTGATATCGCAATTATTTCTTTAGGAGGTATTGTTGCCTCACGCAACCTCCATATCGCGGGTGATCGATTGAACAACGATATTATTCAATATGCGCGAGATGAATTTAAATTGTTGTTAGGAGAACGGACAGCCGAGGATATCAAAATTGCCATTGGTTCTGCGCTCCCGCAACATACGGAGCTTGAAACAACGATGCGTGGTCGTGATTTGATTACGGGACTTCCGCGAGAAGTATTGGTTACTGACGCCGATATCCGCGAAGCAATGCGCGGATCGATTGCCGCGCTCATCAAAGCCATTCGCGAAACGATTGAGATAACCCCACCCGAACTTGTAGCGGATATTATACATCGAGGAATTGTATTGGTCGGAGGCGGGTCGTTGCTCCGCGGTCTCGATACGCTCATCGAGCGGGAAACACGCATCCCGGTACATGTTACCGAAGACCCCCTAACGGCAGTAGTACGGGGAGCGGGCATTATTCTCGAAGATATCGACAAACTGCGGGATGTTTTACTTGAACTGGAACATGAGGAGGCGATCCGTTAAATACTCCTATCTTGCCGGAGGTGTTTTTTTATTGGCAGTAGTACTCGTCCTTTTTACTAGTGTGTTTTTACCGCTTGAGCGTGTATTGCTTGACGGCGCGGGTACAATTGTCTGGCGTTATCGTCAGCTGCGCCGCGACCCACTTGTCGTTAATACTCAAACACTCGGTCCTTCCGAAGCTCTGATTCTTGCCAAACATGCCGATGAGTTCTCAAGTAGCATGCTGATTCGCATCTCTCTTCCGCAAGGAACACGAATTACATCAGAGAAGACTCTCATCGGTTTTGTTTCGGAATCTTTTGGGAGCACTAGTAAAGTTGCACTTATCACCGCGCCTGCAGCCAAGATTAACGGAGTTTTCAACCGGTCAGGTATCCCCGCAGAGTTTGAGGGCAAAGGAGCGGGATTTCTTGAGGCAGATCTTCCGAAGGGTAGCGATGTAAGGACTGAAGATACTGTTTTTTATGCTGAAGATGCGGAGCTTGTTATCGGTGCCGTGTTGCAAGTAAAGGATAATCCAGCTAGTCCATTTATCAATATTTTAGTTCAGAGCCCTATCAATACAACGGTGCTCCAGGTCGTACAGTATGGCCGCTGATTTTTTTCTTATATTCCCATTTTTTTCTCTGGTATTTTTTTATCGACCAGCTATTTTCATATTATCCATACTCGCGGCGCTTCTCGTTCTTGGCGCGTTTTCGCCGTATCCTGCTGGAGTTGGTGAGCTCATATTTCTTTCAGCCCTTCTTGTTGCGCGGGTGCTTATCAATTTCTTTGACGTGCTTTCGCTGATCAGCAGAATTTTTACGTACATGTCTATTATATTCGTTTACCTTCTTCTTATTATAGTTTCAGAAGTATATTTTTTTGGATGGCAGGACTATAATCTTTTTATACGGGGCGGCTTGTTTTTTATCCGCATGGCTTTAGTAGGAATTTTTCTCTGGTTCGGTATGATAGGAATGCAGTACGCGATAAGTTTTATCCGGTATGCTTTTTTGGAAGAAAAAATCATATAAAATAACAATTTCGCCTGACGAAATATTTCTGGATTCCACAAATATCCCGGGTTTTTCACATGAGCGCTTTGAAGGCGTTATTGAAAAACCTTTCCATAAGAGCGCTTTTTACACTTACGGAGCGTTTCTTTTTCTTCTCGGAGGAGTGCTTTTTGGCAGAGTTTTTATGCTTGAAATCGTCCGTGGAGCTGAACTTTCCAAGCGAGCGGAGAACAATTATATTCACAAAACCTTTATCCCGGCTCCCCGCGGTGATATCCTCGATCACAATGGCGTACTGATCGCCAGCAATGAACCATTTGAAGCCAATGATCAGATTCGATATCGCCGTGTATTTCATAATACATTTGCGTATAGTCAGCTCTTGGGTTTTGTAGGTAAAGACGAGTCGGACGCCAAATCAGGAATTGAACGTTATTATAATAGTATTCTTGCCGGCGTCATGGGAGAACGCGACGAGGAACTTGATGCAAGAGGCAATGTTATTTCACGCGCTCCAGAAAAATCGCCGCAAAAAGGCAAAGATCTTAAACTCACACTCGATGCCGGGCTCCAGGAAAAATTATGGAGTCTTATGAACGAAACAATGAATACGCGCGGTTTTCATGGTGGAGCCGGAATCGTATTCTCAATGAAAGACGGCGCAATTCGTGCGCTCGTAAGCGTGCCGAGCTATGATCTCAATGCTTTTACAAATCCTTCTGAAAATAACAAGCCAGAAGTTTTTTTAAATGATCCTCGGTCACCTCTATTTAATCGTGCTATTTCAGGTATTTTTGCTCCCGGATCGATCATCAAGCCATATTATGCCCTTGCGGCTCTTGAAGAAGGCATTATTTCTCCAGAAAAAACCGTTTATAGTTCAGGAGCCATTTATGTTCCCGATCCATATCGTCCCGGGCAGTCAAGCAGATTTTTAGACTGGAAGGCCCATGGCGCGGTTGATATGCGTCGCGCGCTCGCTGTTTCAAGTAATGTATATTTCTATACCATTGGGGGAGGTTTCGGCGATCAAAAGGGTCTTGGCGTAGGGAAGCTTAAGGAATGGCTTCAAAAATTTAAATTCGATGAGAAAACAGGAATTGATCTTTCTGGAGAAGAAAGCGGCTTTTTACCCGATCCTCAATGGAAAGAGCGTGCACGCCCGCAAAACCCTATTTGGCGAATTGGGGACACCTATCATCTTTCTATTGGGCAAGGAGATTTATTAGTGAGCCCAATAGCTATTGCGCGCGGACTTGGAATTATCGCCACGCGAGGGAAAGTTTTGCCGTTGCATTTATATAATGAAAAAACAACATCAGCGATCGAGATGATCCCAGTAAAAGATGAACACTTTACTATTATACAGGAAGGAATGCGTGCCGCCGTGCAAGAAGGAGGGACGGCAAGCGCTCTCTCATGGGTACCATTTCCGATAGGCGGCAAAACAGGTACCGCTGAGGTTGGCAGCAATGAGCGCGTCAACTCTTGGTTTACCGGTTTTGCGCCCTACGACCAACCCGCGCTTGGCATAGTGATCTTCTTTGAATCAGGACCGCGGTCAAATCTCATTGGCGCAACGTATGTTGCTTCCGAGCTATTTCGTTGGATGATTGGTCAAGGAGGTATCAATGGTATTGCTCATTGACAGATGGCTTCAAATTTTATATACTTTGCTTCAATACTAAAAAGCAGGTCAAATATGAACCAAAAAGATAATGAAAATCGGGAGTATCTTTCGAAAGAACGTTTTGAAGAGCTCCAGCAAAAGTTGAAAGATTTGAAAACAAAAAAACGCGTTGAAATAGCGGAACATTTAGAGTACGCAAAAGGACTTGGGGATCTTTCCGAGAATGTTGAATATCAAGAAGCGAAAGAGGCTCAAATGGTCAATGAGTCGGATATCATAAAACTGGAGGATCTGCTTTCGCGAGCCGAGTTAATCTCAAATGTTGATACGACGGAGGTTCGTATTGGTTCGACGGTACATGTAAAGAAAAGCGGCGTAATCGAGGAGCATTTTACGATCGTTGGGCGAGAAGAGACGAATCCGAGTAAAGGAAAGATATCCTATGAATCACCACTTGGCAAATCAATTTTAGGAAGAAAGAAAAGTGAAAAAATCTTAGTTTCAACGCCGCGAGGAGAGATCGAATACCGTATCATTGATATCGCATAGAGCTGATGAGCTCACTTGAAGATATAAAGAGCACTCGTCTAAAAAAACTTCAGTTACTTGAAGAATTTTTCACTGAGGTGTATCCCGCTCGCACGGAGCGGGGTATGAGCGTCAAAGAAGTACTCCAAAAGTTTTCGCAATTATTAAAATCAAAAAAGAAAATTACTCTGGCGGGGCGTATTCGCTCACTTCGTCCGCACGGAGGGTCAGCCTTTTTTGATATTGAAGAGGATGGCGCTCGAATACAGGCGTTTCTCCGCAAGGAAGATCTCCCCGAGAAACTTTTCGATCTATTTCTATCGGCTATTGATATTGGAGATTTCGTTGAGCTTTCAGGCAGAGCATATCTCACAAAGCGTAAAGAACGTACTCTCTTGGTGTCTGGCTGGAAACCGCTCGCTAAAGCTTTATTGCCGCTTCCGGAAAAATGGCATGGCTTGCAGAACATAGAAGAGCGGTATCGTCATCGTTCGCTTGATCTCTTGTCCAATAGCCGTACGCGCGAAATTTTTACTATCCGCACGAAGACAATTTCGTTTTTGAGAAACTATTTTGATTCGCAAGGTTTTCTTGAGGTAGAAACTCCAATGTTACAGCCAATCGCTGGGGGAGCTGCCGCGCGGCCATTTATAACGCATCACAACGCGCTTGATATTGACCTCTATCTCCGGATTGCGCCAGAGTTATATCTGAAGCGCCTGTTGGTGGGAGGTTTCTCAAGGGTATACGAGATCTCGCGTAATTTTCGTAATGAAGGAATTGACGGAACTCATAACCCAGAGTTTACGATGCTCGAAGCCTACTACGTGTTTCGTGATTATACGTATCTCATGCATTTTAGCGAGATGATGCTTGAAAAACTCGTTCGCGCAATTTGTGGTAAGAAAAAAATTACGTATCTTGGAAAAGATATTGAGATAAAGTCTCCTTTTAAACGAATGACATTTTATGAAGCGATGAAGCGATACGCGCTTCTTGCCAATATTGAGCGCATGACGCAATCAGATCTTGTTATCGTTGCCAAACGTTTTGGTATCGAGGTCAATCCTATAGTCTCACGCGTAGCGCTCACGGAAGATATTTTTCGAAAAATTGTTCGACCGCATCTCATACAACCAACATTTATCACTGATTGGCCACTTGAACTTTTCCCGCTTGCAAAACGATCGTCAAAAGATCCAAATCTTGTTGAAAGTTTTCAGTTATACGTGGGCGGTATAGAACTTTTGAAAGCTTTTTCTGAACTCAATGATCCACAGGATCAGGCACATCGATTTTCTCACCAAGACGAGCTTCGAAAGCAGGGCGACGAGGAGGCAAGTCGTGGTGATGATGATTTTATCGAAAATATGGAGTACGGTATGCCGCCTGCTGCCGGTTTTGGTCTTGGGATTGATCGCTTGGCATTACTTCTGACTAATTCGCATAATATTCGCGAAGTAATTCTTTTTCCAACCCTACGACCTAAATAGGCTAATTTTGTTAATAAACTGTGTACAAAATCCCGCTTAAAGCGGGATTTTGCCTTATTTTTCAATAAAGAGAATTTTTCTAAAAAATGGTTGTGGATGTATCAAGTGTGGGGTACATTGTTAGTATTGTGGTATAAAAGTGGTGGATTGTGGATAAAGCTGTGGATAGTGTTAATAACTTAAAATATGTTTATTGGTGAATACATTCATATACTTGACTCCAAAAAAAGGCTTTCATTGCCTACCAAGATAAGAAAGGAATTTGGAGAAAGGGTAATCATAACCCGCGGACTCGATCAATGCTTATTTGTCTATCCTCAAAAGGAGTGGGAAGGAATTGCCGATAAACTTGCCAAGTTGCCGATGGGACAGGCTGATACAAGAAATTTTGTTCGTTTGATGCTTGCCGGCGCGGTTGAAGCTGACATTGATAGTTTGGGGCGGATACTTGTCCCGGAGCAGCTTAAAAAATACGCGGAGCTTGGGGGGCGGGTCGTTATTATCGGCGTATTTAACCGGGTTGAGCTTTGGTCGGAAGATCGATGGGGGGGGCTTAGAGAAAAAACTGAAGCTGATGCTGATCGATTGGCAGAGCGGCTTGGGGAGTTGGGGGTATATTGATGGAGATTCATGACCCAGTACTCGCGGATTCTGTTCTTACGAATCTCAACGTACAAAAAGGGGGAACATATATCGATGCGACGCTCAATGGAGGGGGACACACAAAAAAAATTTTGGAAAAGACGGGAAAAGGAGGGATGGTATTAGGCATAGAATGGGATGCAAAACTTGTTGAAAAAGTAAAAAAAGAACAGGTCAAAGGGTTAATCGTTTGTGAGGCAAATTACGTATCCATGCGCGAATTAATAAAAGAATTGAAGATTAAAAAAATCAATGGAATCCTCTTCGATTTTGGTATCAGTTCGTGGCATCTTGAGGGATCTGGGCGTGGGTTTTCCTTTCAAAAGAACGAAAAGCTTGATATGAGGTTTTCCGAGCGCGAAGAGAACCCCACTGCTGCCGCGATCGTAAACAGTTTTTCCGCTCGCGATCTTAAAAATATATTTTTAAACTATGGAGAAGAACCTCGCGCGGGGAAGATCGCTGATGCCATTGTTTCGCGGCGCAGAGAGAAACGCATTCTTACAGCCAATGAACTTGTAGGTATTGTTGCCGCCGTTTCTCCAAAAAGAGTCGGGCGACGCCATCCCGCGACAAAAATTTTCCAGGCGCTTCGCATTGCCGTAAATCGAGAGCTTGAAAATATCCAGCAAGGTATTCAAGCGGCGATAAGTATTGTAGCTCCGGGTGGGCGAGTTGTGGCTATTTCGTACCAGTCACTCGAAGATAGAATCGTTAAAAATGCCTTCCGTGCCGCGTCAGAAGGACACGCTCTTACAAAAAAGCCAATTCGCGCGAGCTCACAAGAAGTCTCCAAAAATCCCCGCTCGCGATCCGCACTCCTTCGAGTCTGGGAGAAAGCTATATGAGAAAACGTCTTGCCTATCTTTCCTTTTTTATTCTAGGAGTTTCCGCTATCTCCACTCTCCCACAAATTATTACTATTGCTCGGTTTGACGTTCGGGCAAATGATCGAAAAGTAGCCGAGCTCAACACCGAGCTCGCAGGTCTCCGTTCTGAGTATTTAAAAATTTTATTTGATGGCATCGAACCCGAGGCTCATAGCGCCGGGTTTGTAGTAGTTTCCGAAGCGCGCTATTTGAACCCCGCGAGCGTTGTGGCCGAGCGATAATGCCCACTTTTCCGCAAAGAATCAAACAGCTCAAGATAGCGCTATTCATCGTCTTTGGATTACTGCTCGGGCGTCTTTTTTGGCTTCAGATATATAAGCATTCTTCGTTTGTCATCCGTGCCGAAGCACAGCAGACAAGCAGAGAAGCACTCAAGGCAAAGCGCGGAGAAATCTTGATTCATGAAAAAGATTCTGTTTTTCCTATTTCTACGACCAAGGAGGAGTGGACTCTTGCGATTGATCCGCGCAACGTCAAAGATCCCGAGAAAACCTATAACTCTATAAGAGATTTGTTTGATGTGGCGCTATCCAAGGAAGAATTTTTTGTCAAAGCGACAAAAAAAGGTGATCCGTATGAAATTGTGGAACGGCATTTGGCGCTCGCTGATAAAAAAAAGATACAGGACGCGAATCTTGATGGGGTAATTTTTACCCAAGCTGACGCGCGCTTTTATCCGGGAGGGAACTTCGCGTCGCATATTTTAGGCTTTGTCGGAGCAGATGGAATTGGTAAATACGGTCTTGAGCGATACTATCAAGACGAACTTGTGGGCAAAGACGGGGCGGTAGTCGGAGAAGAGTCGCTCGGCGGCCAACTCCTTCTCTTTGGAAATACCGTAGAAAATCCAGTAGAGGATGGCGCAACCTTAGAGACCACACTTGATGCTGGTGTCGAACGTTTCCTTGAAAAATCAATTCTGGCAGTGCGCGCTCAATATAGCGCCGAAAGCGCAGGAGGGATTATTATCGATCCCGAAAGCGGGAAAATTCTTGCGATGGCTTCAACTCCTGCTTTTGATCCAAATACCTATGGGAAAGAGAAAAATCTTGCGGTATTTAAAAATCCCAACACGGAAGATCTTTTTGAAATGGGTTCTGTGGTAAAACCTCTGACGATGGCGGCGGCACTCGATACGGGAGTAGTGACGCCTCAAACTAGTTATGTCGATACGGGCGCGCGTGAAATTGATGGCAGGATAATTTCTAATTTTGATGGCAAGCCGAGAGGCCGCGTTCTCATGCAAGAGATTCTTTCGCAGTCACTGAATCTCGGAGCTACTTTTTTGATGGAACAACTCGGGAAAGATCGGTTTCGCGAATATATGCATCGCTATGGACTTGCCAAGAAAACAGAAATAGACGTACCCAATGAAGCGGTAGGCAATTTGAAAAATTTGGAAAGTCCGAGGCTTATTGAATACGCGACTGCCGCATTCGGACAAGGAATCTCTATGACGCCCGTAGAGCTTGTCCGAGCTCTTTCAAGTCTTGCGAATGGCGGATTACTTATAGATCCATACATCGTTGACTCAATCACGCGGTCAAATGGCGAAGTAATTTCTCACACAAGTGCCCCACCGCGAAGAATTTTAAAAGAAGAATCCTCAAAAACGGTTACGCAAATGCTTGTAAAAGTCGTTGATGAAAAATTGGCCAATGGGAAGGGTAAAATTCCGGGCTATTCAGTTGCCGCGAAAACCGGTACGGCCCAGATCGCGAGTAGCAACACGCGGGGATACTCGGGAGAATTTTTACACACATTTTTTGGCTATGGTCCCGCGTTTAATCCGCGATTCCTCATCTTTTATTACCTTGAAAAACCGAAAGGAATACAGTATGCTTCAGAATCACTCACCCAAACGTTCCGTTCTACTATGAAATTTCTCTTTTCATATTACGAAGTGCCTCCCGACCGCCCGCAGGAAGTCGCTCCCCAATAATATTTCTATGTTTAAGAAAATAGTTTTATTTTTTTTTGAAAGAGAAGCATGGCTTGTCTTGCGGCGTTTTAAACCGAAAATTATCGCGGTAACTGGTAGCGTTGGTAAGACTTCTACTAAAGAGGCGATCTGGACCCTTCTTGCCGAACATTTTGATGTTGCAAAAAGTCCCAAGAGCTACAATAGCGATATCGGCGTGCCACTCACTATTTTGGGACTGCCTAACGCGTGGAATTCGCCGATGGGCTGGGTGCAAAATATCATAAAAGGCTTTTGGCGGAGTATTTCTTCTGCTCCGTATCCCGCGTTTCTAATTCTAGAGATGGGAGTTGATCGCCCGGGTGATTTTGATCATATTCTCAATTATATTCGCCCGGAGACGGTGGTAGTGACGGCTATCGGGCGAATGCCAGTACACGTTGAATTTTTTGTAGGTCCCGAGGGTGTTGCCGCCGAGAAATCAAAACTAGTAAGAATTCTTAATGAAAACAATACGGCAATTCTTAATAAAGATGACGAGCTTGTTTGGCAAATGAAAAGCAAGACGAAAGCAAAAATTATTTCATATGGTTTTTCGAGCGGCTCTGATGTTCGGGCCACCGGATATAAGCCATCCGCTCACGGTATGACATTTAAAATTGAACATGACGGTAAAATAATGCCGATAAAGATAGATGGGCTTCTTGGCAAGCAAAATGTCTACACGCTTCTTGCGGCCGCCACGGTGGGTATTTCAGAAGGACTTAATCTTATTGAAATTAGTGAAGGGTTCTCTCTTATGAAGCCAATGCCGGGGAGACTCTGCCCGATTAAGGGAGTCCATGGATCGCTTATGCTTGACGACACGTATAACTCGTCTCCCGTAGCGGTTGAAGCGGCACTCGAGGTCCTGAAAGAAGTAAAAGCAACGAGAAAAATCGCTGTTCTTGGAGATATGCTGGAGCTTGGAAAATTTAGTGCCGATGAGCACCGACGTATTGGAGAGAAAGCAAAAAGCACTGCTAATATCTTTTTTTCTGTTGGTATTCGTGCTCGTGCCATGGAAGGAGCGGCAAAGTGGTTTCCAACTTCAGAAGAGGCGGCCTTGTATCTTGCGGGTTTTGTTGAGAAAGGGGATGTGATTTTAGTTAAAGGATCACAAAGTGTCCGGATGGAAAAAATCGTTGAGAAAATAATGGCTGACCCGGAGCAGGCAAAAGAACTTCTTGTGCGCCAAGAACCATTCTGGAAAAAACCGTAAAATCTTGTAGTATAAAACCCACGGCCCTATCGTCTAACGGCTAGGACAGTTGGTTCTCATCCAACAAATCGGGGTCCGATTCCCCGTGGGGCCGTATAAAATAAGACTTAATTGAATTAGTCGCCTCGAGCGGCGTCTTTTCGCCACTTGCCTTGGCGTGGTGATAGAAGTATAGTCATGGTGGATTTAAGGGGCTTTTTGACAACATAAAGGAGGGTGCCGAATGACAATTCAGAAGACATTAATTGCTCTGCTTCTTTTGTTTGGTATGACGGGCGACGTATTCGCAAGAATTCCGCAGGTTTGGATTGGCGTTCTTGAACCAACCCAAGGAGGTCGAGCCTCTATCAGGGTTGGAGTAGGTGCTTTCGGTATTGTAGGGGATCAGCCTCCCTATGGTGCCTACCTTGTTGGCTACTTTCGATGCCGACCGAGTTCTAAACTTTGTCGCAATCGTCACGGCCGCTTTCACGCTATGCTCGAAACAGATCTGGAGCTGCAAGGTCCGCCAACTTTTACGGCCCGCATGAGTTCCAAAAATGGAAAGTTTTGTGACCTCAAAGGCGTCGCGCGAGAATTTTTCATTCCAATAAATGCTCCCGTCGGTTCAATTATTGAAGGTACATATGAGTGTCCCGACAGCAAACTTTCTCAAGGCGTGTTTAGTTTTATTCGGAGGAGGTAGAGATGAAGTTCTCAAAAGCGCTTATTCTCGCGCTCGGCATATTTGCCGGTTGCGCGTTTGATGGCATGAAGGAGATCAATATCGTGACTCCACCGGATACATATATAGCCGTAGGGTTTAACCATATTGTGGAAACAGTAAATTTCCGAATGCGGATATATGACAAGGTGGGAAAGCATTTATTAACAAAGGGTTATCCTGTAAGTTGTCCAGGACACGAATTCAGCTTTGATGGCCGCATCGTCTACGATTTTCTCACGAATCGCTGGCTCTTTGTTAGCGCGACGAACTCTAGCGGTATCAACAACCAGCCTTCGTTTTGGTGCCTTGGTGTCTCTCAAACAAGCGATCCCACAGGGTCTTGGTATCAGTACCAATTTACTGCTCCCTATTCTCCTACCGATTTTCCTGATTACCCGGGGATTGGAGTAGATGACGACAAAGTGGTGCTTACGGGAAATTTTTTCTCGGGAACAGGAGCCTTGATATTAAACAAATCACAACTTCTTGTGGGAGCAGCAGTCGCCACTCAATTTGTTCCAGAGCTTTACGGATTTCTTTTTCAGGTAGCGCGACCAACAAGCTCAACAAAAATAACGACGATTGGGGTTATTGCAACTCCGATTACGTATCTTCTCGGATTTAATTTTTTTGAAGATCCTATCTCAAATCTTGCGATCCGGTTCATCAGAGGAGTGCCCGGGGTAGGCATGGGCGTTCAGTCCACCACCGCGCAAATATCCTTTCCGTCGGGACTAAAGCATGAATTGCCTCAAAACGTTCCACAGGCAGGGACAAGTATATTACTCGACGTAGGTAACCAGCGAATGTATGACGCAGTATTTCGCAATGGCATTCTTTGGGGGGCATCTCATGAAGGATGTAAGCCCCCGGGTGATTCTGTTACGCGCACATGTCTGAGATTCTTCCAGCTAAGAATACTTGAGAGCCCATTCAAAACAGCCTATTGGGGTTATTTCCAAGAGGACTTTAGATTCGCGACTTCCGGAGTTTACTACTTCTATCCAGCGATTCAAATTGACGCTGATCTCAACCTCATTACCGTTTTCAACCGGTCATCAGCTTCCGAATATCCTTCCATATACGCGAGTGGACAGTACTGGAGTCCGATCAATCTGACGAACGCGCTCATCCCACCGCGACTCCTAAAAGCAAGCCCGAGTTTCTATGCCTCGCATAATCCTGTTCCGGGTAGCATCCATAGATGGGGGGATTATAGTGGAGCCGCGCTTGATCCTGCTTTTCCGCGGCGCGCGTGGGTTGCCGCAGAATACGCCCTATCACCTACCCAATGGGGGACGTGGATTAGTCAGGTTGGCAAAGAATGGGTTACACAAACGGCCAGCTCAAATCAAGTGGTGGCGGTTAATCCTCCGCAGCCTCCTCCGGTAATCATTGATACATCTGACGCGTTGCCTTCAGAGACTGCGGCATCTTTTGAAACGATTGATATCCGCGCATTGCCACTTGTCATGCCCACGGAAATTCAACCCATTCCTAGCCCCCGTACCTATAATAATTTGAGGAGATAGGATGGCTTCTCACGAGCGTCTCGTATTTGTTTCTGTTGATCCGCTTGAGACTTTGAAAAACTGCGGCGGATATTATGAATGTCCAAAAGACGCCAATGGAAAGAGACTTGGGCCGTTGGTAGGATACGCGGGAACGTACCAAACTCCCGAAGGGGAAAAAAACTACGTAGGCGACATGTATTTTAATTTCGCACGTGCCGAGATGCATCCACACGTCAGGGATTACTTCGCCTTGCTACTTTCCATGCGTATTTTCGCCCGCAAGCTCGAGGCCGATGTTTTTCTCGGGGCGCCCATGGGAGGGATTTTTCTGACAGGCGCGCTTGACCGAATATTTTGCTGGAGAGGTATTTTTGCGGAAAAGCGATATCCGCAACTCGCTACAGTTAACGGTCGCGAGAAATCCGTACTCTTTCTTGATCGTCATAGAATTTCTAAAGACGATAGAGTAGTCCTTGTGGAGGACGTCTGCAATAATTTCTCAACGACAGATCAACTCATCGGTCTTGTAGGTCAGCAGTGGGGCCAAGTTGTTGCAGTCGTTTGTGTGATTAATCGTTCCGAACGCGTCGAGTTTCGTAATCTTCCCGTTCTCTCCGTCGTTCACAAGCCAACACCACAGTATCGCCAAGACGATCGAGCCGTTGCCTATGATATACAGATTAACAACATCATTTGGCAACCTAAAGACGAATGGGACTTACTTGCCCAGCACATCAGATAGCCCCGCCACGGCGGGGTTTTTTTATTTACAAAAGTCGACTTGATTGCTACTAATACAGTGTGAACCAAAATTTTTTTCTTCGTGACCCAAAAATTGTCGCAAAAGATTTGCTCGGGATGGAGCTCGTAAGAAAGATCGGCACAAGAAAGACGCGCTCTCTCATCGTCGAGACTGAAGCATATTGCGGCGTAAAAGATAAAGCTTCGCACGTACACCGCGGGCGGACTGGACGCAATGAACCGATGTTTGGTCCACCTGGAACTATTTATGTGTATCTTATTTATGGCATGTATTACTGCATGAATTTTGTAACTGGAGCACGCGAGATCCCGGGGGCAGTTCTCATTCGAGGAATCAAAATGCTGCCTGATGGTCCACGGATTGAGGGGCCTGGGCGTCTTACTCGCGCGCTCTCAATTACAAAATACTTTAACAATAAAAATATCATAACCAATCAAAAATTATTTCTTGGCGGGCGGATTATGACGCCTAAAAAAATTACGCGGTCTCCAAGGGTTGGTGTCGATTATGCCGAAGAATGGGCTCGAAAGCCGCTCCGTTTTCTGATAGAATAGAGTCATGACCGCCGTTCTTCTTATCGGAGCCGTTATCATCGGATTTTTTGTTGCCTTTCTTCTTTTGCGGAGCAGACATAATCAACCGGAAGGTCTTATGTTTTTGCAAAATCAGATTAATGAAATCGCGCGGATGATGGATATGCGCCTTGGCGAGTCGACGCGTATGCTCCAATCGAATTTTGCCGAATCATCGCGAATTATACGCGATGTTACGGAACGCCTTACAAAGCTTGATGAAACTAATCGGCAGGTCATAAATTTTACTGATCAACTCCAGTCGCTCCAAGATATTCTTAAAAATCCAAAACAGCGCGGGATACTGGGAGAATATTATCTTGAAACGCTTTTGAAAAATGTTCTTCCGCCTGGTTCGTTTCAGATGCAATATCCTTTTCAAGACGGGACTATCGTGGATGCCGCAATTTTTGTGAAAGAAAAAATTATTCCGGTTGATTCAAAGTTTTCGCTTGAAAATTATAATCGGCTGGTTGAAGAACGGGATCCAAATGAACGCGAGCGGCTCGAGAGAGCGTTCAAGGCCGATCTTAAAAATCGTATTGACGAAACCTCAAAATATATCAAGCCGTCAGAAGGAACAATGGATTTTGCGTTTATGTTTATCCCGCATGAGGCGATCTATTATGATCTTCTGGTAGCGCAAGTTGGCGCGGTAAAAGTAAACACGCGGGATCTCGTCGAATACGCGTTCAAAGAAAAGCACGTCATCATTGTCTCCCCGACATCATTTTTAGCCTATCTTCAAACGGTATTACAGGGTCTTCGGGCACTCAAGATTGAAGAGTCGGCGAAAGAAATTCGCGTCCGTGTCGAAGATTTGCGCCGCCATCTTTCGAGCTATGATGAATTTATGCAACGCCTTGGGAAGAATTTGGGGACGACGGTTACGATGTATAACAACGCCTACCGCGAGTTTAAAAAAATTGATAAAGATGTGTTGCGAATCAGCGGAGAGAACATAGGTGTTGAGCCCGTTACGCTTGACAGGCCTGATGAAGTTGAGTAATATCGAGCCATGTTTGCAGTGATTGAAACCGGCGGGAAGCAGTATCTCGTCAAAGAAAAAGATACGATAAAAATCGAAAAGCTTTCTGAAAATGAGGGGAAGCAATTTCAATTTGATAAAGTTCTTCTTCTGACGAATGGAGATGCGGTAGAGGTTGGAAGGCCGTATTTGAAGGGTGTCGCGGTTGACGCAGTTGTTCTCAAACAGGGAAGAGGAAAGAAAATTAGCATGCTTCGCTATCAATCAAAGACCCGTCGCAGGCGGCGCAAAGGCCATCGTCAGCATTTTACTGAAATAGAGATCATAGCTATAAAAAAATAACCCCGCAGAGACGGGGTTATTTTTTTTCTCCCGTTTCTTATGACCAGTGAAGCCAGAATTCACCTGTGGTCAAAGGAAGAATAGGAAGGAAGTTGTTAATATGGATTTTACGTCTCCATGGTATATTTTAACTATGGTCTCTGATTCTGGCATAGACACAAAAAATTATAGAAAGTATTTTAGTGAACTATATCAGAGGTCTTCGGATAAATGGGATCGGCTTGGCAAACAACATAACGTACAATTGTTCCACGCTACTGCAATAAAAGTTCCTGCGTATAAGGATTTTCTCAAAAAAAATAAAATCAATCCAAATAAAATAAAAACATGGGCTGATTTTCAACACGTCCCCGCAGTCGATAAAAATAACTATCTTCGCAAATATACGCTTGAGGAGCTCTGTTGGTATGGGCATATGGATTGGGGGGGGACTTATTACCTATCAGGCTATTCGCCAAACATCGCTCCGCAGATATCCGCCATTTATCAAAGATGTCATCGATGAAGGAATCGCGCACAGCATCAATTGGAAATCTTTTCAGATTAAAATTATATTTGCCGCCGAGACATTCTCCGAAAAATTTCGAGAGCATATTATGACTTCTACGGGGATCACAGACCCATACCGCCATATCATGAATATTTATGGTACGGCAGATCTTGGTACGATGGCGATAGAAACTCCTTTGAGTATTCTTTTGCGAAAGCTCGCGCTTGCAGATTCGGCGTCAGCCGCAACTGAGCATATTGTCCTTGTTGTCGGGTTTCAAAACCCTTCTTATTGGTTGAATTCTATCAAATGAAAAGCCTCGAACAAGGCTTTTTTCTTATAGCTTTTGTGGTCGTCGTGGTATTATTAAACAGAAGTTATGCTTGCTTATATCGCGCAGAAAATTATTCAAGGCCCGCTACGGATTTCATATAAAATATCGTATCGGCTAATCATCCGTGGGCATGAAAATTTGAAAAATATTAAAAAACCCATGCTCATCGTATCAAATCATCAATCGTATAACGATGCATTTCTAGTTGCATCGTCCTTGCCATTCTTGTCGCCATTATTTCCTTTGCGATATATGGCGGCAACATATTTTCGTTCTCCTCTAATGACAAAACTTTATCGATGGGGCGTCATACCGTCAATTTACTATATTTTTGGAGCTATATTATTACCGCGGGGCAAAGATCTCGAAGGCAAGACACAGCTCGCCATTCAAAATATTCAAAAACACAAATCCGTTGTAATTTTTCCCGAAGGAGGAGTTGTTCGTGACGACGCAATCGGGGATTTTAAGCAAGGGGTTGCCATTATTTGTCAAAAAACCGAAGCTCCGATTTTGCCCGTGGTGCATCGTAACATTTTAATTAATGGTATACGTAAAAAAGTTATTTATTTTGCGCCAATATATTATCCGAAAGGATCAGAGGTTGATGAAATAATGCAGAATATTCGATCACATTTTATTTCTTTATACGATAAGCTCGCGTACTTCGAATAGTAAATGTTTTAAATACAATGTGGCGTATCGTTTACGTATTCCGTATTGCTTTGCTTAAACTTTTTTTTTGGAAAAAGGGATTTCGGCTACACATTTCTGATATGATGGATGCGCCAGAAGCCATATTTATTCTTCGACAAGAAGTATATACAGAAGTCGGGCATATTAATAATGAAAGTCAAATCCCTAAAACATGGATTGACGACTATGATAAAAGAAGTGCGCATGTATATATCACAGATCGAAATAATGGAGTGCTTGCTTCGGCAAGACTCATATACAAAGAGCCGCTACCCATACTGTCTTATTTCAATATAAACTTACCAGAAGCAGAGCACCTCGGTGAGTTTTCTAGACTTGTTGTAGCAAAAGATTTTCGAGGGGGTCGAAGAATTATACTGATTGCACTCACGTATGGCCTCATGAAAGCGAGTAGGCGTCATGCAGTAGATCGATGGGTTGCGTTTATGCCCGTTGATTTTAGAGATTCAATTAAACGCTTCGGAGTGTTGTTTGAAGAATTGGTAGTACAGTCTCCGAGTGAAGCGCATATGAGTGCGCGCGCAAAAATGCCTGGTTATTTTAAAAATGATGTTCGTCCGTTTACCGTACTTGTTAGAAACGTATTGGAAAAAGGTTACGGCGGGCTTACGTATAAAGTCAGAATGACGGGATCGAGGGATAGTACTTTTTGGAATAGATATTTTAAAACCTATGATACTCTTAATCGCCTTATCCCGTACCAAGAGCTCATGGATGAGTTTTGTAGTAATTTAGGAAATGTGAAGAATAAAAAAATTCTTGATGCGGGCGCGGGTACTGGTAACCTTGCAAGCCTTTTAACGAAAAAAGGGGCGGTGGTATGGGCTCTTGATTCATCGAAAGAGGGCTTGAGTATGACGAGGCAGAAAATGGCTGCACGGTATATCGTAGCGCATGACCTTACTCAATTATTGCCGTTTGAAAACAATTTTTTTGATGCGGTTGTTAGTAATAATACGATATACACGCTGCCACAGAACACTCACTCTTCGGTAATGGAAGAATTTTTTAGAGTACTCAGGACCGAAGGTAGGATTGTCATATCAAATCCTTCCGACCACTGGAATCCTACGAAAATCGTCCTGACTCATTTTAGAGAATATTACCATCGCAATGGATTTATACGTTTTTGTGCACACTTTTCGACAATGATATACCCGCTCTTGGTTCTTTGGTACTATAATCTCATTATTTCGCGTAAAATGCATGAGAGTACTTATTCCCTATTTTCGCCGCGGCACCAGGCGAATCTTTTAAAAACTAGTGGGTTTTCAGTTTTATCTGAAGCAAAAAGTGTCTATGGAGATCAGGCAGAAATGGTTGTCGCTATAAAATCGTAATATGTTAAGTATTGCTGACAATTTTCTTGTTACCACAGCTCTTATTAATGCGGCGCTTGCTATTCTTATTTTACGTCGGAACTGGAAAGACCCGGTCAATATTGCTTTTACGCTTTTAAGTAGCAACATCTTTTTATGGTCCATGGCACTGTTTGCCTTCCGAACTATTTCCGGAGATGCCGGTATTATTTTTTGGGGGAAGCTTGTTTATAGCATTGCCATATTCATACCGTTTACATTCCTGCTTTTTGTATTTACTTTTGTCGGGGTAAATCTCACAGGCTATATTAGCGTACTTTTCTTTCTTCTCGTTTCTCTCTTTTTCTCGGTGTCCAGTTTTTCCACGTCATTCATCGTTACTGGCGTAGTTCATGGTACACAAAATAATCAAATTTACTTTGGGTCTTTTTATAATTTATATCTTTTGACAACAACGTTAATGTTTATCGTTGGATACATTGTTCTATTTAGACATTATAGACATGAAAAAAATAAAATAAGGCAAACTCAATACAAATTTATTATTACTGGAACAAGTTTGGCAATAGTCATCGGGCTTGGTATAAATGGATTT
>CAZZGX010000043.1:0-7020 GCA_964653715.1 uncultured Candidatus Saccharibacteria bacterium
TATAGCAACGGGTTTGTAAACCGAAGGACGTTGGTGCGAATCCCTCTGCTGGCTTAGGCAAAGTTTAAACTATCGGGATAAGCCGTAGGTCCTCGGTTCGAATCCGAGAGGTGGCTTCGTAACACACCGGAATTAATTTCGTGGTATAATTTTTTTATGAAACCGAAACCTCTGATTGTAATTCTTGGTGGGGGATATGGAGGTATTCGCGTGGCACTCGATCTTGCGAAAACTCGCCTTGTGGATATCGTGGTTGTCGATAAAAATCTATATCACGTACTCCCTTCACAATTTTTTGAACTCGGGTCTCTTTTTAAAAAAGAAAATCGACCTGCTTCGCGAGAGGAGTTTCGTGAGTTGTTCCACTCAAGCGCGGTTCCCTATGATGATATCTTTGAAAACTTTCCGGCCATTGAGTACGTGGAGGATATTGTTGAGGCCGTTGAGCCGGACCGCGAGCTCGTCGTTCTTAAAAGCGGAAGGGAGATACAATATCAATGGCTTGTTGTTGCGCTCGGCAGTCAGACGAATTATTTCAATATCCCACACCTTGAGCGCAACGCCATCGGTTTCAAAAATGTCGAGGAGGTATTCAACATACGCGATCGCATTGATGAACTTTTTTACTCAAGCCCTAAAAATAAAAAGATTACAATTTTGGTCGGCGGGGGAGGGGTGACGGGGTGCGAGTTTTCTTCCGAGCTTGTAGGCTATATGAAAAAACTTTCGCGCATTCACGCGCGTCCTGTGGGCGCATGGGAGTGTGTTTTAGTTGAAGCCTCTCCTACTATTCTCGGGACTTCTTCCCCATGGATTCAGCAAAAAGCGCGTGCGCGCCTTCGGAAACTCGGTGTTACGGTTCTTACCGAAAGCCCGATTGTCGATGTTTGGCCGGGACGAATTTATATTACCCAAGCGCGAACACCTTTTAGCTTTGATCTTTTAATCTGGACGGCGGGGGTGAAGGGGGCATGTGAAGGCGAAATAATCCGCGGTGTCCCGCTTCAGAAAAAAAACTGCCTCATAGTAGGCCTGGCGCTCGAAGTAGTGCCGTACTCGAATGTTTTTACGATTGGGGACATCGCGGCTTCAATGGATCCGCGAACGGGCGCGTCCATTCCCATGACCGCGCAAAAGGCAATTCACGAAGGCGCCTATGTTGCTGGTGTCATCCGTTCGCGCATCAAGAACCCAAAAAGAACAATAATGCCGTATCGGCCAAAAATGTCGAGCTACATTATCCCGCTTGGGGGCAAATACGCGCTTCTTGAAACGCCGCGCGTACATTTGTCGGGATTTCCGATCTGGATTTTAAAATATGTTGTCTTGCTCCGCTACCTTCTCACAATCTTGCCGCCCGCCAAAGCATTCAGACAAGTTTTCCGGGAGCTCGCGCTCTATACTCGAAACGATTGAGTCTTGACAGGTTCCCCACGCTTCTTATACTGATGGCATGATTAAAGTTGGAGAATTCGCTCCCGACTTCAAACTCGAGGGGTATGTACACGGTAAGTTTAAGGAGTACACTCTCAAACAATACAAAAACAAATGGTTTGTAATCTTTTTCTATCCGCTTGACTTTACGTTTGTCTGTCCGACTGAAATCCGGCAGTTTTCAAAAAAATACGACGACTTTAAAAAACTGAAAGCTGATGTAGTGGGAGTTTCCGTAGATTCAAAACATTCTCATAAAGCGTGGGTCGAGGGACCACTGGGCAAAATCAATTTCCCGCTCCTTTCCGACTTCCATAAAAAAATGTCGCGCGATTACGAAGTGCTCGATGAAGACGCCGGAACATCTATGAGAGGGACGTTTATTGCCGATCCATATGGAAAAATCCGATATCTGGTAGTTTCCGATGATGATGTTGGGCGCTCGGTGGACGAGACGCTCCGAGTGCTGGCAGCCCTCCAGACGGGGAAATTGTGTCCTGTTGAGTGGACTCCAGGCAAAAAAACGCTGAATTAAGTCGCTATTGAAATAAACATCGAAGTATGCTATAGTTTGACTGGATAGAGGTCCTGTTCGTTACACCTTGCGATCAAAGGAGGGAAGTGAATGACGACGCGCAAGATATTCAGAATTTTTGTTGTTTTGTTTGGACTTGGTTCAGAGGCACTTGGAAAGTGCGTGCCTTCAGGAGAATATGTATTAAGAAGCGCCGAGACAAGTGAGATGCTGGCGCTGTTGCATATCAGCTCTCGAAGGATGTCGCTTACGTGGGATAACGGTTACTGCAAAGAAACAAAGGCGCGGATCAAAAGAAAAAAAATGAATGTGAGCGCGGTTTGGTATCGCTCATCCTGTGATCCGGGGGTCAGTACGCCGATCTCCATCGTATTTCGTCCTGGTGATACGGTATGCGCAAAGCTCTTAGGGGCGCTTTCCCAAGACGGGATCAGAATCGCTTTTGTGGGGACGCAAAGAGCGCTCGTATTTCCTCCGTCGACGGCTACCTCAACTTCTTTGACAACATCAACATCTACCACTACTTCGACTTCAACGACCACGACAACGCTGCTTCCTCTCGATTACAGCCCGATAGCGCCTCTTATGGATCAAGTTGTCCGAGGAGTTCTCTATACAACCGGAAGCGATCTTGTGCGCCCTGCGGCGCTTGTTGCCGCGGGATACATGCTTGATCACATGCTGGCGCACCGGTTTGACGTGGCGCTAGTTTTGAGAGACGCGGGCGCGCTCACGGCGGTTTACGCAAACCGGTTGGAGAATGGGCAGAAAGTTGAAACCATTTGCGCATTGCCGTACTTTTTCGATCGGATTCAGTACAACGATTGCGGCTCCGAAGGCGGGCTTGGCGGCGTTCCTTCCAACCCTGTAACCGCGTGCGCGGAGATGAACGTTCTCGGCGATCCAAACGATCCCTACGGACGCGGCACGAATGGAGGCATGAACACGTGCGTGCATGAGCTCTCGCACACCATCATGAACGTGGGGCTTGCTGATGAAGATCGCGCACGGATCGAAACGCGCTACGAAGCGGCATTTGCTTCAGGTATTTGGGCGGGAGACTACTCGATGACAAATTCAAGTGAGTTCTTCGCCGTAATGACCCAGTACTACTTTTGCGCGGGGCCGTTTAGCGGCTACTTCTACCTTCACAACTATGGGGTCAACTGCCCCGACCCGACGCTCAATGTTGGCGGAGCCCTGACGCTCAGTGAGTATGACCCTGAAACGTTTACCTTGCTTAACGAGGTCTACGGAGGGTTTGCAGACCTTCATTGAACGAGAAAACGAAGGACACAAAATAGCAACCTCGGTACACTACTGTGCCGAGGTTTTTCATTACTTGACATTATTTTACTTATAGACAATCATCTATACATGTTGGCTTCCAGAAAGAAACAATGTACGCAGTGCTTTGGGGTTCTCGCGGATGAGACAAGGATTTTGCTTTTGAAAAAGCTGAGGAGTGTTTCAGAAGGAGCCACGGTAACAAGTCTTACCAATTATCTTGGCGTTACCCAGCCGACCGTTTCCCATCATTTAAAACTTCTTTCAGAAGTGGGACTTGTTGTTTGGAATAAAGAAGGCAGGGAAACACGTTATCAATTTAACAGTAATTATCCGTGTAAAGGATGCGGTGTTTTTTCGGCACCTATAAAAATATGAAACGGATTTATTTCGATCACGCAGCCACAACGCCGCTTGACCCGAGAGTCAAGACCGTGATGGATCCATATCTTTCAGTTGAATACGGCAACCCGGGCGGGCTCTATCGGGAAGGCCGACGCGCCAAAGAAGCTCTTGAGAGTGCGCGGAGTGACGTCGCAAATATTCTTCATTCCACGCCAGACGAGATCCTCTTTACATCTGGTGGCACAGAAGGGGATGCACTCGCACTCTGTGGCGTGGCACGCGCGTATGCTGACCGTGGCCGACATATTATTTCAACAACGATCGAACACCACGCGGTACTTCATACGCTTGATGCTCTCAAGAAAGAAGGATTTGAAATAACACTTATAGATGTCGATGCAAATGGCATCGTAAATCCGGCAAAAATTAAAGCCACACTGCGACCGGATACTATTCTTGTTTCGGTAATGTACGCCAACAACGAAATCGGTACGGTCCAACCGATTGAAGAGATCGGGAAAATCGTCAAATCACACAGAGCCCATAAAAAAGATCCAATGGCTGGACCTTTTTTTCATACCGACGCCTGTCAAGCCGCAGGATACTTGGGCCTCGATGTAAAAAAACTCGGCGTTGATCTTTTGGTTGCCAATGGCTCAAAAATATATGGGCCAAAGGGAGTAGGGATGTTGTATATACGAAAAGGCGTTCGAATTCGTCCGATGTTTTTTGGCGGCGCGCAAGAAGGGAAACGTCGCGCGGGTACCGAAAACATCGCTGGAATTGTCGGTCTTGCAGAAGCCCTTAAAATTGCCGATCGCGAAAAAGAGGCGGAATCAGCGCGTGTTGGAACTATTCGAGACCAGCTTATCGAGCAAATTCTCCAAAACATTCCACGGTCGGTTTTAAATGGAGATCCAACTTGGCGCTTGCCGAACAATGTCAATGTTTCAATTCTCGACATCGAAGGAGAAGCCGTCATTTTATATCTTGACGCGTACGGCATTGCTTGTTCCACGGGCTCGGCTTGCACCTCCGAAAGCCTTGATCCGTCACACGTTATTTTGGCGCTCGGGCGTCCGTACGAATACGCCCACGCCTCGATCCGTTTTACGCTCGGGCGCGACAATACCGAAGCCGATGTCAGGGCGCTCATGGAGGTACTTCCAGGGGTAGTAAAAACGCTTCGCAAAATTTCTCCGATAACAGTGGACGAGAATGCGACAGGCATGAGTCACCCCGAGGCGTTTGCGGGCGAAGGGCTTCGTGTTAAAGCGAGCTCAAAAAATTATAAATAAATATTAAACAGTATGGATGAAACTCAAACAAAAAAGGAATCGAAAGATCTTAAGGGGGCCGAAATCGATGTTATCAACCAGTTTACCGGTGAGAAGTGGTATTATACTGATACGGTAAAAGAACATTTTTTTAAGCCGAGGAATATTTTATTGAAAGAGCCGGCCGAAGGTGAGTTTGACGCGTCCGGCATGGTAGGAAGTCCTGCCTGTGGCGATATGATGAACATGTGGATGAAAATTGATCCGACAACCGAGCGCATACAAGATTTAAAATGGAAAACGTTTGGCTGTGGTTCGGCGATTGCCGCAACGAGCATGTATTCAGTGATGCTTACTGAAAACGGAGGTCTTTCGCTTGCGGATGCGCTTACAGTAAAGCCACAGCATATTATGGAGCGACTTGGGGGGTTGCCAAATCGTAAGATCCATTGTTCGGTGCTTGCAGATAAAGCATTCCAAAAAACCGCGAATGATTATTTTCGAAAGACCGCCCAGCATAGTCGCATCATAGTCGAGGGGGCGCGCGTTATTGACGAACGGCTCAATATTACCGACAAGGATATCGAAGAGGCGGTTCTTGAGGGGGCGCAGACCTTGGAAGATGTGCAAAAAAAGCTTAAAGTGGGAGTAGGAATGTCGGAAGGAGCTCTCACCGAGATTGAACAGCTCGTCCGATTTTATTCTGAAAAATATTACGGCTAAAAGATGGCAGAGACGGAAAAATTAAAAACTCCAAAAGTAGCGCGGATTTATATTGACCGGGATTTATGTATTGGAGCCGCAAGCTGTATAGCGATAGCGCCGGGTGTTTTCACGTTGGATGAAGAAAATAAAGCGGTCGTTATCAACGAAAAAGGCGCTGATGATGAAACAATACTGCTTGCCGCCCAATCATGCCCGACTAAAGCGATTATTTTATTCGATAAAGAAGGTAATCAGATTTACCCATAAATTATTCATTGTAAAAAATATATGGAAATAAAACCACTCAGATATACAAAACTCGAGGGAATTTCTGAAAGGCAGCTTAAAGAACACCACGATGTGCTCTACGCGGGTTATGTGAAAAAGGTTGATGAGATCAAAGAAAAGCTTAAAAGTGTTGATCTCGCTATGGTGAACGCGACCTACAGCGATCTTCGAGAGCTCAAGGTTGAGGAGACGTTTGCGTTAAATGGCGTCAGGCTCCACGAGGGCTATTTTGACAATATGAAAAGCGGTGGGAGCGAGCCCGCGGGAGTTATCAAAACTCTTATTGAGCGCGATTTTAGTTCCTATGAAAAATGGCTTCTTGAATTCAAGGCGCTTGGGCTCGCCGCGCGTGGCTGGGTGGTTCTTGGGTATGATCTTGACGAAAAACGTCTTCGTAATATCGTTTGCGACAGTCACAATCAAGGAGGCGTCTGGAACATGGTCGCTCTTTTTATTATGGATGTTTACGAGCACGCCTACTTCCTGGATTTTGCGACCGCGCGTAAGGCATACATAGAAACGTTTTTCAAAAATATCGATTGGGAATACGTTAATACTATGCTTGAAAAATATGGAATCCGAGATTGAAAAAGTTTTGGAAGAACAAGTACGTCCGATGTTGGCGCTTCACCGTGGCAACGTTGATCTCGTCTCCTTTAAAGACGGTATTGTATATCTCCGTCTATTGGGCACCTGCAAAGGCTGTCCGCTCTCAACACTGACCCTTAAAGAGGGCGTTGAGATACTTTTGAAAGAAAATTTAAACGGCATCGAGCGCGTTGAGGCCGTTTGAGCCTATTTGTTTTGACAATTAGGATTTTTCTCTGTATACTAAAAAGTAAACTGCCATGGAAGATTTATCAAAAAGTCAACTCGTACTGCTTTTCATTTTGGTAAGTATTATTGTCTCGTTTACGACCGCGATCGTGACCGCGGCGCTTTTTGAGCAAGCGCCGACCTCCTCGGTGACCCAGACCATACAGCGTGTCATTGATAAGACGGTAGGGAACTCCGCGAGTCCACCTGAGACCATAAAAGTTGTCACGCAAGAGCAGAGGATCATTGACGTTGCAAAAAATATCTCGCCGGCAGTAGTGAGCATCGTTGCGTCGAAAGATTTGCCTGTGGTGGAGCAATGCAGCTCTGCTT
>CAZZGX010000044.1:0-9379 GCA_964653715.1 uncultured Candidatus Saccharibacteria bacterium
CGGGATTAAGCGATCGGTGTGCTACACTGGCAAGCTCCTGATTTTTCGCATCGGGGAGGGTGTGAATGATGTTTACAGCCAACGCTGCGTCGTAATTTGATCCAATCTCATTTGTCAAGAAATCGCGTACTTCGAATTTCACGCGAGCTCCCATTGCATGTTCTTTGATAGCGGCCTCAGCGTATTGTTCAGCAAGTGCGAAGTCGACAACGTTAGCCGAGAGCGAGGGATGCGCCTTACAGTATTCAATTGCATAGAGTCCATGCATACCGCCGAGGTCAACTAATTTTTTTGCATGTTTGCCGAGAGGGGCAAGGCGGAGGACTTCAGTGGCGCTTCGCTTTGCGAGGTCGAGCATCGCGCTATTGAACAGGTCCCACTCTTCCCGCGTGAGCTTGTTTGGGTCGCTATGTACTGGTCCGCCTCGTTTCAGATTCTCTTCGAGTTTTGATAAACGAGGGAAAGCAAAATCGGCATCAAATGCGATCAGGCTTTTCATCGATGCTGGAGAGTCGGAGCCAAAAAACCGCACTCCCCGTTTTGAGAGTTTGTATATATCACTGCCGATCTTTTCAAGATAACCAAGCGCGATTAAGCAATCGAGAAATGGTATGGCTCCATTCTTACTGATCTTAGAACCCGAAGCGATTTCCTCAAGCGATTTTGGGCCGCTACTCAGAAGGTCGAAAACTCCGAGCTTAACAGCAACCTGTAATGATCTACCAGCTACAACATTGGTAAGCGAGTCGATCAGGGGATGCGGAATAATATTTAGGCGAAGCAGTATTTTTTCAATCACCGTAAATCTAAAAATCATGGGTAAAGTGAAATAGATTCTTACTTAAGGATATTATACAATATATAAGTGTAATACGGTATACTGTGAGAGTATCCTGTAAAGATCATATGGAAACTCTTACGACGCTTAGGTCTACGTGGTTAATAGGGGTGCTGGCTGTCAATATTTTTTTGGTGGTTGCGGTGTATAGAAGTAATCCGCGTAGCACTACCAATAAAACCTATGCTTTTCTTGGTGTCATAATCTCGTTATGGCTGGTTGCGGTATTTGCATCGCTCGATTCCCAATTTTTAAATTCTAGCTTAGCGTTGATCCGGTTGGCAGTTTCTCTTGCGATATCAATGAGCATGTTGTTTCTGCTCTTGGCTATCGTCATTCCTCATGACAAACTTCCGATCAAAAGAAGTACGTTTTTGGGGATTGTGTTTTTTAGCGTATTCTGCATGATCGTAGCAATCTCTCCTTACACATTCACGAATGTGGAAGTTATTGGCGGTTCTCCATATCCCGCACCAGGTCCTGGTATAGTGTTGTTCTCGCTGGTAACAACGACGTACAGTTTCCTTTCAGTTGTTATTTTATTAAAAAAACTACGGCGACTCGAAGGTGTCGAGCGGCAACAAATATTGTTTACGGTTGTGGGGATAGGCGGAATGCTCGGTCTTATTATTTTGGGCATTCTCATACCCGTCGTATTTTTTAAAGTGAATATAGGTGTTTCATTCGCACCCCTCTACACTTTGATATTTCTTAGCATGACTGCGTATGCCATCGTAAAACATCACTTATTTAATCTGAAAGTCATCGCCGCAGAGGCCCTTACAATCGTCATATGGATTTCGCTTCTATCGCGACTTGCTGTCTATAAATCTCTTGCGGATACCATCATTGATTCATTGACCTTAATTATTACAGTCGTATTCGGAATCCTCCTCATCAAAAGCGTCCGCAAGGAAGTCGAACTGCGGGAGCAATTGCAGAAATTTTCGGAAGAATTGAAAGTAAAGAACGTGCAACTTGACGAATTGAGCCACTTTAAAACCCAGCTCTTGTCTATTGCTTCGCATCAGGTTAAGTCGCCGCTTGCGGCGATGAAGGGATATGTGGAGCTTGTGCTGGGGAATACCGGCGGGGCGTACGGGGAAATTAGCGACAAGACGCGGGAGACGCTCCAAAAAGTGCGGAGGTCGGCAGACGATTTGGTCGGGCTTATCAATACCTTGCTCGATGTGCGGAAAGTGGAAGAGGGGAAGATGGACTACCAGTTTGCGCCGACGGATGCGGTTGAACTTGTCTCGGGCATTTTTGAGGGATTGAAGCCGCTCGCGGGCGAGCATAAGCTTGAGTTTACGCTCTCCGCGCCCGCAGAAAAAATAATGATTCAAGCCGATGCGACGAAATTGAAGCAGGTGATTCAAAATATTATTGATAACGCGATTAAGTACACACCCGCCCCTTCGACGGACTCGGGACAAGCGGGGCGCGTGAATGTGGCGGTCGAGAAAAAGGAGGGCGTGGTGCGTGTGTCCGTGAAGGATTCCGGTCTTGGCATTCCCGCCGATCTCTTACCGCATCTTTTTGAAGAATTCGTGCGCGACGAAAAGGTGAAGGAAAAAATTTTGGGCACGGGACTCGGGCTCTATATTGCGCGGCGCATTGTGGAAGCCCACGGCGGGAAATTGTGGGCAGAAAGCGCTGGCGAAGGAAAGGGCTCGACGTTTTCAGTAATGTTGCCGATGATTTAATCGCCAAACATTCCAACATTCTTCAGAATGTTGGAATGTTGGTGTATGATTTTTTGTGGAGATGAAAATTTCGTCGTAGGTTTTTAACCCAATGCCAAAATTAAAAGTGCTAAAACAAAAAGATAGCGAGGCGTGCGGCCCGGCTTGTATCAAAATGATAGCTGACTATTTTGAGTTGCCGATTTCGCTAAACCAGATCGGAAAGATTTCTGAATATAAAAAAAGAGGCGGTCTATCAAATAAGGACCTTGTAGAAACATTTAGAAAACTGGGGCTTGAAGTGCGAACACGTAAAAATGCGAAATGGAGTGATCTAAAAAAATATAATACGCCCCATAATGTCATCGTAGTGTCTTGGATGATGAGCGGCTACATTGGACACTTTAGTCTGCTTGAAAAAGCGACAGCGAGCCATATCTATCTTGCTGATCCCGCGAAGGGAAAAATCACGAAACTTGTTAAAATTATCTTTCTGCGACTATGGCTTGATTATGATGATAAGTGGTTTCCTGTGAGAAATGCAGATATCCAATTGCGTTGGATGGCCATAGTTAGTAGAAAAAAATAATCGAAGCGCACGGCGGAAAACTCTGGGCGGAGTCCCTAGGGGAGGGGAAAGGATCAAAGTTTTTCATCCGGTTGGGGGTTGTTTCGGGTCATGGACAAGAAGCTCTCGAGTCTGGTTCGCGATGATATTTCGTTAAGTTGCCAATTATATGATTAATATTTCTTCTTCGCCATCAGCGCAAAGATTGACATTTTACAAGTAGCCTGTAAATTATTCACTGTGAGCTATCAGTATTGGCTGGTTAGTTCTTTTCTAATCAAACTTTGCCCACTAGATCTATGAAAGAATTTTCCGAATTGTTCATGAAAAGGCGGTTAATGCAACGAAAGTCCATGGGACGCGCTAAAGAAATCGAAACCCTTCAGAAAGAATACGATGGATGCACCTCGCCAAAACTTAAGAGGACATTGTTTCAGCGAATCGATGAGTTGAAGATGAAACCACTCGATTTGTGAGTGCGACTCTATTTCAAATGAAGAGGGGAGATACATATCTGCCCTCTTTTTCTTTTCCTTTTAGCTATTTGGAGGTTTCTTTTTATACTCTATTTGATGAATATACCATCAAAAACTCTGGCGTCGTCCTCCTGATTACGGGCATCCCAGTGCCGGGAGCGAATGCTGGATCCTCTTGCACACCTGAACAACTTGTGGTAATTTATCGGCAGAAACAAACTAACTTTAACAATAAAATAAGGAATAGCGATGAAAACAAGCAAGATTAAACCTATTGTCGTAAGCCCATATTGGCAACGAGGAAAATTAACTTTCTTCTACTGCCATAGCGAGATATTAGAAGTGACCGTTCCGCGACCACTTCTCAATCAGCTAGTGCAATTATGTGATGGGCAACGGACCCGAGAGGAAGTGATCAATACGTTGGGTAAAAGCTGGGACAAGGAATCTGTGACAGGACTCATCAAGTCTCTGGAACAGAACAAAATCATATGCGACGCCTCTTCTGTCGGAGATTATTTCTGGCATTTTGTAAGCAACCCAACGTTGTTTGCCCGCGAATTAAGCAATGAAGAGATACTGCGACTGGTAGATAAGGCTGGCAAGAGGAACATAGTGGGTCCGGCCGGAATTCAAATCCCTGTCAAATCTAGTCACCTGCATGAACTCATTGAGCGCCGCCGCTCAATCCGCGCTTTCTCATGTGACACAGTAAACATGGAAGGGATCGCACAAATGCTATGGGCCGGATACGGAATAGTCGGAAGTCCGCATCTGGTTGATGAGAACAGCCCCCAACGGATAAAAGTCTGGCAGGCGCATAAATTCATTAGACATGCGGTACCATCAGCAGGCGCGCTCTACCCGATACGATTGTCGCTTGTACTGCTTCGTTCTGTTGGAAGACACGAAGTGGGCATATACGATGTTCTTTTCAGAGAGCACGGTATGATAGAACTCGTGCCGATGGAGAAGGACTTATTCCGCGTACTCCGTTCGTTCGCCGACCACACTATTTGCAACAATGCACAGGGTGTAATCGTCGTCAGCGGTTCATTCCAGCTATCGGGAGAAAAATACGGGAATAGATCATTTTTGTATGTTCCGATTGAGGCAGGCCATGTAGCTCAAAACATTCATTTGTCGGCAGTAGAAAGCGGGATCGGGACGGTAGAAATCGGCGGCTTTTTAGAAGAGCCCATGAAAAAAGCTCTCAGATTGCCTTCTAGCTTCTGGCCGTTTACAACAATCCTCTTTGGTTACCCAGATACCTCGACTTCAGGGAAAGAAAATGTGGCAAAAAACCTAGAATTAAGATGGGCGCCTCCGGCCATTGGTTCGTACGAACTGCCTTTCTCGATGGTATTTGCTCGACCACAGGGTAAGGTATCTCGCGATTTGGCATGCGGACGAGCAAAGGATCCTCATACGGCGCTTGTAAAAGCTGTTTCCGAGACACACGAGTGGGATGCGTGCGGACAGATTCCCACAAACCTTATTCGGGCTTCTTTCGGGGAGCTTGAGGGGGCGATTGATCCACGAATAATTGTTCGTTACCACGAGCTACAGTATCAGATGAGGCAATTCCCGCTGAAACCGTTCGATGAAAAGCGCAGGTATTCTTGGGTTGAAGGAAGTAATTCGTTTACCGGCAAAAAAATCTATATTCTTGCCGACTGCGTTTATTTCCCATATACCCCCCATACTCCGCGTTACACTATGGCCAATTCATCAGGCACAGCAGCGAATCCTGATAAAAACGAAGCAGTAAGGCATGCGGTTCTTGAATTGGTTGAGCGTGATGCCTTTATGATCGTCTGGCTTAACAGACTCGAAATGCCGCGCATATCTGGTAAGAGTTTGCCGGGGTGGGCGCAAAAAAGAATCGATGGGTTGAAGAAAGTGGGATTTAGAGTGGCCGTAAAGGACTTCACTCTTGATCTCGCACCGGTTGTATTCGTGTTCGCGCAAAACGAAGTACTACCTATGACCACTTGCTCCGCATGTTCATCTTTTGATGTCACGCGGGCACTTGAACACGCACTGGAAGAGGTTGAGGCGGCAATTTATTGCCGCCTGAGAAATCCGACAGTGAAATCAATTCGCCCCAAGGATGTGAGGCGAACATACCATCACGGTGATCTGTATGGACAACAGAAGTACTTCCGCCAAGCCGACTTCTTAGCAGATGGAGGCAAGGTGTTGAGATTTACTGGTGTCGCTAAAAATGCTCCAAGAACATGGGAAGAATTACTGGAGCACTTTGAAGCAATGAAGTTGCCGCTCTTAACGGTCAGTCTGGGTCAAAGTGACCAACACATTGAAATAACAGAGCTGAACATTGTAAAAGTATTTATTCCTGGTACAATACCCATGTGTTTTGGTTACGGATTGGAGCCTCGCGGTATGGAGAGAATATACACTCTTCCAACCCGTCTTGGTTTCAGGACAGCTCCGCCGAAGTACGGCGAGCTTACGAGATTTCCTCATCCGTACACCTAAACAAAACAGGAAGAGAGCAGACGATGAAAAACGTCGCAAAAAAGAGACCGAAGAGGTTCTCTTGGTCGGTCAAAGTCCAACCGCGTGTCAATCAAGCGGTGGCGATGAAGAGCAGCGACTCTTCAAGCGGCAGTGCACAAAGCAAAGACGGGTGATAATAGCCCGCTGGTCAGGAACTGACCAACCACATCACACCCCGAACCAAAGTGGTTCGGGGTTTTTCTATTTCAAAAATCCAGATTTGGTAAAGATGTCTCGAGGCGACATAGTCATAGTTTCTTTCCACAGAAGAGTAGGATAGTGATTGAAAAAGGAAGTAATAATAAAATAGCCGATAGTATATCCCGTCCATAAAGTATATTTTTCGTTGCCAAAAAAAACAGCGCGATAAACGTTTTTATCAGTCGACTGCAGCATACCCTCCGATTTCATCTCCACTAATAAGCCCTTGGATTGCTTTAGATCCAAGACTTTTGTCCAGGGTGCCCGTTCGCCGCCAACGGTTTGTTCACGGAAATGCTCAGCCAATCCTTCAAAAATCATTGAATCGAGTAAGGACTCGCATTTGTTGTATCTCAGAAATACCGAATGATTAAACTCGTGACTGACGGTTCCAACCAAAGCTTTTTCCCACCGCTGGTTGAGGGGATTTACAAACACCAAGATCGTATTTTTCCACGGAGTATAACCAGTTGTGCCGGACATTCTTTCTTTAACGAACCTACTGAATGTGGGGAAGATAAAAATGTGAACGGTACCACTAGGCAGTGTGTTAGAGCATGGGATGACCGCTTTTTTAATTGCCTTAATTATCTTCTCTCTATCTAAAGCAAGTTTAAAAATTTCATTGTCACTTTCTTTTTCGCCAAAAACCGTTCCCATTAGGTAATCGTGGAGCGCGGCTTTGGTACTGAAACCAGCATAACCAATTGACGTTTCTGTAATATCCTTCGACAAATACAAAACCAACCGCTTTTTGTCTATGTCGGTTAGATCATAGTCAAAATTCTGCTGATAAACACGAGCGGTCGCGTTGTCTCCGCTTTTTATTATTTCCGTTTTCATTGACGCGTAGTAACTTTCATTGAGAACTCCTTGCCAAAATTATACCAAAAATCCCGCTTTTTCTCATTCAGATGTAACGTGGAGTTTATGAAGGTTGCCGTCGAGAAAAAAGAAAACGCCATTGTCGTTTCAGTTGAAAATTCCGGCTTGGGCGTATCGGAGGAACTTGTGCCGCATCTGTTTGACGAATTCGTGCGCGAGGAGCGCGTCAAAAAATTAGTGCGCGGCACGGGCTTGGGGCTTTTCATTGCCCGAAAAGTTGTCGAAGCGCACGGCGGAAAACTTTGGGCGGAAAGCGAAGGCGAAGGAAAGGGGAGTACGTTCTTTGTGGAGATGAAGACGGCATAAGTATTTGCCCCGATGGCTTAATCCGGCGCCTGTCTGATTTGACATACTAACGTGTTGGTCTAAAATTGAAGCATATAGACATGGCGGAACTTACAAGAAAATATCTCAAAGAAGTTTTTGCGGAGTCGCTTGAGCCATTTGCAAAAGCGGTTCAAGAGGATTTCCGCGCGGTTAATACTCGCCTTGACAAGGTAAATACTCGCTTTGACCAAGTAAATACCCGCCTCGACAAGATAGACGATCGGTTTGATGGACTTGACGAAAGGATGGAATCCGTGGAAGCGGATGTAAAATGGATGAAAGAAAATGCAGGCGAGTTATTTGCGAAACTGGATCGATTTATAGCCATTTTGGAAAAGAACGAGCAGGAAATATTGATGCTATCCGCGCAGATGAAAAGATTGGAAGAGCGAGTTGAGAAGTTGGAATCCCACCGGAAGTAGTTGGTTTTTGTTCATCCGTGACGAAAAAGTGAAACAAAAAATTCTGGGCACGGGGCTTGGGACTTTTCATCGCCCGAAAAGTTGTCGAAGCCCACGGCGGAAGAATTTTTGCTGAATCAAATGGAGAAGGAAAAGGATCGACGTTTTCAGTAATGTTGCCGATGATTTAATCGCCAAACATTCCAACATTCTTGAGAATGTTGGAATGTTGTTGTATGATTTTTTGCGGAGCTGAAGATGGTTTGACATACGGGGTGGGCGGCGTAAGATCATAACATGAAAGCGAATGGGCAAAATTTAAAAGAGGTTCTTCGAGAACAGAGAGAGGAATATCAGCGTTTTCTTGGCGTCCTCGCTGAAAATTTTGAATCGCAGGTGAAACTGATTGCGGAGTCCATGGAGGGCATACAACAGCAACTTATATCTATCAGGGACATGGTGGCAAAAAATACGGAAGATATCGAGGAGATAAAATCTGAGTTGCATATTGTAAGAAGCGACGAAGTGAGACACGTCTCGCGCGAGGAGGTAGAGCTTCTTGAGAAACGAATCGCAAGACTTGAAAAAGTGCGAGGGAAGTAATTATTAAAAAATATAGACATGGCGGAAATTACAAGAAAAGATCTCAAAAAGGTTTTTGCCGAGTCGCTTGAGCCACTTGCGAAAGCAGTTCAGGCGGATTTCCGCGCAGTTAATACCCGCCTCGACAAAGTAGATACCCGCCTCGACAAAATGGATGGTCGGTTTGACAAAATGGATGGTCGGTTTGACGGACTTGACGAAAGGATGGAATCCGTGGAAGCGGATGTAAAATGGATGAAAGAAAATGCAGGCGAGTTATTTGCGAAACTGGATCGATTTATAGCCATTTTGGAAAAGAACGAGCAGGAAATAGTAATGCTCTCCGCGCAAGTGAAAAGATTGGAAGATCGAGTTGAAAAGCTTGAGGTGCGTCATCGCTGATTTTCGTGTCACCGGCTTGGGGTTCTACATCGCGCGGAAAATTATGGAAGCCCACGGAGGGATGTTATGGGCAGAGTCCGCGGGCGAGGGTAAGTTTCTATGTCAAACTCAAAAAGATTTAGCTCGCCCTGCCTGCTGGCATGCAGGGCGGCGAACTTTGGGCCGAGAGCGAAGGAGAGGGGAAGGGTTCACGCTTTTACGTTAAATTGAAAAAGTTATAACTTCTATAGCTCCGAGGAGCACCTTTTTCTATACAATGGGGAGTACCCCACCGCAGACGTCCCTCTTTAACGGTCCCTGCCATGCGTATCGCCATTTCCCCATCCTAGGGGAAACCGCAATATGTATACGTGTTAACAGACGATAGGTTGTATAGACTTATTAAACTTCTTTTTCAAGAAATCCGCTGGCGTCAAATAATCAATTTGTTTCAGTCGGACTTCAAAGTTGTAGCGGTTTAGATATTCAATCAGCTTAATTTCCAAATCTTG
>CAZZGX010000045.1:0-8180 GCA_964653715.1 uncultured Candidatus Saccharibacteria bacterium
TGCGGCGGCCTTTTTTGCGCGATGGGTGCGGGGGTTTTCGCAGTGCGCCAGAAGCATTTCATAAAGCAGCGTCGCGGTGGTGCCCTTTCCCTTTGTCCCGGTCACACCAACAATCGGACACGGACATTTTTCAAAAAAATACTTCGTAAGACTCGTGAGTTTTTTGCGCACCGGATCAAACTCTTTTTTTAAATAAGGAATTCCGGGGCTCCTAAAAATCAGGTCTGACTGTTCGAGGCCCTCCAGGTAGCGCGGGCCGGATTTAACGTCTCGAATCAAAATTTCACAGTTCTTTTTTTTGAAATAATCGTCCAGTGCGCGCCCTTCCACCCCAAATCCAACAATGGAAATCTTCATACGCCCAATCATATCACATGGTATAATGGTGGTAATGGCTTAGCCTCGCCGAGGCTCGGCCTAACGTATGAGTGAAGAAAAACAGCCAGATAAAAAATTAGATGAATGGATCGCGGGCAATGTCGGTGGCGCTGCGGGCCAGGAAATTGTCTTTGACGCTACGACAAAAAAACTGCCTGATCAAAAACCCGGCAGCCACCGCGCTGGAAATCAACATCCTACGAATCATCGACTAGCGCCCCAACGCAAACCCCTGCCGCCCCCGAACCGCCAGGGAATTCTCCGCATCATTCCCCTTGGTGGCCTCGACGAGGTAGGCAAAAACATGATGGTGTTTGAATATGAGCGCGACATCGTGATCGTCGACATGGGTTTTCAATTTCCGGAAGAAGACATGCTCGGTATAGATTATGTGATCCCGGATGTCTCATACCTCATGGATAAACTCGACCGTATCCGCGGTATTCTCATCACCCACGGCCACCTCGACCACATCGGCGCCATTCCATACCTCCTCCCAAAACTCGGCTTTCCCCCCATATATAGCGCAAAACTTACTATTGGACTTATAAAAAAACGCCTGGAGGAATTCCATCTTGAGCGCCAGGCAAAGCTCTTTGAAGTAGATCCGGCTAAGTCTATGCGGCTCGGCGGTTTTGGCATTGATTGGTTCCGCGTAAATCACAGCATCCCCGACGGCCTCGGAATTGTTCTTCGCACTCCGGCCGGGACCATAGCCCACACGGGGGACTTTAAGTTTGATTACACTCCCGTTTTCCAACAGCCGGCGGACTACGCAAAGATCGCCTCGCTCGGCTCTCAAAATATAGCGGCGCTCTTTTCGGACTCCACGAACGCGCTCAAGCCCGGAACCACCATGTCGGAAAAGAGAATCGGCGAGACGCTCGATGAAATTATAAAGACGGCGCGCGGCAGAATTATTATCGCCGCTTTCTCTTCGCTCATAGGCCGTATTCAACAAATTATTAATTCGGCGGCATTTTATGGCCGCAAAGTTTTTCTCTCTGGACGCAGCATGGCGGACAACATCTCTATCGCGCAACACCTTCAGTTTATTAAAGCGCAACCTGGACTGATTCACCCCATTAATAAAATCGGCAAGACTACGGATGAGCATACCCTTATTTTAACGACGGGCGCGCAGGGTGAAGCCATGTCGGCTCTTACCCGGATGTCGATCGGTGACCACTCCCAAATCGCCATTAAAAAAGGCGACACCATTGTATTATCTTCATCACCCATCCCCGGCAATGAACGCTCTATTTATACGGTTATCAATAATCTCGTTCGTCTTGGCGCCCGTGTGATTTTCAATCAAGTTATGGATGTGCACACGTCGGGCCACGCACAGCGTGAAGATTTGAAGCTTATGATTAATTTGGTGAAGCCGCGTGTTTTGGTCCCGATACACGGGGAACTTTTTATGCGCCAGGCACATGCGGAAATTGGCCGTGAACTCGGCATGAACGAGAAACACACGATTATTTTGGAGAATGGCGACGTTATGGAGATTGTGCGCGGCGAAGCCCGCAAAACGACCGAGAAGGTCAGTGCGAACTATATTATGATCGACGGGAAGGGAGTTGGTGATGTGGGCGCTCAGATTATTATGGATCGACAAGTTATGGCGGAAAACGGTGTTCTTGTGGTTCTGTTCACTGCGAGCGTTAAAACCCACAAACTCGTATGTGATCCGGAGGTTATCTCCCGCGGTTTTATATACATGAAAGAGTCGCAGGAGATTGTGAATGAAACGGTGCAGGTTTCCAAAAAGGCATACGCCGACGCGATGGAACGAATGCCAAAAGCAAAACGCGGAGAATTGAAGGTGTTTATACGCGGGGTTCTTGACCGGTTTTCGCACCGAAAGATCGACCGCCACCCCCTCATTCTTCCAATAATTGTTGAAATCTAATTTGTAGTTTTGCGCGCTCGAGGCCTTATTTAGGTTTCTTTTTGTTATTTTTAAATGGTTTGTGCCTACCTGTTAAATAGTTATACCCGGTTTATTAAGGGTTTTTAGCCTTATTTTAAACAGGTTTTGAACATATTCACGGGCTTTCTGGTTCTATTTTTTTATTCTTTATTTTTGTTTATTTTAAAGGAAAAAATAGATACTTTGACTTATATTTTTTTAACATTCTATGTTTGGGCCTCTCTATGTGGTGCACAAAATCACCGGTTTGTTTTTACGTTTATATAAAATCCCACCTGTTCCCTGTTTCGTGTGTTCAAATTTTTTATTATATTTTGTTGATTTTCCGCACTGGTGTGCCTTTTAAAGATCACGATTTTAATACTATACTAAAAGACAATAAAGAGCCTCGTAACGCAACCCCCTATCATCACCAAACGTATATAAAATTTATTTATTATTTAGTTGTTTTAGGGGAAAGCTTAAGTATAATACACACGAAACATGCGTTTAACGTGTTCACAAAAAGATCTTCGGTTTGCGCTCGACACTGTAAGTTGTGCCGTTAACACATCCACAACACTTCCGGTGCTTAATAATATTCTTCTGAAAGCCGCGAATAAAAAGCTTTCTTTTGCCGCTACAAACCTTGAAATCGCCATTAACTACGCCATTCCAGCCGACATCAAAAACGAAGGCGCCATTACAATTCCGGCAAAACTTGTGACGAGTTATATTTCACTCCTTCAAGACGAAGAGGTTGAGATGAGAATCGAAGACGGTATGACGCTCACATTAAAATCAAAAAATTCACGAACAAAAATAAAAGGAATCTCACCAGACGAATTTCCATTGATTCCCAAGGTGGAAAAAGAAGCACTCTTACAAATTACCGCCAAAAATCTTGCCGAAGCCATCGACCAAACGGTATTTTCCGCCGCCTCAACAAACTCACGGCCAATACTTGCCGGTGTTTATCTTCATGCGTAAAAAGACGTATTAAAAATGGTCGCCACAGACAGCTACCGCTTGGCTGATAAAAAAACCAACCACCTCAAAAAAGTCGAAAAAGCAATCGACTGTATCGTCCCGGTCCGGACGCTATTGGAATTGGGGAGGATTTTAGGGTCAAAATACGAAGAAGAAACGGTCGAGATACATGTTTCAAAAAACCAAGTACTTTTTTCGATTGACACCATTGAGCTTATATCACGGCTCATTGAAGGGAAATTTCCGGATTACGAAAAAATTATTCCAAAATCCACCCGAACAAAACTTGAAACGAATGCCGCCCAATTGGCACTGGCCACCAAGCGCGTAAGCCTGTTCGCGCGCGAAAACAACAACAACATCAAGTTAAGCGCAACAAACGATGGGCGAATGCAAATCGCGACCGACGAAACGAGTCTCGGAGAAGAAAAGGCCGAAGTCGACGTGAAAATCCAGGGAGAAAACAACAAGGTGGCTATTAATTCGCAATATCTTCTCGACGTGCTTGGACATTTAAAGGATAATGTACACATTGAGATGGATGAAAAACTCACCCCCGTTGTAGTGAAGCCGGGGAAAAACGAGGACTACCTGTATATCATCATGCCGCTCAAAATTTAGTCTTTAACAGGCGCTGCCTTCTTCTTGTGTCGAACGTACGGGAGCTCGTGAATATTTTTCCGAAGCTTCAAAATATTTCTGTTCTTAACGCATTTCAAAAATTCCCGTCGGTAAGCATTTCCGGAGCGGGTAATTTTTCCTCAAAGGCGTTTATTTTGGCCGACATTTTACGGCAAGAAGATCCGAGCGGAACAGGTATAGACACCGCCCGCCCGGTTATCTGGGTGGTAAACGACAAGGCGGAACAAGAGAACGTGGCGCGTGCGTGCCAAGAGTGGTTTTCGCCAACCGTTCCGGTGCTCCATTTTGAATTGCCGGAGGGAGATGAGCCCCAGGGAAAACTTAATATCTTATATTGCCTCAAATCTCTTGTTGAAAAAGAGAGAAAAATAATCGTAGCTCCATATCAACTTCTCATGAAAGAAATGCCAACGGTGGACGAGCTTAAAAAAAGAACATTGTTTTTCAAAAAAGGAGAAAAGCTCTCAAATGTTGAGGCTTTCGAAAAGCTCATCGCCATCGGTTATGAGGTTTCTTCGGACGAGTATTTGGAGCGCGGACGGTACCTTGGAAAAGGTGGTGTTTTGGCGATTTTTCCGGTGAACGGCGATGAACCGGTTCGCGTAGAGTTTGAGTTCGATAAGATCACCGACATTTTTTCATATTCGCAAGAAACCGGCGACATCACAAAGCACCATAAAGAGCTTACGGTGTATCCGATTAACGTTGAATTTAAAGGGCAAAACTTTTTCCAATTTATTCCGGAGAGCGGGCTCGTCGTTGACGATGAGCTCGAGGTGACCGATGAATATTACGAAGCGTGGGATGAAGTTTTTGCAAAACGCTCAAAAGAGAGCCGCCTCGTAACATTTACCTCATTTCCGGAGGACGAACCGAACCATCAAAACCGCCGCTATCTTTCAGTGTTAAAATACCAAGACCTTTTTGATCTCGCCCATGACCTCAAAGAAAAATCCCTGCACGAATGGCGCGCAGTTTTTTTCACGAAACACGGCGAGATAATTCGCGAACTTTTAAAAGACCGGAAAGTAAACTTTGCCGAAGAGCTGGTTCCTTTTGATGGAGACGGAAAAGCGGTACGCATTGTGGACATCCCCAAGGATGACGTTTTTCCACATGCCTTCCAGTCGAGCGAAGAAAAAATATTAATCCTTTCCGATCGCGAGATCGCAAATCTCCACGAAGAGAAACAAAAAAAGGTAACCGAGCGCGTGTTCTGGGAGTTCCTCACGAGCCTCAAGCAGAATGACCTCGTGGTGCACATTAGTCACGGCATTGCGCGTTTCGACGGGCTCGAGCGCCGGATGGTGGACGGCATCACGCGCGAGTACCTCAAGCTCGCCTACGCAGAGAACGACAAGCTGTACGTCCCCATCGATCAGGCGGATAAGGTGAACAAGTTTGTCGGCGCGGAGGATGAGGCGCCAAAACTAACTCGACTCGGATCCGCGGAGTGGGCCACCATGACGAAACGCGTGAGGAAGGAAACCGAAAAGATTGCACGCGAGCTCCTCGAGCTTTATGCTAAACGCAAACAGGCAAAAGGAATTGCCTTTGGTGCAGACACGCAGGAACAAATCATGTTTGAAAAAACTTTTCCGTATCAGGAAACTCCCGGACAAATTAAAGCGATCGCTGACGTGAAGCACGATATGGAGCGGCCCGTTCCAATGGACCGGCTTGTATGCGGCGATGTGGGTTTTGGAAAGACCGAGGTGGCTATGCGCGCTGCGTTTAAGGCGGTCGCCGCGAAGAAACAGGTCGCGCTCATTTCACCTATTACCATTCTTGCGGACCAGCACAACCGGTCCTTCAAAAAACGGATGGATGAATTTCATATCCGGGTTGAGATGCTCTCGCGCTTCAAATCGCCGAAAGAGCAGAAAGAAATTTTGGAGAGGCTCGGAAAAGGCGAGATTGATATTATCATCGGCACCCATCGACTCCTCCAAAAAGACGTAAAATTTAAAGATTTGTCGCTCGTCATTATTGATGAAGAGCAGCGCTTCGGGGTAAAGCAAAAAGAGCAGTTTAAAAAACTGCGCGCCGAGATAGATATTCTTACCATGACGGCAACACCAATTCCGCGAACGCTTAACATCTGCCTCAACAAGCTCCGCGACATCTCAACCATCACCACCGCGCCGCCAGGACGTCTGCCGGTCATCACCGAGGTCCGTAAATATTCCCACGAACTTATCCGTGAAGCGATTCTCCGCGAGGTGAAGCGTAACGGCCAGATCTACTTCCTCCATAACCGCGTGCAGACCATCGATGCGATCGCCGAACGTCTCAAGGCGCTCGTGCCCGAGGCAAGATTTTGCGTGGCGCACGGGAAGCTTACAAGCAAAGATCTCGAGGAGAGAATTTTGGATTTTAAAGACCACAAGTTCGATGTACTCGTGAGCTCGACCATTATTGAAAATGGCATCGACCTTCCGAATGCCAACACGCTCATCGTGAATAACGCGGAGAAGTTTGGACTCGCGCAGCTTTACCAGCTCCGGGGCCGTGTTGGGCGCTCAAAAACCCAAGCGTTCGCCTACTTCTTATATCACTCACAGCGTTTGCGGCTCGACGCCAAGAAGCGTTTGAGAGCCATCGTGGAGGCTTCCGAACTCGGCTCCGGATTTCAAATTGCCATGAAGGATCTGGAGATCCGCGGCGCTGGCGACATCCTCGGCGTGAATCAGCACGGCGTCATTAATGTGGTTGGCGTTTCGCATTTTATCCGCATGCTCAACAGAGCCGTGGAAGATTTGCAGGCCGGCAAGACCACGGAAGAGGTGACGGAAGAGCAGCCGGAGGTGGTAATCGAACTTCCGCTCACCGCATACATCCCGGACGATTATATTGTAAACTCCAAAGAAAAAATTAATATTTATCAGCGTATGGCCGCGGCCGATTCCCCGGCATATCTCGATGAATTAAAAGAAAATGTCATTGACGACTACGGCAAACTTCCGCGCGAGCTTGCCAACTTGTTCCGTGTTATTGAACTCAAAATTCTTTCTAAACGTGCCGGGCTCACGGTGGTGAAGGCGGAAAATGTCCACATGAAAACCGGCAAGCAGGTCGTGCTCTTTATGGGTAAGGGGGTGAAGCCGGAAAACATCGTGTACATGCTTTCCTACAATTCGCACTGGATAATTTCCGGGAACAAGATGCGAATTTTCATTGAGCACCTGGGTTTAAACTGGTTCGATGAGCTTAAGCGGTGCATCGAAATGCTCTCCGAGGAGGTAGATAAGGATAAGATTAGAGCGAATGTGGCGACAGCAGAGAGATGACAGAATACCGGAACGGGTTAAAATTAAGACCAGTATTACAAGGATTTCTTTCATATTTATGAAAATTGCGCTAAAAAAATTTGGTACCACTCTTACCTCAAGGCAGCTGGGGAAAGAGGCGCTCGCTGCTCTTCAGCCGGGGCTCCCCAGTGTAAAAGAGGGCGAGCACGTTGAGATAGATTTTGAAGGAGTAAATACGTTTTCTCCTGGTTGGGGCGATGAGTTTCTCACTCCTATTTTTGAAAAATATGGTGATCGAATAAAACTTCTTAATACTCAAAATGCTTCAGTGAAAGCGACGCTGGAATTTTTGGAAGAAATAAAACGCTGAAAGGAAAACTTCGTTTCGCCCTTTCCCGAAGGACATCTGTGCTCATTTCTGCAGTGTAACCGCTCACTTCCTGACAGGGAACATTCGCGGACACTGCAGAATTCGCTTGATGTCTGTGGTGGAGATGGCGGGAGTCGAACCCGCGTGCAAGGATAAAAAGTGGAATCGTCTACCATCGTAGTCCGCTTTAAGTTTTTGTCTGTGCGAATAAAATGCGGACCAAAAGCTCGCGCAGCTTGAGCATAGGGTTTCGGTTCACCCGCATGCCGGCGGGGTCGCCTAGTCTCATGAGTTACGCCTTGTCTACCTATGAGACCTCAATAGACAAGACGTCAGCCGATAAAAATCAGCCGAGTTAGATTAGGCAAAGGCCGGTACCCGGGCCGGGGCTTTGAGGCCTCGGAGGGCGCGGACCAATGCGTTCTCTTCTGCGTTTGCAGTTATTGTGCGCTGGACGGATATAGGGGCTCTTGGTGAACATAGTTCACAAGTGGCCCCGCCGGCGGACAGCGCGACGCCGTGATGGCAAAAACCTACCTTTCAAAGATCCCTGTCGAATACCGGTGCATCCCCTAGGCGAGCGTAAGCGAGCCCTTTTTGGCCTACCGTACATAGACCAGGACTTAAAATTATA
>CAZZGX010000046.1:0-37621 GCA_964653715.1 uncultured Candidatus Saccharibacteria bacterium
AAAATCTGTGGGAGCTCCTCGTAACATTACGAGGAGCTCCCAGCTATCTTCACTTGTTTCTGCAGACGTTGCAGGGACGCATACGGCCGATATTAAAGGCCGCAGCCACGATGGCGACAAGCACCATCCCCAACATCCCCACTTGAGACACGGGGACAATATTTGCCGCGTTCACTCCCACAACAAGAGCAAACGCGCCGAGACCGCCAGTTATGAATCTCTCCATCATCAACCTCCTCATCTTCCGTTGGCACGCGGGTAATTCCGCGCGCCAAGCTTTGTCTTCCAGCTCGCGAGAAATGCGCTCGCGATGCCGAGAAGAGCTACCCCGACAAGCACCAAAGCCCCCGCGTAAAAAATGATTGGCCCCATCTACGTCGTCCCCCTCCTCGCTACAGTTTTAAACTTCTTGTTAGATTATATACTTTTATTCTATTTTGTCAAGACTTCAAAAGCCCTTTTAAAATAAGAAGATTTCGGAATATGAGCGCCACAGTGAGCGGTCCTACTCCGCCCGTCTGGGGCGTAAGATAGCTTGCTTTTTCTTTGACCGACTCAAAATCAACATCCCCTACTATCTCACCGCCGACTTCTGAAGTGCCGACATCAAGTACCACCGCTCCCTCATGAATCATATCTCCCTTTATAAAATTAGGTCTTCCCATGCCTGACACTACAATATCCGCCCCTGAAACAATTTGTGGATGAAGCTGCGACTCGTCACTGATAATTGTAACGAGCACTTTTTTTTGCCCAAACCACGCGGCAAGCGGCTGGCCCACAAGGCGGCCATACCCGAGAATAACAACGTGTTTGCCTTCAACATGAATCTCATATTTTTTAAAGAGCTCTTCCACGGCCCCCGCAACCGGCGGCAGAATTTTCGATTTGCCCACCTGAAAGTCTCCTACCACGCGCGCTGAAAGAACATCCACATCTTTTTCTGGAACAATCGAGTTAAGAATCGCCTGCGTATCAATATGAGCTGGCAGCGGAAGCTGAACAATCACTCCGTCGTTACGCGTTTCGTGTACTATGTCTTTCATTTGGGCGCGAAGCTGGTTCGTTGTAAGGATCGCCGCAAGCTCGTAGCGCCGCGTCTCAACTCCAATCTCCCGGGCGAAGCGCTCTTTTAAAGAGACAAATTTTTGGGAAACAGGATCTTCGCCAACGACAACAACTGCAAGACGTGGCTTATCTTCAACCGCGTCGAGTTGTTTTTTTAGAGTGGCCTTAATCTCATCGGCTATGCTTTTGCCGTCAAGCAAGATCATGGAAGAGGAAACCTCCGTGCGAGCGCCGCAATGTGTGCAGGACGAAATTTTTTGTTTTTTGTGAGAACCGCATGCATCCAAGAAGCGATGAGAATCATCTCTTGCTCGCGCATGCCTCTTGTCGTCACCGCGGGCGTCCCGATCCTGATACCCGAAGGATTAAGCGGGCTTCGCGTGTCATACGGAATCGCGTTTTTGTTCACAATAATGCCGGCGTGTTCAAGCTGACGTTCAGCCTCGCGGCCAGATATTCCTTTCTCATACGTATCAACGAGAAAAAGATGCGAATCCGTACCACCCGAGACGATCCGCCAACCGTGACGCTTGAGTTCTTGGGCAAATGTCTTGGCATTTTGGATGATTTGCCGCGCGTATTTTTTAAAGGCTGTACCTCTTGCCTCTTCGAGTGCCACCGCAAGCGCCGCGATTTGATTTACATGCGGCCCGCCCTGAACTCCGGGAAAAATGGCTCTGTTAATTTTGGAGGCGAGTTCTTTTTTTGAAAATATGAGGGCCGAGCGGGGACCGCGAAGTGTTTTGTGACCCGTGGTCATAACTACATCCGCGTAGGCAAACGGCGAGGGGTAAACGCCACCCGCTACTAACCCCGCAAAATGAGACATATCGACAACAAGATAGGCACCTGCGGCATTCGCGATATCGCGAAATTTCTTAAAATCAATGATACGCGAATACGCGGTGAACCCGGCAATAACGATCGCATGCTTTTCGCGGATCGCGAGTTTTTTGAGCGCCCGATAATCAAGAAGTTCGGATTTCTCGTCAAGAATATACGGCACCGCGCGCCAAAAGATTCCGGAAGCGCTAACCTTATGCCCATGCGTCAAGTGCCCCCCCATGTCAAGCCTCAAGCCCATAATTTTGCCACCGAGCGGCAAAAGCGCCAGATAAATCGCGAGATTCGCGGGAGAGCCCGAATACGGCTGGACATTTACAGCCCATTTTTTATCTGAAAGTGAAAAAAGCTCGAGAGCGCGTTTTTGAGCAAGCATTTCTACCTTATCAACAATTTCATTGCCGCCGTAATACCGAGCACCCGGATACCCCTCAGCGTATTTGTTTGTAAAAATACTTTCGAGTGCCCTTCGCACATCGCGCGAAACATAGTTCTCCGAAGCGATAAGATTGATGACAGAGGCCTGGCGCTTTTCTTCTTTTTGAATAAGTTTTTTGAGAATCTGATCCATTATTGTAGCGATCCAAAAATATGCTCTAGTTTTTCTCGTGAGATATCACCTTCGCGAATGAGCGTTGGTGGGTGAGTCGTAAAATCAACTGCGGATGAAGCCATACTATCAGGTATGTCCCCTCCGTCAATGAAAAGATCTACGTCATGGGCATCCCAAAAATCTTTTTCGACATCTTGAACACGAACAAATGGTCCGTGACCCGAAACATTTGCTGATGTTTGGATAAGTGGCCTCGCCAATTTGTTGATGAGATCTATTAATAAGAGAGTGCTAGGAACTCGAAAACCGAGAGATGCGCCTTGCATTGGAAGACTTACTCTTTTCGCCCGCAAAATTGCGGTAAGTGCTCCCGGCCAGAGAAGAAAAAGTTTTTTGGAGAGTTCCTCTTCAATCTCCGCATACTCGTCAAGCATCTCATGCCCCGACACAAAAAGCCCGAGTGGCTTTGAGAGCTCGCGTTTTTTTATTTTATATATTTTTTTCACCGCCGACTCATTGGTCGCGTCCGCCACTAGTCCATACACCGTGTCGGTCGGTACAATTACCACGCCGCCCGCCTCCACAACTTGGAGAAGCCGACCTGTGATTTTTGGATCGCTGAGTAAAATCCGTTCCATTATTTGAATCGAACGGGCACGCTAAACGACTTGGCGTTTTCGGGAAGGCCGCTTGGGTTGTCGTTTTCAAAAATGACCGTGCCTGTATCAGTTTCGGACTTTGTAAAAGTAAGGGTTCCTTCAAAATCAACAAAATCGCTCGTCATCCAATCTCCCTTTGCCTGTAATGGTATCTTTGTTAGCACTTTTTTGTTGGCGTCGAGGAGTGTTACGGGCATATTTGCCTCAAAGAACCACGACCCTTTCGCTTTACCAAAAATCTTCTGCGGACTTTTTATGACGTCATCTGGCTTTGGACTTTCAACTTGAATTTCCTCTGCTAAAAAAGATTCATCATAGGCAATATTCACATGCTCTGTCTCAACCAATTCTCCCCGGGCATCATACGCCTTGGCCCACATCTCCCCCAGCAAATTTTTCTCGGTTATTGGGAAACTGGTTTCTTCGCCGGTCGAGAGATCCTGAAACAGTATCTTCGAAAGATCGGCAGAGGTAGCGCCTTTTGGCAAAAACCAAATTTCTTTACGGACGGAATTGCGAGTACCAAGAATAATTACCGATCCCTCGTGATACAATTTCATCCCCCCATCATCTCGTGAAGGTTCAATCAAAAGCGATGTAATGGCGATTTTTGGTTGCTCCGGCGTGATCGCTTGCGGTGGCGGAAGAAAATAGAGCACACTCGCAAAAACAAATACGAGGACAATACAAATAAGTATTATTTTATTTTTCATACGACAAAATTGATAAGTCGCTCGGGGACAAAAATTATCTTTGTAGGATGTTTATCTCCAAGTTGCGCTTGGACTTTCGGACGCTCAAGTGCAAGGCATCGCGCCTCCTCCTCCGCAATTTCCACCGGAACCTCAATCGAATCACGAAGTTTTCCGTTGATCTGGATGACAAGCGTAAATCGAGATTCATGGATCAGAGATTCATCATACTGGGGCCACATGGCGACGTGAATAGAATCTTTGCCACCGTGCGCCTCGAAAAGCTCTTCGGTAATAAACGGGGCAAAAGGCGCTAACAACTGCAGGAAAATGCGGAAACTTTTCTTATCCACCGACTCCGAAAATTTTTCAAATGTATTGAGGAGGACCATAATGGCGGAAATCGCAGTATTGTACTGGAGACTTTCAATATCTTCGGTTACTTTTTTGATCGTCTTATGAAGCGCGGTTTTTACCTCGGCGCTTGCTTCACCTGCGAACATAGTACCCGCAAAGTCCCACGCGCGCGCTAAAAAGCGAACAGTGCCTCGGATACCGGTATCGCGAAAATTTCCTCCTTCTGAAAACGGGCCAAGAAACATGAGATACATCCTAAATGCATCGATGCCGTAAACTTTAATGTATTCGTCGGGATTGATGACGTTACCCTTTGATTTAGACATTTTTGCGCCGTCTTTTATAAGCAATCCGTGCGCCCGAAAATGTGTGATGGGTTCGCCTCCGGATGATCTGGCAAAATCTACTATTTTGAGATCGTGCAAGACCATTGAAAGGAAACGGACGTAAAGAAGATGGAGTACCGCGTGCTCCGCGCCCCCGATGTACATACCTACAGGGAGCCATCGCCGCGCAATATCCCGCGACACCAAAGAGTCTTTATTTTTAGAGTCGAGATACCGAAGATAATACCACGCGGAATCGAGAAACGTGTCCGAGACGTCAGTTTCTCTCCGCGCGGGTCCCTTACACTCTGGGCATGTGGTTTTGTAAAACTCTGGAAAATTAGCAAGCGGCGATTTGTCACTGCCTGTGGGACGAAAGTCTTTAACATACGGGAGAACCACCGGAAGATTTTCTTCCTTTTCGGCAAGCCACCTGTTGCAATGGTCGCACCAGATCATCGGAATTGGCGGGCCCCAGTAGCGCTGGCGAGATAGGAGCCAGTCACGAAGCCTGTACTGGATTTTTTTCTCCCCGCCCACGGCTTTCGTAATCTCCCATTTCGCCCCTTCGGAAGACATTCCGGAAAATTTTCCAGAATCTATAAGTTCTCCTTCCCCCGTCCAGCATTCAATTTTAACTTGAGACATTATTACTTTTTTTATCGGCAATTTAAATTTTGAAGCAAATTCAAAATCGCGCTTATCGTGCGCGGGGACGGCCATTATGGCTCCGGTACCCACATCGCCGAGCACATAATCCGAGATCCAGACCGGAATCTTCTCTTTGTTCGCGGGATTAGTGGCAGAAACACCCGAAAAAACTCCCGTTTTTTCATTTAATTCTCCGTCGTCGGCAGCACCGCGCCGCCCAAGCGCGTCGTTAATATATTTTTTTACTTCATCGGAGGCCTGCCAGCCAACATCAAGCCATAGCTTGGCACGTTCAGGCGAGATAACCATAAACGTAGCGCCAAAAATAGTGTCTGGTCGGGTAGTAAATATTTCGAGCTTATGCTTTCCGTCTGTTTGCCCATGGATATCGGTAAGTGGAAACATGATCTTTGCTCCTTCGGACCTGCCAATCCAATTGCGTTGGGCAATTTTAATCTTTTCTGACCAGTCAATCTTATCAATGCCCGAGAGCAATCGCTCTGCGTAATCGGTAATTTTGAAAAACCATTGCTCAAGATCTTTTTTGATCACCGGTATGCCGCAACGTTCGCATACTCCATTTATAACTTGCTCGTCGGCTAGCACTGTCGAACAGGCGGAGCACCAGTTGACTGAAGCTTTTTTACGATACGCGAGTCCGGCCTTAAAAAGCTTTATAAAAATCCATTGCGTCCAGCGATAATATTCGGGATCGTAAGTTTCGAGCCGCTCCTCCCATGCATATGCATTGCCGATCATCGAAAGTTGCCGATAAAAATTCTCTTCGGAAACACGCGCATGATCAACCGGATGCTTTTTGATTTTGATTGCGTAATTTTCAGAATGTATGCCAAAACCGTCAAGTCCAATCGGTTCAAAGACATCATATCCCTCCATTCGCTTTTTGCGGCCGTAAATATCGGAACCGACAAACGCATACATGTTGCCCACATGAAGCCCTTCAGCCGACGGATACGGAAACATCATGAGATTGTAAAAAGGGCGTTTGGCCTTTTCGAAATCAGGCTCATAGAGAGCGCTCTTCAGCCAGCGCTCTTGCCATTTTTTCTCGATTTTGGTGTGAGAATACTTTGTCATCGGTTTTTTTATCGTATGCTAAAAATGGCTTTCGAGCAAACAAAAAGCGCTCTCATAAAAGAGCGCTACTAGCGAGCATCTCGCTGATTATAAAACGGGCAATTGATGCAAGCCGTGGAACGTCGTTTCTTGAAAGACCGTGGGTCTCAATGATCCGGCCGTACGATACGCAAATGCGTGATCTTTTCTTGAGCCCGAGGAGTGATCCTTTGGGCAATGCTCCGTATGCGCCCGAGATCGCGACAGGTAAAATGGGAAGCCCAAGCTCTCGAGCAATGCTGAAAGCGCCGCGCTTGAATTCGCCAAGCTCTCCAGTACGTGTCCGCGTTCCTTCGGCAAAGAAAATTAGATTAAATCGTTTATGGGACTTTTTCCAGCCATTTACCCCTCTTCGAATCGCGCTCATTGCCTGATCGTGGTCACTTCTATCGATCACAATCTGTCCTCCCAGACGCACTGCGTGGCCGATAACAGGATAGGAAAGAACTTCTTTTTTACATACAACTACGCCGTTTGGGTTGAGAGCTACGAGTATCAACGGATCAAGCGTACTTTGATGGTTTGCGACAACAATATATGAGCGCGACCAATCAATTCTCTCTCGTCCCAGAACTTCTATCTCAAAGCACGCTTTTTCAAGAATCCAGCTCGCCCAAAATTTTTGCGCGACGCGCCAAATGTATCTACCGCGCGTACGCTCGCTCCACGGCTGTCCGGGCCGCTCTGTGCAATGCACGTGGTAGTGCGATTCGAGTATTCTTACTGCCCTACCGCCGATCAATAGAGTCCGCCGGAACGCTTGAAAAATGATGTTGGTATTTCGAAGTGCCTCGAGGGGCGAGACGAAAAAACGCCATGCTGTCCAAAGCGGATACTTGGCATATGCAAGAACCATACTTCCTCCTTACAAGTGAAAAGATCTTCACTTGTGTGGTAGCACAAAAAATCTAGAGACGGAAGAGGCGGCGGGCGTTCGCGGTTGTTGCCTCTGCTACCGCTTCAAACGTGAGACCGCGAAGCTCCGCAACGCGCCGCGCGATTTCTTTGACGTAAAGAGGCTCATTGCGCTTTCCGCGATATGGGATGGGAGCGACATACGGAGAATCCGTCTCCACCATCATCCGGTCAAGCGGCACTTTTTTTACGACTTCGTCGTATTGACGCGCAAACGTAATAACTCCTGTAAACGACAAATAAAAATCAAGATCGAGAAATATTTTTGCGTCGTCCCACGTACCCGCAAAAAAATGAATCGTCCCGCCAACTTCATTCGCGCGCGCTTCTTTGAGTATGGACGCCAAGTCGCTATAAGCATTTCTACAATGAATGATGAGTGGCTTTTTTACATCGCGCGCGAGACGAATTTGCTCGCGAAGCGTATCGGCCTGATTCTTTTTTTCTTCGTCTGACTGGCCAGTGCGATAGTAATCGAGCCCGCACTCGCCTATGGCAACAGTTTTGGAATCGAGCGTAAGTTTTTTGTATTCATCGTAATTAAATTTCTCAGGTCGAGTTGAAAACCCGGGGATGTTTTTGCCTCCGGCTTCCCCTAATTCTTCGGCATCAACCTCGAACGCCACCAGATGAATCGGATGTAGCCCAACGGCCGCCCAAATACCTTGCGGGTAGCGCCGCGCATACAGAACGGCGCGACGCGACGTGTCAATTTGGGAGCCAATGAGAACCATGCCTATATTTTCCGCGAGCGCGCGAGCGATGACATCGTGCCCATCGTCACGAAAAGCGTTAAAATTGACATGCGCGTGAATGTCGATGAGTTTCAAATCCATATGTTATTTTTTATGCGAAGGGAAAAGAGCTTTGACATCAGAAACTGAAATTTCTCCTTTTTTGTTGCGAACAAAAGTCTTTTTGATACGCTCTGCGGTATTCGGTAAAAAATATTCAAGCAACTCCGCAGATTTTAAAAGGTGCTCAGCCACGTTCCATAAAACACCTTCGGCTTTTTTGCGATCACTTTTAATGAGTCGAAACGGCTCGTAGTCCTGGATATAGCCGTCGAGAAGCGAAAAGAAAGCAAAAAGAACAGAGAGCGCCTCAGTCAGCTTAATGTTTTCAAGATTTTCCGTAACGTGCTGGCGCACGCCAAGCTCAAAATATTGCTCGAGACTCTCCGCTTCGAGCTCGACGCGAGAGTGAAGAACCACTTCCCGGAGCATTCGCTTGGTTGGGAGAAACCCGAGAACTTCGGCTGATGGCCGTTCTACGCGGCCGTCGCAATATTTGTTTATCATGGCCGCTGTTCTAGAGACGAGATTCCCAAGACCGTGCGCTAAATTCCCTTCATATACCTCTTTGAATCGTTCGAGGGTAAAATCCCCATCGCCGCCCGACGGGATTTCGCGAATTAAAAAATAGCGTAGCGCGTCTTCGCCATGCGTTTTGATAATCGCAAACGGATCCGCCACATTGCCAATCGTCTTGGACATTTTCTGGCCGCCTGAAAGGATCATCCCGTGAACAAAAATCTTTTTGGGAAGCGCCAGCCCCGCCGCCAAAAGAATTCCGGGGAAAATAACCGCGTGGAACCGAAGAATATCTTTGCCGATAACATGCACATCCGCTGGCCAGAATTTTTTAAACTTTGACTCATCGGGAGATCCATAACCGAGCGCCGAAAGATAGTTTAGAAGAGCGTCGGCCCACACATAAATCGTATGCCCGGGATCATTGGGTACCGGAATCCCCCACGCAATATCTCGCGCGGGCCGTGAGAAACTAATATCCTCGACGCCCTCCTTAAGAAACGCGAGTACCTCATTTTTTCTGACTTCCGGAAGAATCAGAATTTCGTCGGACTCGATTGCGTGTTTGATCTTTTCGGCATATTTGGAAAGCCGGAAAAAATAATTTTCTTCCTCAATAAGTTCGGGTTTTTGATTATGGTCAAGACAAATGCCATTTTTTAAGTCCTTCTCGGTCACAAACGCTTCGTGGCCAACACAGTAGAGTCCTTTATACGATGCTTTGTAGAGGTCGCCAGCATCATCAAGTGACGACCAGATTTTTATAACCCCCGGCCAGTGGCGTTTTTGATCCTCCGTAAAGATAAAGTCGTCATTTGAAATATTGAGAGCGGTGAGTAGTTTTTTGAAATCATCACGATGGCTTTGTACAAAATCGGCGACTGGAATCCCCACAGTCTTTGCCGCGCGTAAAATCTTGGCTCCATGCTCATCCGTCCCAGTCAAAAAAAATGTTTTCTCCCCTTGCGAGCGATGAAAACGCGCTAAAACATCAGCGACAACTTTTTCATAGGCATGACCTAAATGGGGTGGCGCATTGGCATAATCAATAGCCGTTGTAACATAAAATTTCTTCATGCGTCTCGGGAAATCAGATTATATAAGGCTTTTCTTGCGCTCCGCCACGTCGTTCAAATACTCAACGAGCACGACCGCAAGCGGAACCGCGATAATAAAGCCCATCATTCCTGCCAATTTCCCGCCAATCAAAAGCGCAATGATCGCGAGAAGTGGTGGCACGCCAACGGTTTTTCGAACCACCTGAGGATAGATAAGGTGATTTTCCATCTGCTGGACAAGAAAGAAAATCCCCGCGACCATAAGCCCCAAAAGCGGCTTTTCAATCGCGGCTATGGCTATCGCAGGAATCGCCGCGAGCACCGGTCCAAAATAGGGAATAATCTCAAAAAGCGCCGACAGTACGGCCAAAATGAACGCGTAACGGATCTGAAGAATGGTAAGCGCGATGAATACCATGACGCCAATGATAAGGCCCAAAAGCATCTGTCCCTGGAGCCACCGGCCAATTTTTCGCTGCGAGCGCCCCCAGAGTGACAACGCGTATTCTTCGTGTTCCTTCGGAGTCACAATCCGCAAAACTTCCGCAATCCCGTCTTCCTGTACTGCCAGATAAAATGAGATCACAAAAACGAAGATAAAAGCAAAGAGCTTCGAGAACAGTAAGGATGTTGCGTTGAAAGCGCTCGCAAAGGAATTCTGGACAATCGAATCAAAGTTGCTAACCAAATCCTGAATCGTTGGGAGAATAAAATCAAACGGAAGAAACGGCGCACGCGCCTGAAGCTGCTCGAATGCTTTCGTTATAAGCGCTGGCAGCGTTATAAAAAAAGTTTGAAAGTCTTTGAGAAGTGGCGGGATGAGAAGGTACACAATTGTAAAAAATCCTATGATACCAAAGACGTAGATGAGAAGAACGGCGAGTACGCGCGGCACACGGTAGCGCCCAAACCAAAGAACAAGCGGCTCTACTGCCGAAGCAATAACAATCGAGACAAGAACAATGAGAACAATTTCTCGGATTTGATAGAGAAAAACGACCGCCAAAATAAGAAAGAGGAGACGTAAGAGCGTTCCAGTTCGAATATCGATAATGGTACGTGGATGCATGATTAAATCACGGTAAGTATTTTTTTATAATCTTCGCTGGATTGATACGGCCCGATAATCGCGAGATAACTTTTCTCTTCGCGAAAAAGAGCGCGGGCCGTACGCTGGACATCCTCGCGCGCGACCTTATCTATCTTCTTTAGTATATCTTCTGGAGTGCGAATACGCGAGAGAAGTATCTCCTGTTCCCCCACAAATGAGGCAACCTCGTCTGTTGACTCGAGAGAAATGGCAAACCGTCCCTTCATATTATCCTTTGCGCGCCGGAGCTCTTCGGATGTCGGTCCGGATTGCCTCATACGAGAAAGGTTTGAGATAATGCGCGAAACTACTTCTTGGGCTTTTCCATGCGGAACTCCCGCATAAGCGGCAAAATACCCCATTTTAAGGTAGGCCTGATGGGAAGCGTGAATACTATACGCAAGGCCTTGCCGTTCGCGAATTTCACTAAAAAGACGCGAGCTCATGTATCCTCCGAGAATTGTCGCCAAAACATCCGCTGTAATCCGATCTTTATGTTCGAGTGGGAATCCGATGGCGCCATAGACGAGATGCGTTTGAGCCGTATTTTTATTGAGTATCTCAATACGCGGACCGGGAATGATTTTTCTCGGCTCGGCAGCTTTTGTGAATTTCCCATCACGAAATCCAGCAAACGCGCCTTCGATTCGATGCATAACCTCGTCCGTTTTGATATTTCCAGAGACAACAACCACGGTATTTTTAGCCACATATTGACTCTTCCAGTACTTCGCGAACGCGCTTCGCTTCATTGTGCGAATATTATGCGGCACACCGATAACATCCCAACCGTAGGGATTATCGCCAAACACCAAGCGTTCGAGAATCGACCAGATATATCGCTGCGGAGCGTCCCAATACATATTCATCTCTTCAAGAATCACTCCCCGCTCGCGGGCAATTTCTTCTTCTTTTAAAAGAGCATTCTGAATAATTTCAGAAACGAATGTCAGCGCCAGACGAAAATGTTTCGCGTCTACTTTGATCCAATAGCCCGTCTCCTCGCGTGAGGTAAACGCGTTGTGCAGGGCGCCCACCGAGTCAAGCATCCGATCAAGCTCGCCGGGCTTTGGGTATGACTTTGTACCCTTAAAAAACATGTGTTCCAGAAAATGCGATAACCCATTTGTTGTTTTCGTTTCGTAGTTGGCGCCCGTGCCAACCAACACCAAAAGGGATACCGTCTCGGTATTCCCCATGGGAACGGCGACAACCCGAAGACCATTTGCGAGAGTTTTTTTAGAGAATTTCATAAAAGTCGTGGCGTCATTATACCACGACTTTTTTAAATTTCTAGGGCTGTAATTTTTCTTGAATGTAAGAACCAAGCTCCTTGCCAACTATTCGTTCTTGCGTTCCAGTGTCACGCTCGCGAATAGTGACAGAATCGTCCTCAAGTGTCTGGTAGTCAATCGTTACACACCACGGAGTGCCAATTTCATCCTGACGCCGATAGCGCTTGCCGATATTGCCAATATCGTCCCACCGCGTAGAAAATTGCCCTGACAGGATAGCAAATATTTGCCTCGCCTTCGAAACGATATTTTCCTTATTCGCAACGAGCGGGAAAACGGCTACGGTAATTGGCGCGATTTTCGGATGGAGCTTGAGAACCACACGCTTTTCTCCGTTCATTTCGTCTTCAGTATAGGCGTCCATTAAAAATGCGAGCAGAGCGCGATCTAACCCGACCGAAGGCTCAATCACATATGGTACGAACCCTTCATCAGATTTTACAAATTCGTCCTTTGCCCAGCGATATTCGGGAAAATGGTTTTTCAAATCAAAATCAGTACGGTTAGCGATACCCTCCAGTTCGGAGAAACCGTCATCCGAAATTCCAAACTGATACTCGATGTCGGTCGTAACTTTTGCGTAATGCGCGAGCTCATCCGGGCCATAATCATGGAAACGCAGGCTCTCTTTTTTGATACCCAAGGACTCAAACCAGCTCATTCGCATCTGCCGAATATCTTTAAAGTATTTCTCGGAGTCCTTCGGATCACAAAAATATTCGAGCTCCATCTGTTCGAATTCGCGCGCGCGAAAAACAAAATGACGCGGCGTAATTTCATTGCGAAACGCCTTGCCGATTTGCGCAATACCAAACGCGAGTTTCGGATGAAACGCGTCCACAATATTTTTGAAATTGATAAAAATTCCCTGCGCGGTCTCCGGTCGAAGATATACCATTGCATTTTCATCTTCCACCGCTCCGGCATGGGTTTTAAACATCATGTTAAACCGCCGCGACCCACCAAGTTCCCCGCCACATTCCGTGCATTTTTTTTGATTTTCAAGCGCGTCCGCGCGAAAACGTTTTTTGCATTTTTTACATTCTACGAGCGGATCGGTAAAGTTCTGGGCATGACCCGAGGCCTCCCATACTTTCGCATTTGAAATAATGGCCGAATCGAGCGGATAAATATGAGGCTTGAGCATTGCGCGCCACCATTCGCGCTTGATATTTTCTTTCATGAGAACCCCCAAAGGCCCATAATCCCACGTGCCCGCGAGCCCGCCATACAGATCGGAACCCGGAAAAATAAATCCGCGTCGTTTTGACAGGGAAACGATTTTTTCAAGCAAAATCATACGAACACTCTAGCACACTTCAAAAAATTATTCTTTGACGGTTCCTCCTGCGCGTGACGCTTCGGGATCATCTTTGATAAGCGTATCAATTGCTCGGCTTGTAAGAGAAAATTGTGTTCCAGTGAATGTATCTTCGCCCGTCATTAGAGCCTCATCAATAAGCTGCGGACTTGTGGTAATCTGTGGAAGCGATGGTGTCAGCCCAATCTGAAATGCCACTTCTCGAGGAGGCTGGATATATCCAGTAGCAGCTGGGAGTCCTCCGGGAGCCCATGTGAGCTCTCCTGTCGTTGCTTTAAAGGTGAGACTCGAATCAGGAGGAGTAATGACGTTTTTCCAATCGATATACGAAGGGAGAGTAGTTTTCACCGTAATGTTCTTCACATCATTGAGCGTATTGGTCAATGACCAAACGATGAGATAGGTTGTTTCTTGCCCTACGCGCGGAGGTAGCGGACCGGTATTCTTTACTCGCGAATCAAAATAATACCCGCGCTGGGAAAACTTCGGGCGCGAGGCGAGCTTTAACTCAAGTACATCCGAACCCGAGATATCAACTCCCGCAAATCCTTGGGGGATCTCGGCACTTGAAATTTTTCCACGGATACGCGCCGTGAAATTTTTATTGTCGAGCGTTTTTTGCGCAATCGGGTCCTTGAGCACAATTGAAAATGAGTAATTCCCTCCCACTCCGGGATCCACAGCCGAGAGCTCAGGGATTCTTCCTGGTACCCAACGAAAACCCTTGATATCGTCGGAGTATTCCCCCATAGCACTTCGCGCTGTGCGAAAATCGAAAAGATCACCGTCGATTGCGGCCTCAATGGAAACGTTATGTATGGCAATCGACATATTATTTTTCCAATTGAGCCGCACCTCGAGCGTATTCCCTGCTCCCGTTACACCAGAAGCAATCTCCCCGCGCACAAGAGCGAGGTCAACCGAAAGAAAGGTCGAAGCGATTGAAAAAGTTTCGTTGGTTGTATTAAAAATTGCCCAAGAATCTTTTGTCCTATCATACAGCCCCACTTGCGCGTGGAATGTTTCCGCTGAAAGGGTTTTTTTAATCGTGCCCTTGATGGTAATAATCTCTTCAGCACCGGGAGCCAAATCTCCAAGAAGCCAAAGGGAATTACCAAGAAACGGCGATGGATTTGCGGCAGAAAATGAAAATGCCTCTGGCAGATCCACACCGAGCGATAAACCACGAAACGCGCTTTCCGCGCTTGAGGTTATGTGAATCTTTACCTCCGCTTCCTGCCCAACTTGAAGATTTTGCGGAATATCAACCTCGATGCCTAATAATGTTCCTGTTATCTGTGACTGGTATTCGAAACTTTTCGAAAAACGAGCTGAGGAGTCCGCGGGACGATACTCAAGAGTTACCGTACCGGAAAGAGTCGTGTCTTTCGCGCCAAAGGTTAGCGCAGAAAATTCTTCCTCTCCGAAATCTCCTGGATCAAGACTCCTAATTTGTCTTGTTTCACGACGGATTCCGATTTGAGAAAGTTCTCCTATCACGGGTTGCGAACCATCCGGAAATTCAAAAATCAATTCCGGGTTTTCAAGTCGGATTTTGTTGTCATTGCGATAGTTAACACGCCAAACCGCTTTTTTGCCGGACGAAACGCTCTCAGCGCCGGTCACCTTGATCATGATATATCTCTCTGTATCTGTTCCGGAAAATCCTCCATAGAGATAAAAAAGAATCCCTCCGGCAATCAAAATTGCTCCGAGACCTCCCCCAATCCCCCACCACAAAACTTTTTGCGCCGGGGTTTTGGGCGACGGTGGGGGTATGGGCGCGCGGTTAGGAAGCTTCTTTGATTCCCACGAAGTCGGGACTTCGTTATCATGTTTCTGAAGCTCCGGGATGCGATACCGGCGCGTAAAATCTTCGCCCTTTCGAAATAGTCTTTTTTTCAAATCATCAATGGCCATGTGAATATGTGGTTCTATTATATAACCCGCGCCGTTATTTTAAAAATGATTCAGTGCGAGAATTTTTCTAATACCTCCTTCGAACATTTTTGGGTCAATCGTTGACTCATCCGCTTCATCTCGGATATAGGCGGCTCCTTCTCGACCAAAAAAAAGCTCAAGTTCTTGGCCTCCAGGGAGCAGCCCGAGCGAGCCCAAAACCCGCGCCTTAAAGCGAAGAATATTTGAACTGTTAATGTCGCAAAAATTTTCTACAAGAAGCCAGAGTACCTCGGAGGGTTCGCGATCAACCAAAAGTTCAAGTAGAAAATCGGCGGAAGCCTTGAGAGAGCTAATGTCTGGATCTCGGTTGTGAGAAATCGAAGACTCGGCGTCGGCAAGCCGCCAGTAACCTTTGCCGGGGGTAAGAACCAGCCGCGCGCGTACAAACAGATTCAGATGCCCCTTCAGTTTTGACTCGGCGCGGCGAACACTTTTGGCAAGCACCTCGACCTTCCCAAGATCCTTTGTATAAAAAATAAGTCTCCGATCCGCTTCGCCCAACGGATACCAGGACAAAAGATATCCTTCCGTTCCATAATACACGCTCATATTTTTTTGAGCTCTAGCAGATACGAAGCACCATCGATTTGTATCTTTTCTTTAATATCGGGATTCGTGATAGTTCCTGGAGGAACAAACTTCCTGACACGCGCGCCTTTGGCAATCATCGGTTCCCACTCTTCAAGCTTCTCGCCCTCAAGTGCCACTAAAACCGAGTCTCTTGGATTAAGCCCCGCTTTTTTACGCATATCTTGTAATTGACGGATAAGCTCCCGCGCGGTACCCTCGCGGCGAAGCTCGGGAGTTATCTCCATATCAAGCGCCTGGTCTGATGCAATTTTTTTATTTACAATAATCTTTTTCACGTTGAGCTCATCACGTAAAATCGCGAGATATGCATCATCCACAAGTCCCGTCTTTTTGACACTGAAAGAGGCGAGCGGCTGGCGAACTTTGATCCCGGAGCGCGAACGGAGCTCAAGTCCGCGGGCGGCAAGAGCGCGAACTTCTTCCATGTCCTTGAGAAGTTTCTTGCTTGGCGCGGTTCTCTCTGGCCAAGCCTCAAGGTGAACGCTTTCTTCTCTGCCACCAAGCCCCTGATACAACATTTCTGATGAGAACGGAACGAATGGAGCCGCGAGTTTCGCTACCTCGCCCAAAACATATTTGAATGTCGCAAGTCCATCCCCCGCCTTCATCCGTTCTCTAGAACGCCTTAAATACCAGCGCGAAATATCGTTTGCGACAAAATTTTCAAGCAACCTAGCGGCGGCTACAATATCAAACTGCTCCATCCGGCGCGACATATCGAGTGTCAACTCCGACAATTTTGCTTCGATCCAGCGATCGAGCAGGTGCGGAGAATTTTCAGTTTTCGATTTTGCGCCGCCATAGAGCTCTAGAAACCGGAGGGAATTGAATAGAAAATCGAGAAAGTTGCGTTTAGCCTGCTCAACGCCCTTCTCGTCAAAAAGCTTGGTATCATCGGGCTGATTTACGGTAAAAAAATACCAGCGTACGGCATCCGCCCCATAGGTTTCAAAAAGCGCCTTTGGATCCACTACATTTCCTCGAGACTTCGACATTTTTTTCCCTGACTTGTCGAGCACGTGCCCGAGCGACATGACATTTTTATACGGCGTCCCTTTACCCAAAAGCGCTGAAACTGCAAGCAACACATAAAACCATCCGCGCGTTTGATCCACGGCTTCAGCGATAAAATCAGCCGGGTATGAGATTTTTTTATCAATGCGTTCTCGATGCTCAAAGGGATAGTGCCACTGAGCGTAGGGCATCGCCCCTGAATCGAACCAGACATCGATCACGTCATGGACGCGTGTCATCAGCTTTCCACATGCGCGGCAGTGAATCGCAATCTCATCAATATACGGACGATGAAGATCGAGTTCGCCATAATCATTTCGCGGAAGACTGGATGCGACCATTTTGTGTACGTCTCCATTTTTAAGATACGCCAAAGTGGGCTCTTTTCCGGATTCAAGCTTTCCTCGAATCATCCCCTCCAAAAACCAGAGCGGATCGCCATGCCCTACGACCACAATCCGTTTGCCCGCGTGCAGCGATTCAAATCGCTGAAACACGCGATACATCCGTTTTTTCAAATCGTTCCACGATTCTCCACCGTTCCCTGAAAATGGAATTGAAAAACGATCGACGATCGCCGCCCATTGCATGATTTCAGTTATCGGTTTTCCTTCAAAATCGCCCAGATGAATATCGCGCAAATCTTCGTCGTAGAGCACCGGCACATCAAGCGCGCGCGAAAGAATCTGTGTCGTTTCCTTTGTCCGCGTTAGGTCAGACGAGATAATCAAATCGATTTTTTGTTTAGAAAGTTTTTTTGCCGCAGCCTTAACTTCTTTGATGCCGCGAGGCGTAAGACCGTACGTATCATTTTTAGTAAGCGAATAGCTTATACCGAGAAAATTTGTTTTTGCAAAACCATGGCGAACGAGATAGTAGATATTTTTTGCCGAGCGAGCACGACCCGCCAGTTCCGAGAGCGATCCGATGACTTCAATGGCCTTACACGCATCACATCGCCATATGGGTAGGGGCGTCCCCCAATAGCGTTCGCGCGAAAATGCCCAATCTTTTGCCTCGCGGATCCACTGGCCAAAGCGCCCCTCTTTCAAGTGAGCGGGATACCAAGATATTTTTTTGTTTGCTTCAACCAGATCTCGGCGAATCTTACTCATCCGCACCCACCACGAAAGCCTGGCGAAGTAGAGAAGCGGCGTGTCGCACCGCCAGCAAAACGGATAGTCGTGCGTGTACAGCAAGCGCTTCCACACAAGACCTTTTTGATCGAGATCTTTGATGATGAGCGGGTCAGCGTCTTTGACAAACATTCCCTTCCATTGAGGCACAGCTTCGGTAAATTTACCCTCATCGTCAACTGGCGAAAAAATTGGAAGATCTTCGCGCTTTGCCATCGCCATATCGTCCTCACCGAACGCGGGAGCAATATGCACGACTCCGGTGCCATCAGTATCAGAAACAAAATTTCCCGTCACAACTTTGTAGGGAAGCCCGCGGATCCTATAGAGCGGCTCGTATTCGAGCCCCGCGAGATTTTTCCCCTTCTCTTCCCAGAGTGGCTCGAGCTCCGGGAATAGTTTTTTGGCGAGCGAACGCTCTAAAATTAGCTTGTCGCCCTTGTCATCAATTGTGACGTAGTCCCTATCGGGATGAACGGCGGCGGCGACGTTCGCAGGAAGCGTCCAGGGAGTCGTTGTCCATACAAGAAGCGAGGCGCGACGGGTTTTTAAGTGAAACCGGACGTAAATCGACTCCTCGGTTATTTCACGATATCCCTGGGCAAGTTCGTGGCTTGAAAGGGGGGTGCCGCAACGCGCACACCATGGGAGGACTTTGTATTCTTCGTAGAGTAATTTTTTATTCCAAAATTCTTTGACAATCCACCAAAGACTTTCGATGTATGGAGCTGCCATCGTAACATAGGCATTTTTAAAATCGAGCCAATAGCCCATCCGTTCGGTCATTCGCTCCCATTCGGCCTTGTAGAAAAAAATGTCTTCCCGCGCCGCCTCCACAAACGCTTTGATGCCGATTTTTTCTTCTATGTCGCGCTTTCGCTCAATGCCAAGTTTTTTCTCGGCTGCCATCTCCGTTGGAAGTCCGTGTGTATCCCAGCCCGCCCGCCGCTCAACCAAAAAACCTCGCATTGTCTTGTAGCGAGCAATTACATCCTTAAACGCGCGCGCTTCTACATGGTGGATACCCGGGGTACCATTGGCGTAGGGCGGACCTTCAAAAAAAACAAAGCGCTTGGCTTTCGAGCGCTTTTTAAGGCTTTTTTCGAAGATTTTTTTCTGGGCCCAGAATCCAAGGACCTCCTCTTCCGACCACATCTCTCTATTATAGAGAACCGCGCGCGAATTTCAATCGTGTTTAGTTCGGGGGTTGGGAAGGGTCAGTGGAAGAAATTGTAACGAATTGCATGATGTCACCTACGGCGATTTTGTTTGACACGTCCATGCCACTTACCACTTGGCCGAAGAGTGTATATTGGCCATTCAAAAATTGCGAATCTTTCTTTACGATGAAAAATTGTGAATCGTTTGAAATCTTAATATCTTGCCCGCGAGCAACGCCGAGTGCGCCCACGACAAACGGCCGCGTATTTAATTCGGTTTCGATATTGCCTCCGCCCGTACCCCATATTTGCTTCTTGGAATCATCTCGGGAAAGCGGGTCGCCGCCCTGTATAACCCAATCTTCAACGCGGTGGAATTTGAGACCGTTGAAATACCCCGACTTTGCCTTATCGACAAAATTGGCCACGGTTTTGGGCGCCGCCTTGGGATAAAGCTCCATAATAATATTCCCTTTGGCTGTTTTAATTGTTGCCAAGTATTTTGCGCTTTCGTCTGTCGTACTGGGAAAGGTGTTTTGGCCCGAGTCGGGCGGAGGGGGTTGATTTTGATCCACGATAGTTTGCGTTTGCTTCCCTCCGGAAGATAGCCAGACGATTCCTCCGAAAACAAAAAGCAAAACGATTAATCCGATAATAATAAATTTTGGGTCGTCCATAAAAAATACTGTATCACATCCTCTCGGGAGCGGAAATGGCCATGAGGCGGAGAAGGTCAGCGAGTGTTTTTTTAGAGAGCTGTACCAGTCCTAGGCGCGCATACTCTATTTTTTTGTCTTTGCCTAGAACGGGGGTTGTTTCATAAAAATGAGTAAACGCGCGGGCAAGCTCGTAGGAAGCGCGCGTAAGACGCGAGACCTCGAGATCCTCCGTCGTATCTTCAACGACCTCTTGCTTCGACAAAATTTCCTTCAAAAGCTCGAACTCAGGCGTTGTATCAAGAAGCTCCCATTTGATTTTGTTGAGATGTGCCGGCGCGCGCGCTTTTTTTAAAATACTTGACGCGCGGGCATGGGCGTACTGGACATAATACACCGGATTTTTCTTTGAGCGCTCTTTTGCGAGTTCCAAATCAAATTGCATGCTGGATCGCGGGCTATATTGCAGCATAAAAAACCGAAACGCGTCCTTGCCTACCTCACGAAGCACCTCGCCTGCCGTCACAAAATTGCCGCGGCGCTTGGACATGGTTACAATTTTTCCATCTTTCAGGAGATTCACCTGCCCGTGAACAACAATCTTAAATCGATCATTTGGAAACCCAAAAACATCGGCCACCGCGCGAAGCTTGGGAATATGCCCCTCGTGCCCTTCGCCCAAAATGTCCACCACGAGGTCGAAGTTTTTAAATTTTTCTTTGTGGTACGCAATATCGTTTGCGAAATACACAAGTGTCCCGTCGCTTTTGACCACCACTGACTCGCGTCCGCCCTTTCCGCTAAACCAAGTTGCCCCTTCTTTTTTAACGAGCAATCCTTTTTTTTTAAGCTCCGCTAAAACTGTTTTTGTTTTTGATTTCGCGAGTGTACTTTCTTTGGTAATCCGGTCAAAACGAATCCCGAGCTTTTTTAAAACTGAAAAGTTTTCTTTGTAAAAACGCGTGAACGCAAAAGCTGCAAGTTTTTCTTTGCCCTTTGGATCTTTCAAAAACGCCCTGCTCGCCTTTCCTACGATTTCTTTTATATACTCGCCCTCATAAGCGTTTTCTGGCAATTCAGCGGGAATTTTTCGGGCGCGTAAATACCAATACCAAAGAGAATCAGCGAACTTCCCAACCTGCGCCCCCGCGTCGTTGTGAAAATATTCGCGCGTGGTTTTGTAACCTGCCTCTGTGAGAAGGTCCGCAATTGTGTCACCAATGGGCCCGCCACGCGCGTTGCCGATGTGGAGTGGGCCTGTGGGATTAGCTGATATGAACTCTACGCTTGCTCTTCCTAGATTTTTCCGCTTTTTAGAAATTGTGAGATGCTGTGCGGCTTCGGCCACGAAATGAGCCGAAAGAAAAAAATTTAAAAATCCGGGAGGAGCCACCTCAATCGCGTAAAAAATATCCTGATGTTTTTCAAAAATCCGCCCGGCGAGATCCTCGGCAATTTTGAGCGGCGCGCGGCCATCTTTTTTTGTGAGCAAAAAAGCGATGTTTGAGGAATAGTCTCCGCGGCCAGCCACTTCTTGGCGCTCAACGGAAAACGAAATCTCCGGAGCCTCGGCCCGAATAATTTCTTTGATTTGTTTTTTAATATTCGCCTCCATACGCGCGATATTTAATAAGACTACTCTAACCTAAAATTGGCGGCTATACTACAGATACAGCACTATTATATGCTTACTGAAAACAAAAAAGCACATTTTGACTATGAAATTCTCGAAACATTTGAGGCGGGCATCGAGCTTTTTGGTTTTGAAGTAAAATCGGCAAGAGCTCATAATGCGCGCCTTGCGGGCGCTCGCGTTCTTATCCGCGGCGCTGAGGCCTACCTCGTGGGCGCTGCAATCGCTCCATATCAACCAGGCAATACGCCGAAAGAATATGAGCCCGATCGGACGCGCAAACTCCTTCTCCATAAAAAGGAAATAGCATATCTTGCGGGTAAATCGCGAGAGCCGGGGTTGACATTGATCCCTATTAAGTTGTATAATAAAGGCCGTAAAGTGAAGCTCGAATTTGGGGTTGCGCGTGCGAAGAAAAAAAGCGACAAGCGTGAGGTGATTAAAAAACGCGAAGCGAAACGCAAAATCGAACGCGAGCTCAAAAATCTGTAACCTCGTTTCTCCAAAATATCCCGATCCCTCACTTGGTATATTTCGGGGACGCAAGGCCTCGACGGAGACCGTGTTCACATTGAAAATCAGGCAAGAGTTGCGGGCGTCTCTTTCAAAACTGCCCGCATCAAATAAGTGCAAACTTATTTAACCGCCAACCGGCGATGGCATTTGCCTAACCGGTAGCGTATTCTTCTGGCCACTGTGCCGGAAGACATCGGCCCGCAACAGTTCGATGAGCGGATCGCCGGTGTTATAATTTCGAACTAGCTTTTTGCAATGTTCGATAGCAAAAAGCGAAATATGTCGAACACTCCTTAAGATTCGTCTTGAGTACGCCTGTACAAATTTTCTTTGGGTTCGTCTCCACACGGGAGTTCGATTCTCCCCGTCTCCACAAATTCGGCAAAAAATAGCACTCACGAAAGTGCTATTTTTGTTTGCCGAATTTAGTGCCCCGAGGAGTAAACCGACGAGGGACTTTCTTTTGAAAAAGCTGAATTTGATAATAGCATCTAAGGGTGCTATTCTTGTTCTAGAAAAGGAGACATCTCATGGACGACACCGATGAAGCCAATCGAATGGTAGGAAAACTCCTAGCTGAAACGGATTCCATCGAAGAGAGAGCGCCGGGACCCTACGGCTACGAGAAGGTCGAAACGAAGGAGTACAAGCGTGGTTTCTACTTCCGAATCTTTGATGCCGATGATAATGCAATAGCTTCATGCTCGTGGGAAGGACACGCGAAACTCATTGTGCGTCTTATGAATCGCGGCCTCTCGGTGACTCCCTAGCGCAGCCCACAAATCCTGATGGAGTCCGAACCTCATTCGCCCAAGCTCTATGCAGCGTCATAGGGCTTTTTTCTTTTTTAGAAAAGTTTTACAAAACAAAAAAAGACGGCGCGAGGCCGCCATACTTCCAAAAACTCAACTCCGTCAAAGACCTATATCCAACCGCATTGAAACATATCGAATTTGTCTGCACAAGCTTTTCAATTAAATGACCCCTGCAATTCTTTTTTTGAAAAGCAAGAAAAGCCACGCGGCGACAACCCCTACAATCAAACCCCCGAATATGTCCGAGGGATAATGAACACCTGCCGCCACGCGTGCCGCGGACACCAAAACTCCGAGAACAAAAAACGAAACCCCCCAGCGTTTATCGTAGGCAAAAAGAACGATGGCTGCAGCGAAGAAAAAAGATGCATGCCCTGATGGAAATGAATATGCCGAGTCCCTAAGAAGTTGATGGACCTCTTGCAGCACGAGAAAGGGGCGCGGGCGGTGGTAAAAAAATCTGATAACGGGCACAAAAATGAGCCTCGCCATGCCTCCTGCAAGAAATGCCGCCCAAAGCATCTTGCGCCGCCTAGGAAAAAAAACAATCCCTGCTAAGAAAAATGCGACGACGATATATGTTACATACTCTCCAAAAAAAATAATCCACCATGCGAACAGGGGATTTGCCGCAAATCCGTTTGTGTACATAAAAAGTGTAAAATCCAAACTGCGGATTGCCGAGATCATACCGAAGTGTAAATTTTCATCCTAGTTCTTTGCATGTTTCTATTGTAACATAGGAAAGTTCTGGGTTGACACGTGGCATTCGCACGTATACACTAAAAAACATTGATACCAAGACCGCGATTTAATAGCGCCATCCAAGCTCCGGAACTCCGCGTCATCAGCCCAGAGGGAGAAAATTTAGGGATACTATCTCGCGAAGAAGCGCTGCGGCTCGCAAGTGATGCGGGGCTCGATCTGATCGAGATCTCACCTACCGCTCGCCCCCCCGTTGTACGGATTATGGATCGGGGTAAGTATCAATACCAGCTTGAAAAAGAAGTCAGAAAATCGCGCAAGAAATCTAAAGAAATCGAAATCCGTGGCATTCGCGCGCGCCTTGGGACCAGCGCGCATGATCTCGTCTTAAAAGCAAAGAAAGCAGAAGAGTTTTTGGCGGAAGGAAACCGAGTACAAATCCAATTGACTCTTCGCGGACGCGAGAAGTATCTCGATCAAAAATTTATCAGCGAGCGATTGCAAAAAATCCTCGAGGCCATCACTGCCCCGTTTAAGGTAGCTGAAGGCCCAAAAAAAGGCCCGCGGGGGCTTCTCATTACCATAGAACCAGACCATGGCAAAAACAAACAAATCGGTGGAGAAAAGAATCAGGGTGACCAAAACCGGAAAGATTCTAAAACGCTCCCCACACCAAAACCACTTCAGCGCAAAACAACGCCGGATCAAACAACTTCATCGTAAAGGATGGAAAGAGTTTTTATTGGGAAAAATCATTAAAAACCGCTATCTGCCCAATTCATGACTCGGGTTAAACGCGGTACAACGTCGCTCAAGCGGCGGCGCAATATTTTAAAAAAAACGAAAGGATTTCGTTGGCAACGCTCGAAGAAGGAACGCGCAGCCCGCGAAGCGCTTCTGCACGCCTATACGCATTCGTTTCATGATCGCAGGAAAAAGAAGGGGGACTTTCGCACGCTCTGGAATATTAAAATCAACGCGGGCGCCCGCGCCTCCGGAGTTTCATACAGTAAGCTCATCGACCAGTTAAAAAAGGCGAACATCAAACTCGATCGAAAAATCCTCGCAACACTCGCTGAACATCATCCGAAGGTTTTTGAGGGCGTGATGAAAGAAGCAATGTGAGTTTTTTATTCAGGTAAAAGCACTCCGAGCAAGTACACAACGGCGATGCCGCCCAAAATGAGCGCGAGTTGCGCGAGTGAAGAGGCAGAACGATGCTTGTGTCGTAATTCGGGGATGAGGTCGGAGGCGGCAAGATAGAGAAAATTGCCCGCAACTATTCCAAGCAGATAACCAAGATAGTTTTCGGAAAAAGTAAGCGCATATCCGACAAGCGCACCGGCCAAAGTCGTGAGCGAAACAAGTACGTTGTATATGAGCGCTTTTTGTTTTGAAAAACCGCTGTGTATCATCAGCACAAAATCACTCACTTCCTGGGGGATTTCGTGCAGTAAAATTGCGGCTGTGGTAAGAATCCCCAATGAATAACTCGCACCAAAAGCAAGCGCGATGATCACGCCGTCTACAAAATTGTGGAGTGCATCTCCCGCCGAGATCAGATATCCGACCGAGGACGACGTCTCAACTTCTTCTTCGTGATAATGATACCACGACAAAAACATTTCAAACACGAAAAATAAAAGAAATCCACCCAGCGTCCACGGCATCGCACTTTGTACCCCGATGAGATCAATGCTCTCGGGTAGCACATCAAAAAATACAACAGCAAGAAGCGCCCCTACCGCAAAACTGATAAACCAGTGTACGAAGCGCCGCACGCGGTGTTCATTTAAAATAACGGCTACGCTCGCAAAGAACGAGACTAAAGATTCAGCAATGCTCGCGATAATAATTGCAACCAAAAGATTCATATTTTTCTATGTGATCCCGTAATTCGCGCCTCGGCTTTTTCTAAAAGATCCCGGACATTACGATGTTTGAGCATCTTCATAGCTTTCTCATATGACGCCCACTGAAAATTTCTATGTTCGTCCGATATCGTTACCCTTGAATCAAAAACCTGCCCGAGATAAAAAACAACAAATTTGAGGCGAGATTCTGCGTCTTTGGTTTTGGGCGGCCACTTGAAACGAAAACGAATAGTTTCTTTGTACCCGGGGAAAAAACGGATTCGCTCAAGATTCGTTTCTTCTTTAATCTCTCGGCGGGCGGCTTCCATTGAGGTTTCATTTTTTTCAATATGTCCTTTGGGGAACGCCCAATGCCCCCGCATATGCTGAAGAAGCAGGTAGAGTACCCTGCTGCCACGCTTGCGAAACAAAATCGCCCCCGCGGACCGTTCTATTTTTACTTTTTCCTGTTTTATCATAAAGAAAAATATTCTTGAGAGAGAACGCGTATAGTGTGCCATATTTTTTTGAATTAGTCTCCTCCTTGACGAGACTCTGCGATTGGTGCTTGGAATCAAAGGAATAATTATCCACAGCTTCCCGAAAAAAGTTTTGCAAAAATTCTTGATATGGTATTATGAAGAAAGATCATCATACGGAAGCTACGGTATACGAAGAGGAGGAGCGCTCAACTGGCTCATCTTTTGCCACCGGTGTCCTACACCACTCTCGCTCAATTCTCATCGCACGCCTCGCTTTCCCCGCCCTTCTACAACCTACCAACCTCACTCTCAGCCTGTCTCCGGACAGGCTCTTTTGTTATTTCGTATCAAAAGAGCCTGTGTTGCGCACTCGATGGTTCTTTCTTTGTTGAAATACTTTCCTCTCTGGTAATCTTGCCTCGCACTATATCGGGCAATTTTTTGAAACTCTCGCGAAGCTGTTTCAAAACTTCGGTTGATCTGAGAGCCGCGGCCGGGTGAAAAAGAGGAACTATGACCAGTGCGTCTTTTGTAAATACCTTTCCTTGGTCACGCGAAATTTTTGCCTCTGGCAAAAAATAATTCATTGAAAAGCGGCCGAGGGGTGCTACGACGCACGGATTAAGAATTTCGATCTGACGGGTAAGATAGGGCGCGTAGGCTATTATTTCTTCGGGCTGCGGGTCGCGGTTCTCGGGCGGGCGGCGTTTTACGATATTTGTAATGTATACATCCTCTCGCTTCCATCCGATTTCTTTAATAAGCTCGTCCAAAAGCTTGCCCGCGCGTCCAACAAAAGGGCGACCGAGACGATCCTCGTGAAAACCGGGGGCTTCTCCTACAAACAAAACATCGGCATCAACGTTTCCCTCACCAAAAACAAGCGTAGAACCACGAAGAGGAAGATTTCTGTCGTCTGACATTTTTTGCTGAAGTTTCTCAAGAAGTTCTTTTTTATGAGCCATATGGTTTAAGCTACATGGTTTACAAAATATTTGCCGCGCCAGCAATCTCAATAAGCGCTCCCGTCGTAAGGAGAGTGAGGAGAGCCGACACCAAAAATAAATTTGTCCGGAGAACCTTTCGCGCCAAAAGAAGAATCAAAATACCCTCAATGCCAACACCAACCGCACCGACAACTCCTAAGATTAAAATAAAATTATTAATGCCGAGCAAATAGAGAGCAAGCGGTCCCAACGAGGACACCGCCCACGCAAGCGCGTGCGGCCACGCTGCATCGTATTCAAATGTAAACATAAGTTCGAGCCCGAGCGCAAAGTATGAGGTAACGACGGCAAGAATCCCGATAATGGTTCCTATCATAAAAAGCGTACCCCCACCTGAGGCGCGAAGACTGCCAAGCGCGTCAGGAGTTACGGTGTGTCCGGCTATTCCCACAATCGAGAGAATAAAAAGAAAATACAAAAATCCAACGAGTATTGTCGCGGCAAGTACCGTTTGGAAAAATAATTTTCGATGCTGTTCGTGGAAAACATCAACTACTTTGGGGATAACAGAGGCTCCTGAAAAAGCAAAGAGAAAAATACCATATGGGAGAAACCAGTCCGTACCGTTTCCGTGAAGCGGCATATCTTCAAAATGAAGCCGCGGGGCGAGAATAAGAAATAAAAAAATGATAAAACCAATAAGAATCGCGGCAAGCCAAGCATTCAGCATATTGGCACGCTTAGGTTTAAGAAGTAAAACAAGACCCGATACGACAAAAAATAAAACCGTGAGACTCTTCGAAGATACGGGAACGATATATGACAAAAATAAGCCTGCCAAAACCCCATAGACAAGCAAATACCCCAAATAACTCAAAAAACGTGAAAGAAAGGCAACCCAATACCCCACAGGACCAAAATATTCACGTGTATATCCGGGAAGGCGCTTTCGTTCAGGATGATAAAAAAGTATGTGGCCGTAGAGCGTATGAAACACGGTAACAACACCACCAACTAGAACAAAATAGAAAAGCGACCACCAGATGCCTGCTGAGACTACGGAGTATGGCAAGGCAAACATCCCCGCACCCACAATCATCCCTACCAAAAGTCCCAGCCCTTCAAAAGCCATGCTAGACAGCGTGCGATTTCAAACGTTCGATTGTTTCTTTCAACTTACCCACGAGAATGGCGGGGTCGGCTTCAAAAATAATATTTGGGTTGTCAGCCCCGCGACTCGATGTACGAATAATATCAGGAAGCATATCAGTAGTACCTCCAGTGCCCGTGAGCACGCCGATCGGTTTTCTCTGCTCAAACGCTACGGTAAACTCGTGCAGCGTTCCAATACGACCGCATCCGATGATGACCGCGTCCACGGAATGGGTCAGGAGTACATCGCGTCCGGAATATCCCGAGGCCGTATAAATAATCATGTCCATGTAATCAATCGGCAATTTATAAAAATTGACGTGTTCATCTTCCGAGAGCGCAGGCGAGATGCCAATCGTAAACCCACCGGCCTCTTTCGCGCCGATTGCCGCCCAATACGGAAATCCTGTGGTGGCGCCGTTGACAAGCACAATTCCTGCCTCCGCGATGCTTTTTCCGATAAGCTTTGCTTTTTCAAGAGCGTCTTTACTGCAGTGACCCGTTTCGGCAGCACCCGATACGCCGAATTTGAGCTGTAAATGAGTATGGCGAGAAGGTTTCACCATAATAGTGTATCAGAGGCTTACTATCTCTCCAAACTCGGGAGCGGTAGCGTTGATCCCGAGATAATCGCGGATTCGCTGCGAAAGAAAAAGGCTTGCCGCGGGCTCCCCTTGCACCACAAAAACACGTTTGAGCGACTCGGCGTTATTTTCCACAAAACTAAAAAGACCATTCGTGTCGGCATGAGCCGAGTATCCCCGAATGGAGCGGACTTCGGCTTCCACGGGAACCTCTTCCCTCCAAATCTTTACGCGCTTTTCGCCATCCAGTATTCGGCGGCCCAAAGATCCTGCCGCTTGGTATCCGATAAATAAAATCATGTTCTTTTTATCCGGCAAATAACGCCGCGCGTGGTGCAATATCCTGCCGCCATTCATCATTCCCGCTCCCGCAAAAATAACCTTTGGTCCTTGGACGTTGTTAATCGCCTTGGAATCCTCGGCATGAAGCGTTAAATGAAGCCCAGGAAATTGGAAAATGTCATCCCCACTGCGGATAAGGGCGCGCATGTCGGCGTTGAAATAATCTTGATACCGCCTATATACTTCCGTGGCGCGGATAGCAAGCGGGCTGTCTATGAAAATAGGAACGCGCGGGATTCTCCCGTGCTCGATAAGATTATTGCATTCGACAAGAAGTTCCTGGGTCCGTTCGAGCGCAAATGACGGAATGATGAGTGTGCCGCCCCTTCGCACGGTATCTTCAATGGCCCGCTCAAGTTTTCCCTTCCGTTCATCAATATCTTCGTGAATACGGTTTCCGTATGCGGATTCTATAACGATAACATCCATGCCAGAAATTTTCTCCGGTGGGGAAAGAAGCGGCATAGGAACATTTCCAAGGTCTCCCGTAAAAAGAATCTTCTTGCCCTCCGCATGAATCTCTATCATCGCAGAGCCCAAGATATGTCCTGCGTTGTGAAACCAAATTTCAAAATCTCCAATGGTCAGTTTCTCTCCGTAGGGAATTCCCTTCCAAAGCTTCATCGCCGAGTCAAGATCGTCGAGCGTATACAGGGCGCCCGTTTCTCCCTCGTGACTCGCCTCTTTTTCAAGAACGCCGAGACTATCCTCGAGCATAAGAAACCCGAAATCGCGCGTCGGAGGAGTTGAATAAATCGTTCCGCGAAAACCCTTGCTTACTAACTTTGGGATACGACCAATATGGTCAATGTGAGCGTGCGTTGGAAGGAGCGCGTCGATCGAGGCTGGATCGTATGGAAAATCACCGCGGTTTTTTACAGAACAAAAACGCGGGCATTGAAACATCCCACAATCAATTAAGATTCTTGTTTTTTCAGTCTCAAGAAGATAGTTGGCTCCCGTTACTTCTTGTGTTCCGCCAAAAAAAGAAATCTTCACCATATCGCTTAAAACATACTATCCTCTTCCGTACGTTTATAGCTGTGAATGTCTGATTTTTGAAACCAATGGTTGATCTCATAGGCAGCTTCTTCCGAATTGCCTGAAGCATGAATCAAGTTGTGAACGGCGCGCTTTTGGACGTTGGCAAGCACGGGAGAATCCACAGAAAAATCTCCCCTGATCGTTCCCATTTCAGCAAACGCGGGTATCGTAGGACCAACAATCTTACGAACCATGCGAATTGCATGAAGCCCCTCAACAACGATCTTGATGACAGGGCCTGAAATCATAAAATCAACAAGCCAGTCGCGCACCTTAAGGCCAATTTCATGATGATCCTCCGTCCCGTAATCCTCTTTCAGGGTCGAAGGAATCTTAAATTCTTCATAGCTCCTGGCCGTATTGCGGCCAAGTCCCGTAATCCACTCTTTGTCTTTCGGATAGTGGCTGTCCATTTCATCATGCGTGGGCCAGATCATCTCGAGCGCGATTATCTTCAATCCCCGCTTTTCAATCCGGAAAAGAATTTCACCCACAAGCCCCCTCTTTACGCCATCGGGTTTAATAAGAATAAGTGTCCTTTCTTCTTCTGGCTTTTCCATAATATAATGAAATCGTACAGCATTCGCATGAAATTGGAAAGATGTCGTCACGTTCCTAAAAAACTGTTTTTCGTTTTCGGTTTTTTTCTTTTTTTTGTCGCAATAACAAAAGCCGATACTACCGGAGGCGAGCCTCCGCCTCTCGATACGGCTTTTGTGGTTTTCCAACAAGGCACTACTCCGGGGACGATGCTTGTTCGGGTTGAAGAGGCACGGGGCGCTACTGATATAGATATATATCTCCAAAGTGAAATTTTTACGGCGCCGCTTTTTCTTGGTAATGCTCTTCCGATGACCAGTGATCCGACTCGCTGGTATTTTATGTGGAATTCTTCAAACGTTCCTTTCGGAGATTACAGCCTAACAGCAAAGGTAACCACAAGCGCTGGATCTTATGAAGCCGCTCCCGCCAGCATTTCAATTAACAATAACAGTAGCCCTCTGATGCCTCCTCCATCAATCCAAAATCTCGTGCCCCCGCCACCGTCATTATTACCGCCTCCGCCGCCAATTTTGCCCACAACAGCTCCTACTGCGACTACCGCACCTACGTCAGGAGCTCCCACGCCACAACATCCGACCATTTTCTTAAAACTTTCACAGGAAGGTGTTATCAAGGGCCTTCTAGAGATTAGCGTGCAAGTGGAAAACGCCGAGGCCATCGAGCTCTATGTTGTTCCTCGAGGCTCGACTGCTCCGCGTTTTATTGGGAAGGCCCTCTTGATTCCCGGAAGCAACTCCGAATGGAAATACGCGTGGGACTCGCGATCCGTTGCCAATGGACTCTACGGGCTGGTGGTAAAGATTAAAAACTCTTTTGGTTTTTACGGAAGCAATTTTACGGATCTCGCAATTGTCAATGCGATGAAGACTCCCTTGCCTCCCCCAGCACCACTTGCACCAACGAGAACAAACGCGCCACCGTCGCCGGAACCCGAACAGGAAAAACAAAACTTGGAAGTTATTAAGGATAAGATCAAAAGCGATATTCAGAAAACAACTGACACTCTCCAAGCTCTTTCGCAACGCACACCTGACGACGCGGCACTCGATTCCGATCACGATGGAATTTCCGACTACGATGAAGCACAGATATATTACACAGATCCATTAAGCCAGGATAGCGATAAGGACTCCGTGCCAGACGGAGATGAAATTTTAAAAGGAACCAACCCTAGAGATTCAGCGCCTTCCACTACTGTGGCGTATGAAGATCCTAAATCAGCCGGAACCGTGCGAAATGATCTTTTTAGCGTCGTTGCGGTATCGGTCACGCGTACGAAATTAAAATCGGATGGAACAAAGACCGCGGATCGAATTTCGATTAGCGGTAAAGCCGTTCCCGGAAGTTTCGTAACCCTCTATATTTTCTCAACTCCCATCATTGTTACGGTAAAAGCAAACGTCAACGGAGAGTGGAGCTACATTCTCGATAAAGAACTTGAGGATGGTACTCATCAGATCTATGCAACCCTGACGAATGGCGCGGGAAAAATAATTGCGAGGAGTGATCCGATTCCCTTTGTAAAGCAAGCTGAAGCGGCAACACTCGACAAAAACGCCTTCACTATCACCTCAGAAAATACTAAGCCGAGCTTTTTTGGAAATCAACCAGTTCTCATCGGACTGCTTTTGCTGCTTGGCGTCATAGGCTTGGCGCTGATCATTATCGGCCTCCGCCGGTCACCATGAACAGCCTTAAAAAGGGAATTTTCTTCGTTCGGTCAAACCCACAGATTATCTACACTCTTCTTCTTTTTGTAGGCGTAAGCGTCGCTTTCTTTTTGAGCGGCCAGCAGTTTTTGGGAGCATCGATCGACAATCTCGAACGCCTTGAAAAAAACCAGATCGGGCTTTTGCAAGACGTCTTCGTGGGGTTTGCGCGCGATCGATTGAGTGATCCGGCATACCTCCAAGCGCGAATAAAAGAAATTGCCGCGGAAAATGAAAATATCAAAGAATTTAAAGTGGCAACCTATCAAGGCGGCGTAATCAAAATTATTGCTTCACTTCGTGATACGGATGTGGGCGCAAACGACAAATCCAACGATCACTATTACCGCTCGGTAGCACTCGAGCCAAAAACATCGCTCATCTTCCCCACATTGGGAGAAGACGGTCGCCATTGGCAGGCATTCCGAGCTGTCACCGACGACCACCAAAACCTAACTGGCATCATCATGACCAATGTCTCCGTCGCGAATATCGACAGGCTTTTCGCCGAGCGCGTGCGAACAGCGTATTGGTTCCTTGCTCTTATCCTTCTTCTCATCCTTGTTCTTTTCTTACGCCACGCGCGAATCATAGATTACGCGACACTTTATCGGCGACTCAAAGAAGTAGACGCAATGAAAGATGACTTCATCTCTATCGCCTCGCACGAGCTCCGAGCGCCTCTTACCGCGATCAAGTGGCAAATAGACGCGCTTTCGGGAAAGGCCGCCGATCCTCAAACAATCGCGGAAATCGGATCAGCCGCGGATCGGCTTGCGAAACTCATTGAAGATATCCTCGACGTCTCGCGAATCGAGCAGGGCCGGATGAAATTTGAACCGAGAGCGACGAGCTTCTCCGATATCATCTCGCCAGTTATTGCGAGTTTCAAGGCGGAAGCAGACCAAAAGAAGCTCGAACTTGTCTATCAAAAAAATACACTTGGGCAGGCAAACGTCGACCCTGATCGATTTCGGCAAGTATTTACCAATCTTATTTCAAACGCCATTAAATATACAAAAACGGGCAGCGTTTTTGTGGAAACTTATGAAAAAGATGGGAGAGTTTATATCAAAGTCCGTGATACTGGCATCGGTATTTCCGCCCAAGATCAAAAACAGCTTTTCCGAAAATTTTTCCGAGTTAAGTCCGAGGAAACACGACGCGTAAACGGCACCGGACTCGGCCTCTGGATTGCCCAGTCAATCGTCCGTGCCATGAATGGCACAATCGATGTTGAGTCTATTACTGGAGTCGGATCAAGTTTTATTGTTTCGTTCGCGCGAGCGTAAGGGCGTTGCCATCGCTTAAAAAAGTTACTGTCCCATCCTGATCAGTACGAAAAAGTTTGGCATTCGTGTGTGCAAGGCGATCGAGCGTTTCTTGAGTGGGATGTCCATAGGAATTTTTGGCGCCGACGGATATTGCCGCGTAACTGGGATCAGCTCTTTCAAGAAACAACTCGGATGACGTAAAACGTGAGCCGTGGTGGGCCACTTTCAAAACATCGCTCGCAATTTTGAGCCCCGAGCGCGTGAGGCGCAATTCATCTGACCGCTCGAGATCTCCCATAAAAAGAAATGAATTCGCTCCTTCCGTAAGCCGCGAAACAATCATTGCTTCATTTGCTTTTTGAGGAATCGGAGTAAAGTCCTCCGGCCATGGACCCAAGATATCAAGTGTCGTTCCCGCATCAAGCATCATTCGATCCCCCACGCGCGCCACATATCGCGGAATATGCTTTTCACTAATTAATTTTTCCCACGCTTGATACACTTGCGTATCTGCAGGAAGCCCATTTTCAATGACCTCGCCAACACTATAAGATTTCAGAACTTCGACCAGCCCCCCAAGATGGTCTAGATCGGTATGCGTTGCGATAAGCACATCGATTGACTTATCGTAAGCCGGCATATGACGAGAAAGCTCTGAGAGAACCGCGCGGCCCGGCCCTCCGTCGATCAGCACTTGATTGCCAGTTTTTGTCCGAATAAACGTAGAATCGCCTTGGCCAACATTGAGCACCGAAACTTCGAGCATGCGCCCTGAAGCATTAAAAACAGCATACCAAATAAGGCTTGCCCAAAGAGCTAAGACGAGAAGGACGGTTTGTTTCCGAAACGACATGGCTAATTCGTACAAATCTTTCAGCAAAAAGTAAAATCAAAAACCGAGACCAGCGAAAAAATTGATAACCGCGAGCTGGTAGGAAAGGAGGAGATACGCCGGCCACGCGGCAATGGGTGCGAGCGTGGAGCTCGCATATCCCATGAGAGCCGCTACAAAACCGAAGAACATCGTTGCAGGAATTGTCACAAGAACGAGAATGTTGGCAACCGGAGCGAAAATCGAAAAGCCTCCGAAATAGTAAAGAATCAGCGGCAATGTAAAAATTTCGGCGGCAAGAGTTGCTGAAGCCGCCTCGCGAAATCCAAAACGTTGCGGAAGCCACGTGAGGCGTTTAGCGATGGGACCCGAAAGTACAATGAGACCAAAAGTCGCAAGAACCGACAACTGAAAGCCTATATCGCCCAAAAGAATGGGAGGATTTACAAAAACCATTATTCCTACGGCAATCAAAAGCGCTCGCGATGCGCTGAACACGTGTCCGTAGCGGCGCGCGAATAGAGCCAAAATTCCCATAATTCCGGCGCGTACCACGGAGCTCGAGGCACCCGTTGCAAGAATAAAAATAAGAATGCCTAGAATAGAGAACCGAAATGAGCCAAACAAAGAGTTGAGATTGTCAGCGATAATGGAAACATTGTATCCGGAAAGCGCTATCAAATGGGACGTTCCGGTTTGCGCAAACGCTTTTTTGAGACTCTGTGGCAATGTTGACCGTACACCAACAAGAAGGCCTCTCAAATAAGAAGCGTGCGGCTCAGGAAAAGCTTGTGAAATATTTGATTCGAGGGAAATGCGGACCGTCTCAAGCGGATGCGAAAAAGGCGCCAAAAAAGAAAATTTGAAAGGGCCACTATCAGCGCGTGCGACACCAAGGAGAAACCCAAAAATGATGACAACCGAGAGCAAAAATCTGCGGTCGAGAAACGCGCCACCAATCAAAAGAGCTCCTGCGCACGCGAAGAGAATAAAAAGCACGTGCGGGAACCCAAACACTGAAGCGACAAAAACACCAATAACAAATGAGGTGCCCCAGAGCAACAAATTCATACCCAAGACTAGCGCTCGTCAACTTTCTTTACAAGCGCCCGGTAGAGCCATGCGCCAATAATGGTAAAAACAATATCACCCACCGTATCTTCAAGCCAAAAAGATCTTCTATGAGAAAAAAAGTACTGCACTTTTTGGTCAAAGAGTACTTCGCTAAGCTCCCAGATGAGCGCCCCAAGAAGCGCCAAAAGGAGTAGTTTTAAGACGCCTCCATCTTTTACCGTAAATGAAAGCAGACCCATGATGAACGCGCCGCCGATGAGATGGAGAATTTTATCTAGGTGATAAATATTAATAAGACGAAGAACGTTATACGAAGCAAAAAACTCAACAAAAATCTCCCACGCAAACATAACTGTAAACATCAAGATCAAAAAAAAAGTCCTTTTCATAGAAGTGTTTGTGGAGACTCGGCATCAAGCGCTTCGTTGACCATACGATCGGCCTCTTTGTTTTTTTCTCTTGGAACATGGGTAAATGTAATAGATCCGAAATCCAACTTTAAATTCCATACCGCGATGAAAAGCGGGAAGAGCTCTTCTTTTTCAATTTTATATTGGCCGGAGAGCTGGCGTACTACGAGCTCCGAATCCATCCGAATCTCGACTGTGAGCGAGCGTGTTTTCTCCTTGCCAAAAAGTTGTTTCAATTTTTTGAGAGCGGAGACAACCGCGAAATACTCCGCGTGGTTGTTTGTTTGAATTCCGAGCGCCTCGCCATATTTTTTTATGACGTCTCCCCGCTCGTTTTGGATAACGACACCAGCGGCGGCAGGCCCCGGGTTGCCACGCGACCCTCCGTCGGTGTAAACAATTATTTTCTTATGGGTTTCCATGGAAATGAATTTCGCGCGGCAAAAGAAAAACCCGCCGCGCGTTTGTGTCCACCGCCGCCAAATCGCGCGGCAATGCGGGAAACATCCATAGAGGTATTCGAGCGCAAGCTCACGACAATGTTGCCGTTTTTCTCTGACCATACGATGGCAAACGGCCCTTTTCGTTTTACAAGCACATTGCCAATTTCCGAGACAAGCGAGGTTGCATTCACCGCGAGGACGCGCTTGCCCAAAAAACGTACCTCTTGAGCGCGTCCAAGCGCGCGGCGCACAGTCTCCTCCTCATATCGGACAATGGCAGCCCCACTCTCGATTATTTTTTTGCGACTTTTCCCGCGCTCGAGATCGCGCGCAAAAGCACTCCAGCGCTTGAAAGAAAAGGGGTAGCTGTTTATATGCGCCACAATCTCGCGTGTCTTTGGCAAGGCAAATTTCCAGAGATCGATATCCTCGATGTGTCGTAAAATACTCGGCACAGGTTTTTTTGGATGAAAGTAGCGCCATGTAATGACCGCTCCCGAGTGCTTGAGGTCATACATGTAGTTGCTCGCCATATAAGTTGAGTGTTTGGCGCTGATATGATGATCAAGCGCCACGACATGCCGAGCCGTCGCTAAGATTTTCTTCATAACTTCGGGCGGGAAGCTAAAATCGAGAATGTAAATGTCGCTGCCGCCGATACTCGCTGGCAACGGATCGCCGTGGTTTACGCCGATGTATCGCGCTCTATCGCCAAATTTTTTCCACGCCGCCCACGCCGCGCCGAACCCATCACCGCAGGGGTTGTGGTAAAGTACGATATTTTTACGAACTCTCATATTATGCCGAATATCCGATCTGGCGAAGCCAGTAGTTGTTTTCCCACTCCCAAAGCGTCTTTGCCGCGAGAAATGCCTTAATATCCCTAAAAAAATATGGAAATTCTTTAAGCTCAACCTCTCCTATCATCTCTCCCCAGTCATGCTCACCCTCGGGGCAATTTGGAAAACCGTTTCGCTTCCCATTTCGAACTTTGCTTCTACCTCCTTTTTCCCGGAGCTTGGAGGCGCATTTTTGGCAAACTTTTTGTTGATCGATCCGCAAAATCCAGCTCGTCTCAATCTCACGCGGCAGGCTTAAGGTCCGTTTGGTCTCGTATTCCTGCAGTGCCTGCACATACGCCGCCGTCTGCAAATTGTATTCCGGATAAAAACCCGTGGAAGTTTTAATGTCGAGAACGCCAAACTTGCCGTCAATTTCCGCAAGCGCGTCTACCGTTCCCGCGTAGCGATGCTTGGTGGACCATACCTGTTGCTCGACAAATTGCGGGTGAAAAAAAATCTTGCGTTCTTTATTGAATACTTCAAATGCCTCAACCGCCGGCCGTATTTCTTCGGGAACCGTGAACGCCTCGCCAATAGTGAGCTTTTGGACTGCTTCGTGCACAAGCGAGCCCTCTTCGGCAGAGCGGTTTTTGACAGCTTCTG